>DATKXO010000071.1:0-30980 GCA_035528995.1 Phycisphaerae bacterium | reverse complement strand
CGGGGCCTGGCAAACAACATGACCCAGCTCACCGCCGCGATCTTCGTGTACCAGCTACTGCTCCGCTACCACCACCAGCGGGGCGGCAGGAACGGCAACGTTCAGTGGATTCTGGATGCCCTGTAATTGTCGGACAGCCTCAGCTTGCCTGCCAGTGTGTGTGCTCCACACGCCCACCCGAGAGACCGCACGGGCGGACAAGCCGCCCGTGGCACCCCAAACCGAATGCCGCCGGAAGTGTCACGGACCCCGGAGGAGCGGCGGCGGAGGCCGACCCTGGAACATCCGCCGTGTCCGTGGTAAACAGGGGAAGAGGGCGGCCCGGACGCCTGCGGCGCCGACCGGCCGCTGATGGCCGAGGTTGTATCAAACAGCCTCTGTCGGCCGGCGAACCTATCAAGGTCGCGGGAGGACACGCCGTGCTCACCTTCACCTTCCTTGGGGTCGGCAACGCTTTCGCCAAACGGAACTATCAGTCCAACGTCCTGGTCGAGGCCTGGTCGAAAGGGCCGGACCATCAGGCGGCCCCGGACGACACGGTCCTGATCGATTTCGGGACCACCGGCCCGTTCGCCCTGCACGCCCTGAAGGACCGCCCCGGGTTCGAATACCTGGCCCGGAACGGACAGGTCCACTACCCCGGCATCCGGCGCATCTTCATCACCCATCAGCACGCCGATCACATCGGCGGGCTCGAGGAGATGGCCCTGACCAATACGTTCCTCAGCCGCGATCCGCAGACCGGCAAAGGATTCAAACCGCAGATCATCAGCTCGATCAACATTCTGGTGAATCTCTGGGACCACTCGCTGAAAGGCGGGCTCAACACCGTCCCCGGGCGCTACGCCCTACTGCAGGACTATTTCTTCATTCAGGCCCTGCGCCCCGGCGAGCCCGGCCACGAACGGTTCCACCTGCTCAAGCGGTATTGCTTCGAGATCTTTCCCACCGACCACGTGAAGATCGAGCGGAAGTACGATTGGCCGTCCTACGGGCTGTACCTGACCGACACGCAGTCCGGCCAGTCGGTGTTCTTCTCCGGCGACAGCCGGTTCGACTACGCGGCCTACGCCGACCGGATGGGTCGGGCGAAGATCTGCTTCCACGAGGTGCAGCTCATCGAGGAGCCCGAGCCGGTGCACTCGCTGATCAGCGAGATGCGCACGCTGCCGCCGGAGGTGAAGAAGAAGACCATCCTGTATCACTACGGCGACATGTGGGACTCCGGCCCCTTCGGTTTCGTCGACCAGGAGTTCGCCGGCTTCGCCGAGCCGCAGCGGCGGTACGTGCTGTTCGAGTAAGTTACCGGTCGGCATCGGGCTGCTTGCCCTCCGGCCGCGGGACTGGGATACTGGTGCGGGTACGTCGCGGTTCCCGCGGCGAGGTCAGAGGGATTACGGAATGGCCACCACCAAAATCGAGATCGTGGGCAAGGACGAGTACGGGCTGATCTGCGAGATGTACAACCAGATCGCCCGGCCGCCGGTGGACGTGGCCTTTCTGGATCGGCGGCTGCACTACCGGCACAACGCGCTGATCATGGTGGCCCACCTGGACAACAAGCCGGTGGGTTTCTCCTGCGGGTACGAGCTGCGCCCGAGCACCTACTACAGTTGGCTCTACGGGGTGTTGCCCGACGCCCGGCGGCTGGGGGTGGCCTCGCAGTTGATGGCGGCCGAACACGCCTGGGCCCGCCAGAAGGGCTACGAGATGGCCCGGTTCGAGTGCTACAACCAGCATCGGCCCATGCTGCTTTTGGCCATCCACACCGGGTACGACATCGTCGGCATCCGCTACGATTCCCACACGGGCAACAACCTGGTGGTCTTCGAGAAGCACCTCCAGGACACGCCGCAATGACACCGCGGCGCCGCGGCGGGCCGCCGAACGAAGTGAGCGAATGAAGCTGCATTCCTGCGAGCACTGTCGGTTCCGAAGGTACGCCGAACGCAAGCCCCGTTCGATCATCTCCCGCATCTGGCGCTGGCACACCGGATGGTGCCCGGGGTGGAAGGCATACCAGCGGTCACTGGCCGAACAGGAGCGCGAACCGCCGTCGTCCTGATGGGCCGGCACGCGCGCCCCGGTCGAACAAGAGCGCGAACCGCCGGCGCCCTGACCGCCCGGCGAGCCGGTCCTGACCCCAAACCCGAAGACGTGGCCCACTCGCCCAACGTCGGCCGCTCGGTGTCTGCGCATGCGTAGCGGGCTGGCGAGTGCGTATACCCACCAGCCCGCTTACCCCGCTAAGTCACGCAGGGGTGGAGGTTCCGTGATTTACTGATTCGGGCCGAGTTCCTCGCTGACTCCGTGCCGGATCCAGCCTTGTGCGGCCAGCGGTGCGAGCTTCTCGGCGATCGTGGTGCCGGGCGCGCCGTCCACGACGGCCAGGGTGGCCACGGCCTCAGCAGTCACCTGGTCCAGACTCTCCTGGCTCTGATCGTGCGGGACGACGACCGTGGAGTACACGAAGCCCCTCCGATGGCTGTCGCGCCCGCCGATGCTACCGCGCGAAAACGCGACTCCGACGATACTGGTTTCGAGACGCCATGTCAACTGAAAAAGACGTAAAATCAGTATCGCTTTATCGTGCGGGAATATTTATGGACTGGCAGCGTCCTGTCCGGGCAAGCGGAGCGACCGCCGGCCGCGTGATGATGCGGGCGGCGGTTATCCGCGGATTCTGACAGCCCCGGCTGCGGCCGGGCAGTGCCACCCTTGGGCTGGACAGTCGCGGTCGTCTCGTCAGACCGGTTGGAAGCCGGTGCCACACGATGCCGGTGAGGTTGGAGTCCGCTTCCTGATCCCGGCGCGCCGGGATGGCTCGGATCGCGCGGGGTGGGGTGAATCTCACCGCGCCGGGTGAATGTCGCCGGTCACGTCTCGCGACATGAATGTCGCGGCTCGGATCACCCAGCGCGGGATGAATCCCGCGGGGCTCGGGGCGTCACTGCGTCAGCAGGTCGACGGCTCGCTCCAGGACGAAGTCGTGATCGGTTGTGTAGCTCTCCTCCGCGGGGATGGCGAAGCCCGGCGTGGGGTCGATGCCGACGTCCTCGATCCGGGTGGTCTGGTCCACTCGATAGGCCTCCCAACTCGGAATGTAATAGGTGATTCCGTTGTCGAGGCTGAACTCCTGCGGGCTGCCCGAGCTGCCGCGCGTCGTGTCGCCGATCAACGTGATGCCGCGGAGGTTCTCCGACATCATCAGCACCCACCACTCGGCCGAGCTGAGGTTCCGCTGGCCGATCAGGCAGGCGACCGGCTTGAGGAACGGATCGTTTTCGGCCGGCTCGAGGCGGTGCTCGGTGAAGTCGGCGAAGTCACTGTGGTCGGGCCCGGGGTTCTTCGTGCGGTGATAGCCGTAGACGTAGGCGGTGGTGCTCAGGTGGCCGGCGAGAACCTGGGCGACCAGCTCGCTCCCGCCGTTGTTGCGGCGCACGTCGATGATCAGCCCGTCGGCGTCGGCGTAGGCGGCGAACAGATCGTCCACGTGGCCGGTGTGCAGGCCGTCCCACCGGTCGGCGTCGAAGGAGTCGATGCCGATGTAGGCGATGTTGTCGGTCGTCCAGCCGTGGGTCAGGGGGAAGCTCTGCATCTGCTGCAGACCCTGGGGAAAGTACTGGGCCGGATCGTCCGAGGGGTAGTTCTGAGCGGCCGGCTTGGAATAGACCTCGACGGACTCACCCTGGGCGTCGAACAGCCAGACGTGCACGTCGCGGAGCCCGGCCAGCATCTCGGCAAGGTTGGTCAGGAACTGGTCGTCGGTCAGGTCGGCCTCGAAGCGGGGCTCGTACTCGGTGCGCACGGCGTCCCAGTCCACCTCCTTGACCGCGAAGTGTGAGTAGTTGCGGTCGAAGTCCGTCCAGACCTGCTCGAACCAGGCGTGGGCCTCGCTCTCGGCGGAATCGTCGTCCGGGCCGGCATTGTCGTTGTCCTCGTCGCCGGTGTCGGCGTTCTCGTTCTCTTCGCCGTCGTCGCTGACGCCGTCGAGTTGCTCCTCGCCGAGGGCGACCGCGACCAGATAGTCCGTGATCAGGTCGAAGTCCTCCTCGGACAGGGCGGTCAGGTCGGCGCCGGCGTGCGGCACGTCACCGACGAGCGCGTCCACGATGCTGTCAACGGTGCTGCCGCTGAAGTTGTTCGACTGGGCCGTATGACACCCGTCGCAGTCGTTAGCGGCGAACGCGGCCGCCCCCGGTGAGGCCGGGACCGGCCCGGAATCATCGTTGTCGTTCGGGGCGGCCTGGTTCTCGTTTTCGGTGGTGCCGTCGTCGGGGCTCGTGTTCTGGTTCACGTTGCCGTCGTCGGGGCCGGTGTTCTGGTTCACGTTGGCGTCGTCGGTGCCGCCACCACCGCCGCCACCACCACCACCACCGCTTGTGGCGCAACCGACCAGAGCCGCCAATCCCAGGATCAGAAACCGTCTCATCGTCCACCTCTCATTCGTTCGATCGCCGAACCGGGCGATCGGGTCGCGTCGAGCAACGTCTTCGTCTGCCCCAATATGGGGTGTGCGGCGGGCAGTGTAAAGCGCCAGGCGGGTGTCACTCAAACCAAAAACCCGGCGACCGCGCACAACCGCCAAGTTGCTCGCCGCGGCGGGCGCTGGCCCGGCTGAACGATCCCGGTCGGGCGGGCGCGACGAGCCGTCGCCTGCACGGGTTCTGCATGGACAGTGGGCGCCGGGTATGGTCAGATGCACGCGGTGATCGTGCGGTGCGCGGGGCCGGCGGCCGGCGACGATCACCCGGGCAGGTGGCATGAGCATTCGCTGGAAACTGCTGATCCTGTTGCTGACCATGGCGCTGGTTCCGCTGGTGTTCGTGGCCGTGCTGGACCGGCACGGCATGCTGTCGCTGGGTAGGGACCTGGCGGTCCAGGCCCGGCAGTCGCTCACCGATCGAACCGGCGAGCAGCTTCAGCAACTGATCCGCAACCAGGCCGCCCTGGTCACGCAGCAGCGGGAGACATTGCAGCACCTGCTGCTGGCACAGGCCCGGGCGGTGGATCGGTGTTTAGCGGCCGAGCCGCCGGCCGACGCCAAGGTGTACCTGGCGGAGGACTTCGATCGGGGCGACAACATCCCGGCCGACACCAAGCCGTCGTCCAAGCACTACCGGTTCCTGGCGGACGGTCCGGGCGTGCCCATTCCGGTCAGTTACTCGCAGCAGGCCTTCAAGCTGGCGCCCGGAGTCTCGCCCGAGGCTGTCGCACCGGAGATAGCCCGCCTGTCGCGAATGTCGGCCGAGTACCGCTTCCGCTACCAGGCCATGAGCGACCTGATCTACTGGCAGTACACCGCCACAGAGAGCGGGGTGCACAGCAGCTACCCCGGACACGGGGGCTATCCGGCCGAGTACGACCCACGGCAGCGGCAGTGGTACACGCTGGCCAAGGAGCGCGGGCAACTGTGCTGGATCGGTCCCTACTTCGACGCCTCGTCCGAGCAGCTCATCCTGACCATCGCGGCGCCGGTTCATCGGCCGGACGGGTCCTTCGCGGGCGTGACCGGTCTGGACGTGACCGAGGCCGACATCGTCGAGCACATGAAGCTGCCGGCCACCTGGTCGGAGGCAGCGCGGGCCATCCTGGTACAGTTGCAGCCCGCGGGCGAGGAGGGGCAGTTCGAGGCGGCCATCATCGCCCAGCCGGGGTACCACCGCAAAGGCGAACGATGGAGCACGCCGTTCGACGCCGAGCGGCTGGAATCCGAAGACACCGAAGAGTTCGGCCGACTGCTGGCCGACATGGCCCAGGGTCAGTGGGGCCAGCGGCAGATGCCGTACCTGGGGCGCGACTGTCTGTGGGTCTACGGGCCGGTGGGCGATCAGGGCGGGTACCTGGTTCTGATCCTGCCGTACGCGGAGGTGGTGGCCCAGGCGGCGGCGGCCGGACGCGAGATCCTGGATCGCACGGGACATCAGTTGCAGACGGACGCACTGGTGGCCGGGGCCGTGATCCTGGTCGTCGTGGCGTGTGCTGTGGTTGGATCGCGGTCGGTGACCCGGCCGCTGCGCAGGCTGGCGGCGGCCGCCGACAGGATCGCGAAAGGCGACCTCGAGGCCCGCGTACGGATCAAGACGGGGGATGAGTTGGGATTGCTCGGTCGGACCTTCAACGCCATGGTGCCGCAACTGCAGGATCGGCTGCGGTTGAAACAGTCGCTGGCCCTGGCCATGGAGGTGCAGCAGCACCTGTTGCCTTCGGGGCCGCCGCAGGTCAAGGGCCTGGACGTGGCCGGTCAGAGCATCTACTGCGACGAGACCGGTGGGGACTACTACGACTATCTCGATCTGTCGGAGCTGGCGCCGGGGCTGCTGGGCGTGGCCATCGGCGACGTGACCGGACACGGGATCGCGGCCGCCATGCTCATGACCACCGGGCGGGCGCTGCTGCGCAGCCGGGCCGTCCAGCCCGGCAGCCTGGCCGAACTGATGAACGACATGAACCGCTGCCTGAGCGGCGACATGAGCCGCGGGCGCTTCATGACGCTGTTCTACATGGTGATCGACGCTCGATCGCGCCAGGTGCGCTGGGCCAGTGCGGGTCACGACCCGGCCATCGTCTTCGATCCCGAGACCGACGCGTTCAGCGAGTTGGAGGGCAGCGGCCTGCCCTTGGGGATCGAGGCCGGCTGGGCGTATCGCGAGTCCGGCCCGGTTACCCTGAAGCCCGGCCAGGTCGTGCTGCTGGGCACGGACGGCATCTGGGAGTCGCGCAACCCGCAGGGCGACTTCTTCGGCAAGGACGCTCTGCGCGAAGTGATCCGCCGCAACGCCGACGCACCGGCCGAGAGGATCAGCAAGGCCGTCACCGAGGTGCTGGCCCAGTTCCGCAAAGACCACGCCCAGGAAGACGACGTGACGCTGGTGGTGATCAAGGTGCTGGCGACGTAGCCTTCCCAGAAACCGATTCCAACGATGCAAACTCTGAATCGATGCCCTGAGCGGCACGCCGCAGGGGGAATCGGCTGCGAAAGGCGCTGCCCAAATGCCGACATAGGGGAAGGCACCGAGGCATGGGCGGGAATGCCTCGGAAGTTGGAGAACGGACAAGGGAGTGAGGTAGGATGAGTGCCGCATGGCAGTGCCGGGTCGCTTACCTGCTAGCCACTACGGGAGTCATCCAGGCATCTCACGCCGATCAGGTCTACTTCCTTGGTCTGGGCGATCTTCCGGGCGGCAGCTCCTTCCACAGCGTGGCTGGGGATATCTCCGCCGACGGAACAACTGTGGTGGGCCGCAGCACCGGCGTCAACGGCTCTGAGGCTTTTCGCTGGACGGCCGCCGGCGGCATGGTAGGGATCGGGGACTTGCCCGGCGGCGATTTCTGGAGCGGTGCCAGAGCGGTTTCGGCTGACGGATCAGTGGTCGCGGGCTCCAGCGACTCGAGCCAGTCGAGCGCTTCTTGCGATGCTTGCACAGAAGCCTTCCGGTGGACAGGAGAGGGAGGGATCGAGGGACTCGGCGACTTCTGGGGCGGGGATTTTGCCAGCCAGGCGACCGGCATCTCCGGCGACGGGTCGTTTGTGGTTGGGCGTGGCGATCCCGACGAGATCGGCCCGCACGTCCTGGCGTTCGGATGGACACGGCAGGATGGCCTCTTCCAACTGGGCGACCTTCCCGGCGGACGGATCGACAGCATCGCCAACGCGGTTTCCAGCGACGGGTCGACCGTCGTCGGCTGGGCCGAGTCGGATGACGGCACAGAGGCCTTCCGATGGACGGCACAGGAAGGAATGGTGGGCCTCGGAGACCTCCCCGGCGGGCGCTTCTCCAGCAACGCCAAAGCGGTGTCGGCGGATGGATCGGTCATCGTCGGTGCCGGCGACGTCGGCTACTACGAAGGCCACGTCTTTCGTTGGACACAGCAACAGGGGCTGGTGGACCTGGGCTTCACCGCTACCCCGCAGGACGTCTCAGCGGACGGATCGGTTATTGTCGGCGACGCGGGCGGCGGCGCCTTCATCTGGGATCAGACGCACGGTTTCCGCTTTCTGCATGACATCATCACGGCGCACGGCATCGACATGGGCGATTGGCAGCTCGCCTTCGTCCACGGCGTCTCGGCCGACGGCCGGACCATCGTCGGCACCGCCTACCACGACAACCTCATCGAAGCCTGGATCGCCCACATCCCCGAGCCAACCACCCTGCCCCTCTTCGTCCTGGCAATGCTGCTGGCCACCCGACGACGACCACGCCGCACAGTCGCCCAACGCTCGCCCAGCGAGGGCGGGGAACCGATACAACATTAACGCGTCGATCAGCACGGCCGACGCTTCATCGGTCAAATCGCGCATCGGGCATATCGCACCGACCTGCCCGTAGCGCGGCGGATGAGGCTATTAAATAGGAAAGCGAAGACCGCAGGCGGTTGGGAGCCGCCTGCGATCTTGTGCGTCTTGCACGTCTGGCGCGTCTGGCGCGTCTTGCACGTCTTGTCGGCTGTCTGATGGAGCCGGCCCGGTTACTCCTCCTCGGGGGCCTGACCCTCGAGGGCGATGGCATCGAGGGTGATCGTGATTTCGCCGTCGGGCGTCTCGACCTCGAGCGGCTCGTCCGGATCGCAGCAGGCCGGGCCGGTGGCGCCGGCCGTCGCGAAGGCCAGGTTCATGACCATCTCCTCGCCCTCACCACCGATCGTGATGGTCAGCATGCCGTCGTCGGCCAGTTCGACGCTGATGTCGTCCTCGTTCTCGGGCAGGGCCACGGGCGGGGCGGCCGCCAGGTTCACGATCGTCTCGCCGTCGGAAGTCGTGGCGGCGGCGAAGACCTTGAAGCCGACGCCCTCATCCTCGCCGTTGGGAACCAGGTAAACCGCGTTGGTGACGCCGTCCTGCACCCACTCGGCCGCCGGCTCGGTGTCGCCGAGATCATCGACGGTGTACGCACTGTCGCCCGCCAGGTCACTACTGACCGTCCGGACCCGGCGCTGCACCTCGATGTCCCGGGTCATACCACCATCGGGGCTCTCGGCCGAGATGGTGATGTTGCTGGTCACCTCGCCACCGTCGGGCGAAGTGGCCATCTGTACCTGAACCTCGGCCTGGCCGTCGTCGGTCTCGATGGTGAACGAGCCGATGCCGTTATCGTCGGTGGTGAACTCGTGGACCTGGCCGTTGACCTCGACGGTGACCAGCCATTGCCGGATGGTGTCGATCCCGCCGGTAGCGGCGAAGGTGCCGCCGGCCACCAGCAGCAGGGCCGCCAGGCCGACGAGTGTATGGCGCCGGGTGCTTCGAGAGGCCGACGCAGAGGGTTTGTATGCACTCATAAGTCTCTCCTCGAGTTTTTCGTTGTAGGAATCTTCAGTCCACTGTTGTGATCGCAGCGCATCCAGTGCGCCGTCTACGGGGTCTTTTTCGCCGTGCATGGCAGGTCACCTCCGTTGCTGGAGTTTCTCGCGAAGCGCTTCGCGACCGCGCGATAGGCGCGACTTGACCGTTCCGGCCCGACAGCCCAACGCCCGGGCGACTTCGTCGACGGTCATGCGCTCCAGGTAGTGGAGCGCCAGAACGGTCTGGTACTTGGGCGACAGCGACAGCAGGGCACGCCGGGCACGTTCGGCGCGGCCGTCGGGGGCGGGGTCGCTCTGGGCGGGGGTGCCGGCCAACGCGTCGCCGTTGGATTTCCACAGCGGGTTGCGGCTCTGCCTGCGGGCCCAACGATTGACCGTGTTGGAGGCGATTCGATAGAACCAGGCTCGCACCGGCACGCCCCGATGCCGGTACCGCGGCAGGTAGCGAAGGGCCGTCAGAAACACCTCCGCCACCAGGTCTTCCGTCGCGTGGCGATCACCCACGCGGCGATAGACGTATCCGGCGACGACCGGGTAGTAGCGGCGATACAACTGGCCGAAGGCCTGACTGTCGTACTTGGCCCGTTCGACCAGTGCCCGCTCGCCGTCCACGTCGGCCGGGGGGGATACAGTTGCGCAGATCTGCAAAGTCATGGGCTCCTCTTGGCGGCTTTGGGGACTCGCCTGGTCCACTTTGGAGCAACCTCTACCTACCATAAGTCCCCAGACGCCCGCCGGGTTCCGCGAAACTCGCATTTTACCCGATTGGCGCGTCCGAAATGCCGCGAAACGGCCGGGGCGGCCCCCCGCCGGTGGGCGGTTCGCGTCCTCGGCTACCCTCAGCGGGGCATCATGGGTTATGCTGCCGGTCATGAGCGCTGACGTTCGAGCGGGGTTGCGGATCTCACTGGTGGGAATGGGCCTCAGCGGGGTGCTGGCCGTGGTCAAGCTGGTGACCGGCCTGTTGGGCAACTCCTACGCCCTGATCGCCGACGCGGTCGAATCCTTCGCCGACATCTTCAGCTCGGCGATCGTCTGGAGCGGGCTGGCCATCGCGGCCAAGCCGCCGGACGAGGATCACCCCTACGGACACGGGCGGGCGGAAGCCCTGGCGGCACTGGCCGTCGGGATGATGTTGATCGGAGCGGCCATCGGCATCGCGGTGAAGGCGTTGGACGGCATCCTGGCCCCGCACGAGGCCCCGGCCGGCTACACCCTGATCGTGCTGGCGGCCGTCGTCGCCATCAAGGAGGGGATGTTCCGAATCGCGTCGCGGATCGGCAAACGCATCGGCAGCACGGCCGTCAGTGCCGACGCCTGGCATCATCGCAGCGACGCGGTCACCTCGCTGCTGGCGGCGGTGGGCATCTCGGTCAGCCTCTTCGCCGGTCCCGGCTACGAGGGCGCCGACGAGTGGGCGGCGCTGGCCGCCACGGTGATCATCGGCTTCAACGGCCAGCGCTTCGTCCGGCTGGCTTTGGCCGAGCTGATGGATCGGAGCCCGGGGCCCGAACTGCTGGAGCGAGTCCGGTCCACGGCGGCCGGCGTGAAAGGCGTGGAGGGAATCGAGAAGCTGCTGGCCCGCAAGATGGGCACCACCTACCTGGTGGACATGCACGTCGAGGTGGACGGGGGTCTGTCCGTTTCCATCGCTCACGAGGTCGGGCATCAGGTCAAGGACGAAGTCAGACGGCACCATCCCGAGGTTGCCGACGTGCTGGTGCACATCGAGCCGGCCCCGAGGGCGACCGAGGGCTGAAACAGGCCGTCCGAGCGCACGTATCGGCGAACCCTGCTCGCCTGCGACGGCGCGCTTGTTGGGGCATGACGCTGCGCGACTCACGCCGAGCGAACTTCGGATACGTCGAGGTAGCGTTACCTGGCCACGCGCACACGCGCTGAGCGGCGTAAGGGGGTGTCCTCAATCAGTGGTCGTGCCCTGCACCGCCGTCGGGCGGAAGTTGCGGCGCTACCGCGGCCATGACTTCGGGCAACTCGGTATTGGTGTCCAACTGACTCAGCACGCAATGGCACGTGGTCGGATCGGTCAGATGGACCAGACGCCACGAGCCGACCTGGACGCTGTGGCCTCGGTGCATGCCGACCGCACAGGGCAGGTCCTTGTGCGTGCCAAAGTCCTCTCGACGGACCGGGGGGTGGAAGATGGCGCCCAGGAATTCACCGTCGCGAGAGTATTCCGCGGCAATGCCCGGGCTGTCGCCGAACTGAAGCGCGTAGACCGCCTGCAGACGAAAACCGCCCGGCAACGACTCCGGCGTCGCGAAGTTCAACTGGGCCGCGTGTCGCAGAGCATCGGCCGCGGTCGTCTCTGCGGCCCCATGTCGCTCCAGAAACTCACGGAACGCAACTTTGGCGTCCTTCGGAAGAGCGTCCAGCAGAACGCCGAAGTCGACGGCGGACGCTTCGGCCTCCGGCGCCCCACCGTTCATGTAGGACAACCCCAGCAGCCCCAATCCCACAACCAGCACAACGCCGGCGGCGGCCGCAAGCGGCCCGCGGTAGTGCCCGAGTCGCATTCGCCCGGCTCGCTGCCCTGCATCCGCGGGCTTGGCCTCGTCCAAGCGCGCCTTGATTGAAGACCATAGGCCGTCCGGAACTGCGGTCGGACTTCCCGCCGCAAGGTCGGCCGCCAGGGCGTTCAGGCGTTCCAGCTCTCGCCCACACGCCGGACAGCCGGCCAGGTGTGCCTCCACACCGCCGCGGGCGTCAGCATCCAGTTCGTCGTCCAGATAGGGGCCGAGTTGTTCTCTGGCGGCGTTGCAGTCCATGACACCTGTCCTCCGGACTCGTCCGCCCCGGCCACTGCGAGTCGTCGGCCGGCGTCGTGCCCGGGGCGATCAGCCCCCTTCCTTTGGATGCTCGGGCGGGCTCGCTTCTTCCCCCGATGCGTAGCCGCTTTCCAACAAACTCCGAAGACGCTGCCGCGCCCGGTTCAGCCGCGAGGCCACCGTGCCCGGGGCGCAGTCGGTCACCTCGGCAATGGTCCTGTAGTCCAGGCCCTCCTGATATCGCAGCAACAGCATGAGTCGATCGGTCGGATCGATGGCGGCCAGCGCGTCATTCACGTCCAGACGGGCGGCGACGCGGTCGCCGGCGGATTCGGCGACCCCTTCCGGAAGACCCTCGCGGAGTTTGGATCGGATGCGGCGGTCGCGGCGGAGGAACTGCAGGGCCTCGGTGACGGCGATGCGGTACAGCCAAGTGGCCAGCGAAGACCGGCCGTCGAACTGCTCGATCCGGGCGAAGGCCCGCAGGTAGGTGTCCTGGGCCAGATCGAACGCGGCCTCGGGGTCGCGAGTCATCCGCAGGAGCAGCCGATGAATCCGCTGGGAGGTACGCGCGTAGAGTTCGTGCTGCGCCTCACGGTCCCCGCTTCGACAACCGGTTACCAGTTCGGATTCCGTCAAAGACCACGCACCTGCACTGGCATTTGAAGCAATCGCACGCCCAATCGCCCGGCGGGCAGGGTAGCGGCTTCAGCGATCCACCGGAAGGAAGTTCACCGCCTCGGGCATTCCCGGGGAAGAACCACAACCGTTTGGGCATCCAAGACTTTACAACCGACCGCAACCGGGTGCATGATTCACCCGGCGTTGGCTGGTACGGGCGGAGTTGTGTCATGGAGATTGATCGGCGGCCGGGCGGCCTGTGCCGCGCGTGCTTCACCGTGCTGACGGTGTGGCTCGTCGGAGGATGTGCCTCGGGCGGCGGGCGGATGGCCGTCCGTCAGGCCGTGGGCGACGCACCCGCCGACGCCCCCCCGGCACGCTTTGATGTTGCCGAACAGCACACCGAGCCGCAGCCGCCGGTTCTGGACGAATCCGCGGACCTCTCCGACTACCTGACCTGCGCCGCCTTGAACAACCCGGGGCTGGAGGCGGCTTTCCATCGCTGGAAGGCGGCTTTGGAGCGAGTGCCGCAGGTCACCGCCCTGCCCGATCCGCGCTTCAGCTACCGCTACTTCATCGAAGAGGTCGAGACGCGCGTCGGGCCTCAGCAGCAGGCCTTCGGACTTTCGCAGACCTTCCCCTGGCTCGGCAAGCTGCAACTGCGCGGCGACGTCGCCGCACAGGAGGCCGAGGCGGTCAGGCAACGATACGAGGCCGAGAAGCTGGCCCTCTTCTACCGGGTCAAGGACGCCTATTACGAGTACTACTACCTGGGCCGGGCGATCGCCGTCGTCCGCAAGAACCGCGATTTGCTCGAGGATCTGGAGCAGGTCGTCCGAGCCGAATACAAGACGGGCGAAGCCGGGTACTCCGAGGTGATCCGTGCCCAGGTCGAACTGGAAAAGCTGGAGGACTCGCTGCGGGCGTTGGTGGACCTGCGCGGTCCGATCGTCGCTCGCCTCAACGCGGCCCTGAATCGGCCTGCCCATGCCGACCTGCCCTTCCCGCAGGACGCCCCACAAGAGCGCATCGACGCCGGTGACAAGGAAATCCTCGCCTGGGCCGACGAAGCCAATCCGGAGCTGAAGGCTCTGGACCACGAGATTGCCCAGCGGCGGTCCGCCGTCGATCTGGCCGGACTGGCTTGCGTGCCGGATTTCACCGTGGGTGTCGACTATACCGACGTCGGGTCGGCGGTCCGGCCGCGCGGTGCGGGGCTGCGCAACCCGGCCGCACTCCGCAGCCTGTCGCGCTTCGCCGGCGGAATGGGCGACCCCCTCGACGTGTACGCCATTGGCAACAGCTTCCTCAGCGGATCGGCCCCGGACGACGCCGGCAAGGACGTGTGGGCGGTGTCGGTGTCCATGAATGTGCCGATCTGGTACGGCAAGTACGCGGCCGGTCAGCGCGAGGCGCGAGCCCGGCACCTGGCCGCCATGGCCGAAAAGTCCGAGCGCCGAAACGCCCTGGCCGCCCGGATCAAGATGGCGCTCTACCAGTTGCGCGACGCTGATCGAAAGATCGACCTGTATCGCGACACGCTGCTGGCCAAGGCCAGACAGGCACTCGAATCGACCGAGGCCGCGTTCCGGGCGGGCAAGGCCGGCTTCCTCGACCTGGTGGACGCCGAGCGAACGCTGCTGGACTTCGAGCTGTCGTATGAACGCGCCCTGGCCGGTAAGGCGCAGCGTCTGGCCGAAGTCGAGATGCTCGTCGGGCGAACCATCCCGCGACGGCAACAGACGGAAGCGGAATCGCAGACAACCGGTGAAGCTCAGGGCCGTCCGCAAGACGGATCGTAGAACGGGAAGACGATTGTGGTGGGTACCGTCCGCCTTGGACGGACTCGACGTGCCCCACCATGGCAGATGACGCAGGTGAACGGATGAGTCCCAGACTCCAATGGATGGCGCGACTAGTCGCCAAGGCTCCGGTGCCGGCGCTGCTGGTCGTCGCGTTTGCGGCCGGCTACGCCTTCCGCGGTGCGGTCGTCGGAACCCAGCCGGTTCAACAGGCGGCGGCGCCCGCCACCGAGGCGGCCCCCGCCGAGGTCTGGACCTGTTCGATGCACCCGGAGGTCCGCCTGCCCAAACCGGGCAAATGCCCCAAGTGCGGAATGGACCTGATTCCGGCGGCCAAGGGTCCACCCGCGGCCAGGAAGAAGGCGCCCAAGTACGCCTGCTCGATGTTCTGCGTTCCGCCCATGGACAGGCCGGGCAAGTGCCCCATCTGCGGCATGGAGATGGTCGAGGTGAAAGACACCGGCGGCGACATGGACGAGAGTCCCCGCACGCTGACCCTCTCGCCGGCCGCCCGTAAGCTGGCCGGCATCGAGGTGGCCCCGGTCGAACGCCGCTTCGTCTCGGCCGAAATCCAAATGGTGGGCAAGGTGGAGTACGACGAGACGCGGGTGCGCTCGATCACCTCGCGGGTTCCCGGCCGGCTCGACCGGCTCTACGCCGACTACACCGGCATACCCGTCGCCCAGGGCGACCACCTGGTCTACCTCTACAGCCCGGAGCTGCTCACCGCCCAGGAAGAACTCCTGCAAGAGCTGCGGGGAGCGAGCCGCGCGGGAGCAAACGCGGCGTCGGGCCTGGACGACAGGGCGGCCGACAACCTCGAAGCCGTCCGCGACCGGCTCCGGCTGTGGGGTCTGACCGACGACCAGATCGCCGAGGTCGAGCGCCGCGGCACCGCGTCGGACCACATGACCATCTATTCGCCCATCGGCGGCATCGTCATCGCGAAGCACGCCGACGAGGGCACGTACGTCCAGACCGGCACGCGCATCTACACCATCGCCGATCTCACCCGCGTCTGGGTCAAGCTGGACGCCTACGAGTCGGACCTGGCCTGGCTGCGCTACGGGCAGGAGGTCGAGTTCGAGACCGAGGCCTACCCCGGCGACACCTTCCGCGGAAAGATCGCCTTCATCGACCCGGTCCTGGGCACCAGGACGCGCACCGTCAAGGTGCGGGTCAACGTGCCCAACGAGGACGGCCGGCTCAAGCCGGAGATGTTCGTTCGGGCGGTGGTGCAGGCCAAAGTGGCCGAGGGCGGGCGGGTGCTCGACGCGGACCTGGCCGGCAAGTGGATCAGCCCCATGCACCCGGAGATCGTCAAGGACGGTCCCGGCACCTGCGACGTGTGCGGCATGCCCCTGGTGCGGGCCGAAACGCTGGGCTACGCCGCCGACGATCCCACCAAGGCCACGGCACCGCTGATCATCCCGGCCAGCGCGCCGCTGATCACCGGGCGACGGGCCATCGTGTATGTCGAGGCACCGGACCAGACCGGCACGTACGAGGGACGTGAGATTGTGCTCGGCCCGCGTGCGGGTGATTACTACCTGGTGCGCGACGGCCTGGCTGAAGGCGAGCGCGTGGTCGTCCACGGCAATTTCAAGATCGACAGCGCGCTCCAGATTCGGGCCCGCCCCAGCATGATGAGTCCCGAAGGGAGCCGCGCGGGGACGCCCGAACACCACCACGCGCCCAACGCAACCGGCGGGAGGTAAGGAGAATGAATAGCGACACCTCCCTGCCCTCCGGCCGCCCCCCTTCCTGGATCGACCGGATCATCCGCTTCTGTCTGGAGAACAAGCTGGTCGTCGGCCTCTTCGTGCTCTTCGCGATCGGTTGGGGGCTGAGGACGGCCCCCTTCGACTGGCACCTGGGCGGATTGCCGCGCGACCCGATGCCGGTCGATGCCATCCCCGACATCGGCGAGAACCAGCAGATCGTCTTCACGGAATGGGCCGGCCGGTCCCCGCAGGACGTCGAGGACCAGATCAGCTATCCACTGACCGTCTCGCTGCTGGGCGTCCCCGGCGTCAAGACCATCCGCAGCTATTCGATGTTCGGCTTCTCGACCATCTACGTCATCTTCAAGGAGGAGGTCGAGTTCTACTGGTCGCGCAGCCGGGTGCTGGAGAAACTCAACAGCCTTCCGGCCGGCACGCTGCCCGAGGGCGTGCGCCCGGCGCTGGGCCCCGACGCCACCGCCCTGGGGCAGGTCTTCTGGTACACGCTGGAAGGACGCGACGAGAGCGGCAATCCCACCGGCGGATGGGACCTGCACGAGCTGCGCACCACCCAGGACTGGTACGTGCGCTACGCCCTGATGGCGGCCGAGGGCGTCTCCGAGGTCGCCTCGGTCGGCGGCTTCGTGCAGGAATACCAGATCGACGTCGATCCCGACGCCATGCGGGCCCACGGCGTGACGCTGGACGAGGTCTTCCAGGCCGTGCGCATGTCCAACGTCGACGTCGGCGCCCGGACCATCGAGGTCAACCGCGTCGAGTACGTCATCCGCGGGCTGGGGTTCATGAAGGCGCTGGAGGACGTCGAGGACGCGGTGGTCAAGGTCAACGATCACGTCCCCATCTACGTGAAGAACGTGGCCAACGTCACGCTGGGCCCGGCCCTGCGTCGAGGCGTGCTGGACAAGGAGGGGGCCGAGGTGGTCGGCGGCGTGGTGGTCGTCCGCTACGGCGAGAACCCGCTGGCGGCCATCAAGAACGTCAAGGCCAAGATCAAGGAGATATCACCGGGGCTGCCGAAGAAGACCCTGCCCGACGGCACGGTCAGTCGAGTGGCCATCGTCCCGTTCTACGACCGCACCGGCCTGATCTACGAGACGCTGGGCACGCTCAGCGCCGCACTGCTTCAGCAGATTCTGGTGACCATCATCGTCGTGGTGGTGATGGTGCGGCACCTGCGCAGCTCGATTCTCATCTCGGGACTGCTGCCGCTGGCGGTGCTGATGTGCTTCATCGCCATGCGCGTCACGGGTGTCGATGCCAACATCGTGGCCCTGTCGGGAATCGCCATCGCGATCGGCACCATCGTCGACATGGGCATCATCATTTGCGAGAACATCCTCAGGCACCTGTCCGAGGCCGACCCCAAGGAGAACCGCCTGGAGATCGTCTACCGGGCTTCGAGCGAGGTCGGCGGCGCGGTGCTGACCGCCGTCTCGACCACGGTGGTCAGCTTTCTGCCCGTGTTCACCATGGAGGCGGCCGAGGGCAAGCTCTTCAAGCCGCTGGCGTTCACCAAGACCTACGCGTTGATCGCCTCGCTGATCGTGGCCCTGACGATCATCCCGCCCGCCGCCCACCTGCTGTTCACGCGGGGCACCGGGCGCCGCCGCAAGCTGAGCACGTTCTTCTACGCGGCGCTGGTGATCGCTGGCCTGGTGCTCATCATCGGTCTGCGCTGGTGGTGGGCGGGCGGGCTGTTGGTGCTGATCGGCGTCTACTGCCTCATCGGCCCCGTTCTGCCCGGGGCCGTCCGCAAGCTTGTCCCCTGGATCGCCAACGCCATCGTCGTTGTCGCGGTGTTGATCGTGCTGTCGCAGCAGTGGCTGCCCATCGGCCCGGAGAAAGGTCTGCTGCGCAACGTCATCCTGGTCGGCGGCACCATCGGCGGACTGCTACTGCTCTTCCAACTGTTCCAGGCGGTCTATCCGTACCTCTTGCGGTGGGCGCTGGATCACAAGGGAACGTTCCTGCTCCTGCCCGCGCTCATCGTCGTCGCCGGACTGATGGCCTGGCGCGGCTTCGACGGGACTTTCGGCTGGCTGCCGACGAACGTGCGGGACTCCGAAGCCGGGACCTTCCTGGCCGGGAAGTTCCCCGGACTCGGCAAGGAGTTCATGCCTCCGCTGGACGAGGGCTCCTACCTTTACATGCCGGTGACCATGCCCCACGCCTCCATCGGCGAGGTCATCGACGTCTTGCAGAAGCAGGACATGGCCTTCCAGCAGATCCCGGAGATCGAGTCGGCCGTGGGCAAGCTGGGCCGAGTGGACAGCCCGCTGGACCCCGCCCCGCTGTCCATGATCGAGACCGTCATCAACTACCACCCGCAGTACCTGACCGATCGCTCGGGACGCCGGCTGACGTTCCGGTTTGACCGAGGTGAGGAAGACCTGTTCCGCACGGAAGACGGAACGCCCGTCCCCGCGCCCGACGGTGAGCCCTACTACGTGCGGGGCAAGTTCCCGCGCGACGAGCATGGGCGGCTGATTCCCGATCGCGACGGCATGCCTTTCCGACTCTGGCGCCCGGCGCTGGACCCGGATCTGAACGACGACCGGCAGGAGTGGCCCGGCGTCAACAATCCCGAAGACATCTGGGACCTGATCGTCGAGGCCGGCAAGATCCCCGGGACGACCTCGGCCCCGCGGCTTCAGCCCATCGCCGCCCGGATCGTCATGCTCCAGAGCGGCATGCGGGCCCCCATGGGCGTCAAGGTGAAGGGGCCGGACCTCGAATCGATCGAGCAGGTCGGCCTGGCCATCGAACGGTTTCTCAAGGAAGTCCCCGCGGTCGAGCCGTCGGCCGTCATCGCCGACCGCATCATCGGCAAGCCCTACCTGGAGATCGACATCGACCGACAGGCCATCGCCCGCTACGGCATCATGGTGCGCCAGGTGCAGGACGTGATCGAGATCGCCATCGGCGGCAAACGCCTGACCACCACCGTCGAGGGGCGCGAACGCTTCCCGGTTCGCGTGCGCTACCTCCGCGAGCTGCGCGACAGTATCGAGGCTCTGGAGAAGATCCTGGTCCCCGCGCCCGACGGCACGCAGATCCCCCTCATCCAGTTGGCCCGCATCGAGTACGTCCGCGGCCCGCAGGTCATCAAGAGCGAGGACACCTTCCTCATCGGCTACGTCCTGTTCGACATGAAACCGGGCCACGCGGAGGTGGACGTGGTCGAACGGGCCGACGCCTACTTGAAAGAGAAGATCCGATCGGGCGAGCTCGAACTGCCGGCCGGCGTCAGCTACAGCTTCGCCGGCACCTACGAGAGCCAGGTCCGCTCGGAAAGAAAGCTGATGGTGGTCCTGCCTCTGGCCCTGTTCATTATCTTCGTGATTCTCTATCTGCAGTTCAAGTCCGTGGTGACCGCCGGCCTGGTCTTCTCGGGCATCCTGGTGGCCTGGTCGGGCGGCTTCCTCATGATCTGGTTCTACGCCCAGCCGTGGTTCCTCGACTGGGACGTCTTCGGCTCCAGCCTGCGGGACCTCTTCCAGGCCCACCCGATCAACCTGAGCGTGGCCATCTGGGTGGGTTTCCTGGCGCTGTTCGGCATCGCCACCGACGACGGAGTCGTGGTGGCCACTTACCTGAAGGACTCGTTCGCCAGGCGTTCACCGGACACCGCGGCCGAGACACGCCTGGCCACGCTCGAGGCCGGCAAGCGCCGCATCCGCCCCTGCCTGATGACCACCGCAACGACGATCCTGGCCCTGCTGCCGGTGCTGACCTCCACCGGCCGCGGCTCGGACATCATGGTGCCCATGGCCATCCCCTCGTTCGGCGGGATGGTCATCGAGATCATGACCATGCTGGTCGTGCCGGTGCTGTATTGTTGGGTGAAGGAGCTGCAGCTTGCGGCACGGCCAGGGCCCCTGCCCGGCGGCCCCTCGGCCGATTGACGCGCCCGGTGCGGGGCCTACCCTTTGTGTTATGAGCGAGCCGATCTTCGTACCGCATGATGACCGCTACGACCCCGGCGCGCCACCGGAGGTCGCCGCCCGCGGCTTCTACGAGACCATCCGCAAGCGGCGCTCCGTCCGCATGTTCTGTGACAAACCCGTGTCACGAGAGACCATCGAGTGGATGGTGCGGTCGGCCGGCTCCGCCCCCAGCGGAGCAAACAAGCAGCCCTGGCGCTTCGTCTGTGTGCAGGACCGCGACCTGAAGCACCGAATCCGCGAAGCCGCCGAGGCTGAAGAGCGCGAGTTCTACCAACGACGGGCCAGCGAGCGCTGGCTGGCCGACCTGGCCCCGCTGGGCACCGACGAGCACAAGGCCTACCTCGAGATCGCCCCCTGGCTGATCGTCGTCTTCCAGCTCATCAAGGACGACGACGGCGGGCAGGTGTACTACCCGGCCGAGTCCATCGGGATCGCGGTGGGTCTGTTGCTGGCCGCCGCTCACCACGCCGGATTGGCCACGCTGGTCCACACGCCCAGCCCGATGAAGTTCCTGGCCGAGGTCCTCGGCCGTCCCGCGCACGAGCGGGCCTACGCGCTCATCCCGGTCGGCTATCCCGCCGACGACTGCCGCGTCCCCGCCGAGGCCCTGAAGCGCAAGCCGCTCGACCGGATCATGGTCGTCCACCCCACTCAATAGCGCTGCTCGCGCCGACAGACCGAACTGCGACCGCGAAGAAGCGGATCGCCCACTGTGGGGAGCGCAGAACGCGACTATGCCAATCCGGAAGGAGGCAACTCCCGCAGGACGGCCCGCACCGGGCTCGCGTCGCAACCCACCAGCCGAAGCGGCAGAGCGATCAACTCGTAGATTCCCGCCGGTACCTCACCCAGCACCAGCCCTTCGAGGCTGGCCATGCCGTAACCGGCCAGTCGTTTGTGCACCGGCAGATCGGCGGCCGCATACAGATCCACGCTGGGCGTATCGACGCCGACCAGAACGGCACCCCGGGCGTGCAGGTCGTCGATCAGCTCGACGGACAAGGCCGCGAAATCTTCGTTAAACCGTTCCGGATCGGGATACGTGCCCGTTGCGATCAGCACGCGCGGGGCCTTGATCGGCTCGGTGATCGCACCCGGCGCGACGGCCGCACCTCGGCCCACCGAGACCCGGACGACCTGACACGGTCCCAGATAGCGATCCAGAGGCATCGCGTCGATGGGCGCGCCCCGGCGATCAACGTGGCCGAGCGCATCGGCATGGGCGCCGAGGTGCGCCGTCCCGTGCAACGCGGATGACGTGGTGCCGTCACCGGCCCGCAGGTCCGTCAGAATCTGCCGAGAGAACGGCACATCCCCAGGCCACACGGCCAGCCGCGCCGTCACCGGCGGCGAAATGTCATAGATCACGCCTGGCTCCTTCCACCGTCCCATTCTACCCGAACGGTCATGGGCTTGCGTGGCACGCCTTGAAGGCCGATCGCGTTGTCCGCCCGGGGGGAACGAAAACAGGCCGCCCGCCGGTCACGGTGCGGCTGCCCCCCAAACCGGGGCCCGGATCGGGGGCCTCTTCAAGGCCCTTGCCGCTGCCGGACGGCCGCACACCTGGCAGAGCATGGAAGCAGCTTAAACACCGACACGCCTGTTGGGGGGCGAACCGCCGCTGTCCGCATCACCGATGCCACGGCGCCGGAACTGTCTATCAGCAAACGAGTTCCGGCAGACCCGGAGACCGATCGTTCCGTCGCCCCCCCGCCATCCGCATCGCGGCACCTCGGGGACGAGCTTGAGGTGCGGTCATCGAAGCCGACACGCCGGGGTGCTTTCGGGGCGATCGCGCCGATCACCAAAACCCTGGGGGGCTGGTCCGGGCGCTCTTGCCGAACGGGGAGCGGGCCTGTAAAGTACGCTGCAGTAGGTTCGGACTCCTTGCGGACAATCGGGCCCGGCCCCGTCACAGACAAATTCCAATTCTGAGGAGGTCCCATGGGAACACTGCAAGAGACACTGGCGAAAAAGATTCCGGTTTGGCGCGAGGAGGTTGGCAACGTTCTTAAGGAGTATGGCGACAAGGCGATATCACAAGTTTCGGTGACCCAGGCCTACGGAGGCATGCGCGGCGTCAAGAGCATGATCTGCGACACCTCCGTCGTCGAGCCCGACAAGGGTCTGATCATTCGGGGGCGCCCGCTGCTGGAGATCAAGCACCTGTGGCCGGAGGAGATCTTCTTCCTGCTGCTGACCGGCGAGGAGCCGGACGCGGCGGCGAAGGCCGCCTTCCAGCAGGACCTGGACAAGCGCTCGCAGGTACCGAACTACGTCTGGGACGTCTTGAAGGCCATGCCCTCGGACAGCCACCCGATGTGCATGCTGGACACCGCGGTGCTGGTCATGGAACGGGAGAGCGTTTTCCGGCAGTGGTACGACAAGGGGATGACCAAGCAGGAGTATTGGATCCCGATGCTGGAGGACGCCCTGGCACTGATGGCCCGGATGCCGAGCGTTGCGGCCGGTGTCTACCGCATCCGCTACAACAAAGGTGTGTTCATTCCCTGGACGCCGGGCCTGGACTGGGGATCGAACTACGCGAACATGCTGGGGGTGCCCGATCCCACAGGCAGCTTTGCGGAGTTGATGCGCCTGTATCTGAACTTCCACTCGGACCACGAGGGCGGGAACGTATCGGCCAACACCTGCCACACGGTCGGCTCGGCCCTGTCGGACATCTACTACTCGGTCTCGGCGGGCCTGAACGGCCTGGCTGGTCCGCTGCACGGCCTGGCCAACCAGGAGTGCCTGGGGTGGATTCTGCGGACCATGGAGAAGTTCGGCGGCGTTCCCAGCGAGGAGCAGTTGCGCGAGTTCGCCTTCGACACGCTTCGCGCCGGGAAGGTGATCCCGGGCTACGGTCACGCGGTTCTGCGGGTGACCGACCCGCGCTACGCCGGGTTCCTGGAGTTCGGCAAGCACCACCTGGCCAACGATCCGGTGTTCCAGACCGTGTCCCACGTGTTTGACGTGGTGCCGAAGGTTCTACAGGAGTTCTCGGAGGAGCGGGTCAAGGCCGGCAAGGCCCCGATCGCCAACTGCTGGCCCAACGTGGACGCGGGGTCGGGGGCCCTGCTCTACCACTACGGTCTGACCGAGTTCGCGTACTACACGGTGCTGTTCTCGGTATCGCGAGCGATGGGCATGATGGCCCAGTTGATTCTGAACCGGGCCATGGGCACGGCCATCACGCGTCCCAAGTCGGTATCGACCGAGTGGGTCAGGGCCAACGCGCCGAAGATGTGAACCGAGCCGCGACCGTGAAGGAGCGGTCACTGACGACAGCCACAGCATTGACGAGCAGTGAATCCGACGCCATCGGGTCGCCCCACCGGGCGGCTCGGTGGCGTTATCGCATCGAACGTCGGCCCGGAACGTGACTGTCTGTGGTCATCCTGTGGTTATGCCGGGACAAAGCCCTGTTGCCGCACGGTCAGCAGTACCCTCTCGGCGTCGGGCTCGGCATGGGTGGCGAATGTCACCACCGGGGCGTTGACGCCGTCGTCGATCGTACCGCGGATGTAGTAATCGCCCGGCGTCGCCAACTCGGTGCTGGCGGTGAAAGTCTGGGCTGTCCAGTCGAGGTTGGCATCGAGGTCGTTCTCGAGCAACCCCTCGACGAGCGGGACGACCCAATCCGGTTCAGATGCATCCACCAAAGCGAAGGAGATCAGGGCGTTCGAGTCTCGATCAGAGTCGGTCCAACTTATCTCGAACTGTTCGCCCTGAACAACGGTCAGGTCCTCCACGGGCGAGGTGATGGTCAGTGAAGGTGGGACGTTGCCGATGATGGCCGGGGCCTCGCCGCCGCCGTCTGCACACCAGCCGAGTTCGCCGCACACCAGTTCTGCACAGCAATCGCTGTCTAAGAGGCAGGGGGCGCCCTCCCGCCCGCAGATGACCGGCACCGGGGCGGGTCCACCGCCGCCGTCGGCGGTTGTTGGGTGGACGACCACCTCCACGTCGAAGGTCAGCGTGGTGCCACCCGAAGTCACCTCCACCTCGAAGCCGAGGATGGTCGCTTCCTGAACGTCGGGTACGGGGAACGACGGCGTTCTTGAGGTCGGATCGTCGAGCACGACCGGCGGCCCTGACACCTGCGTCCAGGCATACGTCGGTGCGCCGCCGGCCGCTGCCAGCTCCGGCGCAGACAGCGTGATCATCTCCCCGGTCGGTCCGCCGCCGCCCCGGTCTTCGCCAGGCTGACCGCCACCTCCTCCGCCCCCGGACTGGCAGCCCGCGAGGGCCGCCAACGCCGTGCAAACGACCGTACACGCCAGGCGCGTTCGTCGTGTGTTCATCGTGCCGTCCTTTCGATAACTACGATCCTCGGTGGTGATCTTTGATCGAAGCATGTCCGTCCGAGCGGTTCTGTTGCGTTGTCATACCCATGGCAGTCATCCTGGCGCCCGTCTGATGGAATCTGCTCGCGCAAGTCCAAGCCGTGAGCCGCGGATGCCGACCGATCAATCACGCTGAAGCAGGAAGAGCAGTGCTTGGCTATCCGAGTACCAAGACGTCCCCAGGGCGCCTCGAAGCTCGTCGTCGGTCTGGAACCGCAGGGTGGCTTCGAGTTCGACTGTCTGCTCGCCCGTCGGATGAGATGCCAGTTCCGCTAGATAACCCGTTCGAACGCTCAGCGAGTCGCCCACCAAAAGCACCACAACTCGGCAGAGCTCGATGCTTTGTTCAGACTCGGCAAGGAACTCCTCCAAAGTCCGGGTACCGCCCTCGGTCGCATATGTGCCCGTGACAGATTGCCGTCCGTAATCAAAGAATACCTCGCTCTGTTCCGGCAAGCCGAGCAGGCCGCCAATAGCCGTTCCCCCCAAATGGATCAGCACGCCGTCGGCATCGAAAGCCAGGCTCAGTGTGCCGGCAACAAGCTCACCAGTCGCGTCACCGGTGAATGTCGCACCACCCAGGCGGTCTGCCAACGCGCCACCCCCCCCATTGACCGAAACCAGACCGTCAGGGCCACCTCCACAACCTTCCTCTCCCTCCCCTTCGCCCTCGCCCTCAACGCCCCCTTCCTCGCAGATGTTGGTCTGGGCGTTGCAGGTGAGGCCAATGCAGCAATTGCCGTTGTTTACGCACGCTCCGCCCACCTGACCGCACGTTGCCAGCGGAGAATCACCTCCGCCATCGCCTCCGCCCCCGCCTCCATGCGCCTCATCGGCGGCGGGGTGGACGACCACTTCCACGTCAAAAATAAGCGTAGTGCCACCTGAGGTCACCTCCACCTTGAACCCCAGGACCGTCGCCTCGTTCACCTGCGGTGCAGGGAAGGACGGGTTTTTTGCCGTGGCATCGTCGAGCGTAACTAGTGGGCCGGAGACCTGCGTCCACGCATAAGTCGGGGCACTGCCGCCTACAACCTCGAAGTCTGGCGGGGAGAGCATGGCCATTTCGCCGCTCGTCACGCCATCGGTTCCGTCTTCGTCACCGCCATCACCGCCGCCACCTCCGCTCGACACGCAGCCTGCCAGGCCCGCAACCGCCGCGCAGGCAATCATGTACGCCAATCGCGTTCGTCGTGTGCTCATCGTAATGTCCTTTCGATAATGAAGGTGGTCGGCGATCTCCGCCGGATGAATGATGACGCTCCAAGTGGCTAGGTCCCATCGCTCGGTTCGCAGACGTTCCGCAGGACAACCACATCCGGTGGCACGCCGACCGGAACGATGATGTCACCGTCGGCGTCGCCGTCCAGATCGCCGACCGCCAGGCTGACGATCGTCGCAATCTCGCCATCCGCGACGGTGTGGCTCGATTCGGTGAAGGTGCCGTCTGCGTTGCTGCGCAGGACGACGGCGTCGCCCGTTTGACTGGCCAGGGCCAGGTCATCCACACCATCGCGGTCTACGTCGGCGGCGGCCAATCCGTCCGGCTGGCCCACGAAGGCCGTCGTGGACACGTCCTGTCGCCGGGGCAGCGTGCCATCGCCCGCTCCGAAGAGGATCGAGACCGTCGAGTTGGCCACCAGGGCGACGGCCAGATCGGTGTGGCCGTCGCCGTCAAAATCCCCCGGCGCCAGAGCAATGGGAACGGAGATACCGATTTCGAGCGGGCCGAAGTCGATGTATTCCGCCTCGGTGAACGTTCCGTCGCCCGCACCGAGCACGACGACGACGCCGAAGCGCCCGTCGACAAATCGGTATGCGGCCAGATCGACGACGCCATCCTCGTTCAGGTCGGCCGGGACGACCGGTGTTCTGGAGAAGCCGGCATCGACCGTCTGCTGAGTCGGGAAGGTCCCGTCCCCGGCGCCGAAGAAGAGGTTCGTCGTATCCGTGCCGGGGACGATCAGATCGACAGGACCGTCTGCGTCGAGATCGGCTAGGGCGATCGGGCCGGCGCCCCCCGCCAGGGTCAGGATTGGACCGGCCTGGAAGGTCCCGTCACCGTTGCCGAGCAGGACGTTGACGGTCTCTCGATCGTCGTCGGTGAAGACCAGATCAACGAATGCGTCCCCGTTCAAGAGACCCGTGGCCAAGTACCGCGGCGCCTGGCCGGTTGCGACGACGGCCGGCGCATCGAGCGTTCCATCCCCGCGGCCGAGCAGGACCGTCACGTTCGCCCCGGAGCCGGTGCCGTCGAAGTCGCTGTTGGCCAGCACGACGTCGGGCAGGCTGTCCTGGTTGAGGTCCGCCACAGTCACTCCGCGCGGGCCGGTGCCGCCGCTGGCGAAGCTTCTCTCGTGAAACAGCAGGTAGTCCACACAGACCACGGCCTCGGGGGCCTCGATCAACTTCGGGGGGTACTCGTAGCCGCAGGTGAAGGGGAAATCCTGGGCATCCTCGGGATCGGTCCCGAAGGCCACCTCGCTCAGGATGGGCCAACCGTCGCCGTCGGCATCGTCGATGACCTCGAAGTCGGGGTTCTCGTCGGGCTCATATGGGTTTAAGCCGTAGCCCGCGAACTTGATCTCCACGCTGTCGGGATACCCGTCGCCATCGGAGTCAAACAGCGGGTTGAACGCGCAGCCGGCGCGCACGTTGTTCACATGCGTGCCACCGGCGGCCTCGAAGCATTCGCGGGCATAAGACGAGTTGAGACAGTTACCGACCTCGAATGCCTGGTGAAGCGCGTCCGGCCATACGTCGTAGGAGATCCAACCGAAACCGCGGTCGCCCCAGTCGGTCCCCCAGGAGTTCATGATCTTGAACGCCGCGCGCTCATCGTCATAGCCGACAACCAGAACCGCGTGGTACATCCCGCCGGCTTCCTCCGGCGTGGCGTAGATGCCGCCGGCGGTAAGGTCTTCGAACACGTCGCCGACCATCAAAGTCACCAGGACGGGGCTCGGCTTCTCGGCCCCGAGGTGGACCTTGATGCTGGTGGGGTCGTGAGCATCTGCAACAGCCGAGAAATGGGTGATCCTGAATTCGGCCGCCTCGGCTCGAGCGGTATCGTCGGGCGAAGATGAGCAGGCCTCGGTTGTGTAGGGCATCGTGGCCCAGGTCGCGCATCCCTCATCGCGGAGTAACTCAAACAGGTCGGCGGGTCGCACGCCGGCCTCACAGCAACTGGCATGATCGGAGCCGCCCAGGGCGTAGGTGTTAGCCTGATTGAAGAGGAAGGCCGGGCTGAAGTGATGTTCCGGCTCGTTCACGTCGCCCCAGCTTTCGATGTTGAGTGCCGCCAAGTAAGTCATGAGGCCATAGCCGGCGGCCCAGGCGCAGCAAGAGTTGAGATACGCCTGATGCCCGGCAGCGGGCAGGAACTCGGCCAGGTCGACACTTTCAGGCAGGGGGGCGTCGCGGACGATTTTTGGGATACCCGGTTTGGGGAAGACCTCGTATCCGGGCATATCGAGGGCACCGGTGACGGAATAGCCCGCGGGCGCCGGGCACTCGCCGGGAAGCGGGTTTGTGACCTCGTTTTCGTTTGGCGGCGGGTCCGAGCCGCCGGATGCGGCGGGCTGGCAGCCGATGGGTAGTGCTGCCAGCAGCCCCAACAGCATGCTCGAAAACGCCGTTGCGGGTCGCGCGGACATCGATGCGGACCTTCCCTGTTAGATGGCATGGCCAGCTGCGCCATATCCGCCGGAGTCGACGGGCCATGTCCTTGAGGACTCCTTGACTGCGAGGCGAGGACCCTGGGGCACCATTCAGTCAGTTAGTCCGCGACCAACTTCGGGCCTTGAGGTGTGGAAGCCGGAGTCGTTCCCCGAACGGAGTGTCGCGCCCCGGTCACCGCTCTACATCATCATTCTATCCCCGCCGACACGGTCGGTAAAGGGGCGAGCACCGCAATCCGGTTAACGGCGGCCGGTTAACGTTGCGGTGCGGGGGGTCGTCAGTCGGTGCGGCCTCGTTCGCCGTCGTAGCGGACCGGGTCGAGTTTGGCCAGGGCGCGACGGCGGAGGCGGGTGAGCGGTCGGGTGAGGCGGGCGTGGAGGCGCACGGGCCAGGGGCGGTGGTAGGACTGGGCCAGTTCTCGCGGGGACATCTGATCGGGACGGAATCGGCGGCGCAGCTTGCGCAGGTGATAGAGGTCGGCCTGCTGGAGACGACGGCAGAGCCAGGCCGCAAGCGGCGTGCGGACGAACCATCCCAGCGGCCAGGGCCAACTGATCTGGAAGTCCACCAGGTAGGGTTTTCCGTCGTCTGCGACCAGGACGTTGGTGGGCTTTTCGAGGTCGACGTAGGCGATGCCGCGGCGGTGCAGCTCGGCGAGGATGGCGGACAAGCGGGTGAAGAAGTGATCATCGACCCGTTCGCCCTTGTGCAGGGCCCGGCCGGGGACGAAGGCGTGGACCAGGACGTTGTCACCAACAATGCCGACCAGGCGGGGGATGCCGTCGAGGTCGCCAAGTCGGTTGAGCAGGTCGGCCTCGTGTCGGGTCAGGAGTCGGCCGACCCAGTTCAGGGGGATGCCCAGGAAACCGCCGCGCCGGGCGATCTTGACCACGACGCCCCGGCCGGCGTGCTGGTAGAGGCCGGTGGCGGCGAAGAAATCGTGTTTCCAGGTGGTGACACGGGCGTAGGGCACACCGCTCACGTCGAGCGACTCGGGCATGTCGTTTGGCCCGAGGGCCCGGAGGCAATCGGGCGGCCTCAGTTGCGCGGCCAAGGCTGAAGACCCCGTATTCGCGGCCCCGGGACCGGTTGGCAACCGGCCCCACAATCCGTCCGTGGCCGGGCGTCACGAGTCCGGCGTCACGAGCGTGTCACTACGATCGCTTCGGGCGCGTCAGACGCGCTCGAGGGCGATGGCCAAGGCCTCGCCGCCGCCGATGCAGAGGCTGGCGACGCCCAGCTTTCCGCCGGTGTGTCGCAGGGCGTTCAGGGTGGTGGTGACCAGCCGGGCGCCGGTGGCGCCGACGGGGTGGCCCAGGGCCACGGCGCCGCCGAATATATTGACTTTCTCATGCGGAAGGCCGAGATCCTTCATGGCCACCATGGTGACGACGGAGAAGGCCTCGTTGATCTCGAAGACGTCGACGTCGGCCCACTTGAGGTCGAGCCTCTCGGCGAGGTTGCGCATGGCCTGGACCGGAGCGACGGTGAACCAATCGGGATCGGTGGCGGCGCCGGCGTAGCCGAGGATGCGTCCCTCGAGGTGGATGTTAAGGGCCTTAGCTTTTTCCTCGCTGCAGACGATCATGGCCCCGGCGCCGTCGTTGATGGTGGAGGCGTTGCCGGCGGTGACGGTGCCCTCCGGCCCGAAGGCCGGCCGCAGCTTGCGGAGCTTCTCCTCGTTGAAACGCTGGGGCTCCTCGTCCTGGTCGACGGTAACGGTTGCCTTTCTGGTCTTGACCTCGACGGGGACGATCTCGTGGGCCAGGATGCCGTCGGCCTGGGCCTTGCGGGCTCGCCTGTAGCTCTCGACGGCGAAGTTGTTCTGGTCGTCGAGGGTGAAGCCGTACTTGGCGGCGCATTTGTCGCCGCAGGTGCCCATGTGGACGTCGTTGTAGATGTCCCACAGGGCGTCGTGGACCATGGCATCGACGAGCGTTCCGTCGCCCATACGGTAGCCGGTTCGGGCCTTGGGCAGGAGGTAGGGAGCGCCGGACATGCTCTCGACGCCGCCGGCGACGACGATCTCGGCGTCACCGCACTGGACGGCCTGTGCGGCGGCGATGACGGTCTTGATGGAGGAGCCGCAGACCTTGCTGATGGTGGTGCAGGGGACCTCCTTGGGGACCCCGGCGGCGATGCTGCACTGTCGGGCGATGTTCTGCCCCAGTCCGGCACCGATGACGTTGCCCATGATGACCTCGTCCACGTCGGCCGGCTTGACACCGGCCTTCTCCAACGCGGCCTTGATGGCCGTGCTGCCGAGCTGGGCAGCGGGGACCTCCGAGAGCGAGCCTCCGAAGGAGCCCCAGGGTGTCCGCTTGGTACCGGCGATGTAGACATTCCTGATCATGACCTGATTCCCTCACTCGTGCGTCTGTTCCGCCACATCCCCCGTCGACCTCGCTGCAAACTGAGGGCTTGATGATAGCCGGGGGGGGCGGCGCGGGCCAGCCGACCACCGCAAAGCGGGGCGGGAGGGGGATTGGGGAATGGCGAATAGCGAATGGCGAATGACGGCGGGGACGGGCGCGGCGCGCGGACGGGCACTCGCGCAAATGGGGGCGATTGATGGCGCGATCAAGCGCGGACACGGCTGGTTTCGGCGCGAAGGGCGCTAGTTCGGGCGCGTTTTGTGCGTCGATTGAGGGGGTTTTGCGCATGGGGTCTTCGTCGTTAGCATCTGTGCGATCGGGAGTTAGGTTGTGTTGGGTGGGGTTTGGTTTCGTTGGATCGTGTGGAT
>DATKXO010000070.1:0-16054 GCA_035528995.1 Phycisphaerae bacterium | reverse complement strand
AAGCCTTGCTGGACGAGGTCCGTGCCGGTCTCGTGGCGACCATCTACGTCGATGAACTCAGCAGGCTCTCCCGCGTTTTGGAGGACGTTCTGCGCGTCCAACGCCTACTTCGATTCCACGGCGTTTCGCTTTGGGCTGTCCATGAGAACATCGACATCACCGACGACCGTGCAGACCTGCAGGTAGTGTTCGCTGGCCAGAAGAGCCAGGAGGCTTCACGCGATGCCCGGCACCGCGTGAGGAGGTCCATGGATGGGAACCTGCTCCGGGGCCTGAGCAACGGCGACCTTACGCTCGGGTACAGGTCGGTCGAGCTGACTGAGGACGAGATCAAGCAGCGCGGCCTCCCACCCCGTGGCAAAGACCACCGCCCGTATCGCCGGCTGATGATCCACGTAGACGAGGCGGAGATCGTCCGCATGATCCTCCGGCTCTTCGCGGTCGAGAAGATGACGATCCGGGCGATCACACGTCATCTGAACGCGAAGGAGGTCCCGCGCGGCGGCAAAGCGCGCACCGAGCGGTGGCTCCCGATCGACGTCCGGAAGATACTCTCCAGCCGCCGCTACTTGGGCTTCCGGTGGCGGAATCGGACCATGATTCTGGTGAATCCTGACACGGGTGGCAAAACGTGGCGGCCCCAACCGAAGAGCGAGTGGATTGACGTCCACGATCCGTCTCTGGCCATCCTAGACCAATCGACTTTCGACGCGGCCCAACGGCGCCTGGCGGAGAACAAGGCAGTCTACGGACAGCGGCGCAACGGTAATGGACCGCGTTCCGGTCTGTTGATGTCATACGCTCCTCGCAAGCTACTATCCGGCGCCCTGATCTACGGCGAATGCGAGGCCGCTCTGGTTCAGAAGCACCGGCGCGGCGTCGCGTACTACGTCTGCCCCAACGCCCAGTGCGGGCTCTGCAGCAATACGGTGCAGACGCGGTGTGATCTTGTCCACGAGTTAGTTCTGGACGCGGTTCGCGACGAGGCGGAACCTATGTTCCTCGCCGACCGTGTCCATGAACTGATGGTCCAGCAACTGGAGACGATGGAGAAGGATTTATCCTACGACATTTCGAAGCTGCAGCATAAACTCCTCGAGGTAGCCGGTGAGATCAGCAACCTGACCGCCGCCCTGGCAAAGCGTCCTGACTCGACGGCACTGTATGACGCCCTAGATAACCGAGAAGCCGAACGGGACCGTTTGGAGACGGAAATCCGGGAGGCGACGCATCGGACCAAGGTTCCCACTGGACCGCCGTCGGTGGAATGGGTTTGTACACATCTCCAAGACGCTCTACCCGAGCTTCTCGAAGACAACGTGTCACGGGCCGCGCATTTGATCCGAGCCATCACCGGGCCGATACGGGTGTTCCCCAGGCAGAAACCTTGGCTGAAGACTCGGTACCCGGTCGTGCGTTTCACATTGGACCTCAGCCGCATGGTGACAGCAATTGCCGCAGATCGCGCTGAGTGTTCCGAGAGCTCCATGGAATGCGGCTTTGGCGTCGAGGTGGAGTTCGAGGTACGGAAGGTCCCTCTCTACGAGAAGTATGCCGCAGAGGTGGTTCGGCTCCATGACGACAACGGCTTGGGGTGGCGGGAAATCGCGCGGCGTCTGCCGGAGAAGATCTCGCCAGACTACGTCGCCAAGGCGTACGAGTTCGGCAAGACAGGTGACCTATACGGCCACGCTGCAGCTGGCGCCGGAGGTGACGTTCCCGGCGAAGCGTGATCTACCAGCACGTCGGCAGGACGGTGGTCGCTACGGCGACCACCGCGGCTGCCTCCCCCTCAACTCCGTCGGGCATGCCGGGTGCGGTGGCCAGGGAGGATAGCGCGGTGAACCAGCCGGTGCCGGACCAGTCGCCGATGTCGGGCGGCCAGGCCGTGAACGGCAGGGCGGACGCCGGCTTGGCGACTGATGGGTTTCGACTGACCTTGCGTACCACTTGGGGCCGCCAGCGCGGGCCGAGCGGCGACGACCGTCCAGCCGGTCGGTACGGTTTTTCTTTAGGTATCAGGCACGCCCGGAGGCAGAAAGGAGCACGGGACAACGCGGTGGGAATGCATGTCGACTCTGCCGCAGCCGCTACTGCGACCATCGCTGCTGTCGTAACTTGTTTCCTGGAACTCATTTACGACACTCAGGACGAGAGCATACAGATGGGGCAGGTCAGGTAAATTTCGAGCCCCGAAGTAGTCGGATCTGCATCAGTTGTTTGGCACCAAACCGGTCTCGCCCAAAGTCCCCGCGCACCGCAAGCTTGGCTTCGCCCCGGCGGAGCGTTCACGCCGGCGGGATAGATGGCCGCCCCAGGAGATCGTAGTCGTTGAGGCCCGCGGCGTCGCTTGCCGCCTGAGTCTGGCCGAGTCCGAAACTCGTCGGGCTCATAACCCGGAGGCTCTTGGGAACGTTGTCTGGCCTCCCGGATATACCGGCGCACCGCAGCCGGCGAGCCCTTGAAGTTGTGATCGTCACGCAGACGTTCGTAGATGCGCTGGCCCGTGTGACGTTGCTTCGGGCGCTGACCTTTATCCTGCTCAAGCCACGCGTCGATGATGTGCTTGACCGGGTCGATCGCCGGTTTGGGGCGCGGCTTCGAGAGTCGATAGCCTGGCGGAATCGGGCTCGTGACCGCCTTGGCCACCGTATTCCGGGCGTAGCCAAGCTCCCGTGAGATGGCCCGCAGGCTCATCCCATCCACACGATGTTTGCGTCGAATCAGGTCGTACTCGTCCACCGTCAACATCTCCTGGCCTCCCTGCCTTCGGCACTATTGCCGTCTCCGGCAGGGTAAAGCCCGTTGCGGTGGCTCAAAATCCGATGCGCGACAACCTATCCGACTGGCTCAATCGTCGATGCGCGTTTCCACATCCTGCTGCATTGGGCCGGAAGCCGTCACCGGGCGCCCTGACAGGCTTGGCCCCGCGCGCATCCGTGCGCCTCAACACGCACCGCTGACGCAGCGGGTTCTGCGCTGCCGCCCTCTCGTGCCACACGGATTGTTGAGAAGAACTCCGCTCTGACGGCCATCCGGAACGGCTAAGGTCCAGTGAAGACGATCTGGAAAACGGAGAAGTCCGCCAGGGTCACCTGCTGGTCGCCATCGTCGTCGAAGACGGTGAGGCATTGTCCCGACGGCTCGAGCTGCAGCATGCAATCCGCGAACCAGGTAAAGTCGTCGAGGTCCACGTCGGTGTCGTAGTCGTAGTCGCCGAAGATACCGGGCACGACGGTCAACGGAATCATCTTCGAGTCGGTCCGCTGCGAGTCGTCCTCCACGTGGAAGAACGGCTGGAACACTCCCGCCTGGGTCGGCGTGCCGGTGATGACTCCCTGGGCGTCCATGACCAGGCCGGGCGGCAGCCGCGAGTAGTCGAGCATGAGCGAATCGACACCGCCCAGGTCCGCCACGGCATCGTAGCTGCTGAGGAAGTACCGTACCTGGTCGCCGGCCGAGACGCCCACCGTCGCAGTGATGGGCGTGTTGCCGCTGCCGTAGTCGAGCCTGATTCGGCCGTCGTCGAACAGTGTGGCGGCGAAGTTGCATGGGGCCAGCGTGCTGCGCGTGACGGCGTCCCAGCGGATGGTAACCTGGCCCGGCGTGGTCTCGTCGATGTAGATGTCGCCGCCCTGATCGGTCCGCAAATCATCCCACAGGACCGCGATGCGCTTGTTGTAGGACAGCAACAGCTCGCTGTTGCTGTACGTCGAGCCGACGTAGGCGCCGAAGTTGATCCAGCCGTCGGTGGCCACCTTGATGTCCGTGAGCGCCTCGCCGTAGAACGGGAACGCAAACGGCAGCGTGTAGTCGAACGCGACGTCGTCACCCTGCCAACCCTGGGCCGTGCCCCCCGCCTGGAACTGACTTTCACCCAGGCCTTCCTCGAAGAACTCGATGGGTGTGGACCACACCAGGGGCGGGTCACCGCCACTCACCTCCATCGCCACGGGCCCGTAAGGCTGGCCGAGCTGGGCGTTCGGCAGACTGCCGGTCGTGATCAGCGGATCGCCGGTGCCCTGCAAGACGCGCACGTTGTCGATTGCGATCCCATCGGTCGGAATGGGGTAGTTGTCGTATTGCTGGAAGCGGATGCGGAAGGTCTTGGTGTAGGCGATGCCCGCATCGGCCGCGGCCTGGTCGAGGTCGATGGTGACGGTCTGATAGTCTACGCCTCGTCCCGGCGCTTCGTCCTGATCGTCGCCGTCGCTCCTGGCCGAGGGGTCGAAGAGATCGGCCACCTTGTACCAGTTGATGCCGTCCTCGCTGATGGACACGCCGTCTCCGATGACCGATCCGACCCAACTATCCGGAAGCGTGGTAGCCTCGTCGTCATAGTCCTTCCAGTCGTAGCGCAGCAGGACGATGGACTGGCCCATCAGGTCAACGACCAGGGTGAGTTCGTTGGAACTGGTGGTGCCCTCGCGGCCGGAATCCAGGGCCACGTGGTAGTTGCCGATCGGGCCGTCCTGGTCGGTAACGCGGATGCGTCCCGCGCTGGTCGAGCTGGTCAGCCAGTACGCGGCGAGCGGCGGCCCGGTCTCGAAGTCGTCCGTCAGCGGGAAGGCCGCCGATTCGAGCACGCGGATCGTCACGCCCGCAACGTTGGAAGTCAGGGCCCCATCGTCGGCGCTGTACGAGAAGCCATCCAGGCCGGCAAAGTCGGTGTCCGGGGTGTAGGCCACCACGTCGCCACCGGCGAGCAGGGTGTAGGGCACGGCCGTAATGACCGACCCGTTGGGGTCTTCCAGCGTGCCGTCGGGCGGCAGCTCAACGATGGTGTAGTCGAGCGGGTCGCCGTTCTGGTCACTGGCCTGCAGCGTGATGTCAATCGGTGTGTTCTTGGCGGTCGAAGCATCGACAGGCTCAGCCAACGGCGGCTGGTTGCTCGACGGTGTGCCGATGGCCCAGACCTGGATGTCATCAAGGTTCCAGCCGGAGAAGGTCGTGTTGGTGTCGGTGGGACCCATGGTCCAACGGATCTGCACGAAGGGCTGACCGTCGGCCACCGCCCCGATGTTGTAGGACTGGAGGCTCCAGGAGGTCTCCTGGAGGTCGTCGCCCGAGTAGGCCCACACCGTCTGCCAGATCACACCATCGTTGGAAACGGCGATGCTGGCGTTGTCGAAGCTGGAGTTCTCGACGCCGAGCCAGCGTGCGAAGTCGAGTGTGACGCGCGACAGCCCGGAGCAGTTCAGCGGCAGCGTGCTCACGTGCGTGGCCGGGAGATCGTTCGGGTACAGGCCGGCGAGGTTGTAGCCGTAGACGTTCGTCCCGGTGTAGGCCGAGGTCGGATCGCCGCCGCCGCCCAGCGGGACGCCGAACTCCCAATCGCCTTCGGTGAGCCAACCGGGGTCTGTGTCCAGCGGGAAGTCGTAGGACAGGAGCGGCGTCCCCACGGACAGCGACACCGTCGCGTCGTTGGACTCCAGCCCGCCGTCGGACGCCCAGTAGGTGAAGGTGTCCGGCCCCTGGTAGTCGGTGTCGGGGATGAAGTTCACGACGCTGCCGTTGGTCAGCAGGGTGTACGGGACGGCGGTGATCTGCCCGCCGTTGGGGTCGAACAGGTCTCCGTGGCCCGGCAATGACGCGATCACGTAGGAGAGCGTCGTTCCGGGATTGGGGTCGGCGCCGACGAGCGTCACGCCGACCAGGGTGTTTTCGGTCGTCTCGGCGTAGACGTTCTCCGCGGTGGGCGGCAGGGGGATGTCGGCCGCCACCGTCACCCGGACCTCATCGAGGAACCAGCCGTCCCGCTGAAGCATGTCGTCGGAGGTGATGTGGAAGCGCAGCTTGATCGCCTGGCCAGCGAACGGCGTCAGGTCGTAGACGCGCTGCGTCCAGTCGTAATCACCGCCGGTGTCGGCATCGACGTAGCCCAGGAAGACTCCGTCGATGTCCACGACCTCGACCGAGCAGGTGTCGTAGAAGGTCTCGAGCAGGCACCAATCGTAGTATTCGAGAAAGACCGGCGCCGTCACGCCGGACAGATTGATCAGCGGCGTCTGCAGGTAGGCGTCCGCGTCGGAGTCGTAGATGGCGGCCAGGTCGGTTCCCCAACAGTTGTCGCCGCTGATGGCCCGGGTTCCGTTCAGCCCGGCCAGCGGGCCGCTGCCGTAGACCGACTGCCCGAAGATGGAGACGCCCGAGGTGGGCGTACCGCGGGCCCACTCGTCACCCACGCCGCCGTGCGTCCAGCCGGGGTCGGCGCCCTCGCTGTTGTCGTAGAACAACGTGATGCCGTCGCGGATCAGGTGGGCCTTGGCGCCGAAGCCGTACAGGTCGCCGGCGCTGCGGGGGTACACCGCGTAGAAGAAGCCGCCGCTGGAAGCACCCACGTCCACGTAGATGGTGGCCAGCCCGTTGTGAACCACCTCGACGCCCGGCGCCACGATGTCGGTTACGTTGTAGGTCAGGCCGTCGGTCGGCGCCCAACTGAACGGCTTGTCCGACCGGACCAGGAGGCTGGTATCGTAGTCGTTCGGCGGCGCTGCCCAGGTCAGCGTGATGTCACCACCGGTTTCGGTGGCGTTGAGCACCTGGATGCGGTCCGGCCAGCGGAGTCCGGCGTGCGCCGCCGTCACGGCCGCTCCCGCGTCGGCCCGGCCGAAACCGTACCGGTGACTATGACCGGTGATCCCGTCGAAGCGCCCGTAGGGCTCGTCGGGCCGGAAGGCCGTGTGCTGAAGGATCGCCCGCGCCTGGGCGGCCGTCATGGTCTCGTCCTGAGAGATGATCAGCGCGAGAATACCGGCCGCCAGCGGTGTGGCCGAGCTGGTTCCGCCGAACTCGTCGGTGTAGTCCAGGTCCGGCAGGCCGTTGTAGCCGCTCGCACCGGTGTTGTCGGTAGTGGTGATGTCCAGCCAGGGCAGCCGGACGCCGTCGTCGCCGCGGTCGTTGGTGGGCGTCGCGATCCCGACCTCGGGGCCGACGTCGCTGAACTCGGTGTGTCGGGCGTGGCTGTTGGTGCCGCCGATGCCCATGACCGTCGGAAGCTGGGCCATGGCCTGAACGCCGTTGACCGTGTGATCGTTGTTGGCCGACGCGAACAGCACCAGACAGCCGAGACCGTTCCGCCCGTTGATGGCCGCGAAGTTCACGGCGTTGACCACGTCGCTCGGCTGGAGGGTCCCGTCGGCGAACCCCCAACTGTTGCTCAGGACGGCCGCCCCGTCGCTGTGGTCGCCGTCGTCGTTCGGATCCACGCTGAAATAGTAGCCCTCGGCCATCTCGGCGATCGAGGCTCCGAAGAACTTGACGCCGATCAGCCCGCAACTCGGGGCGGCCCCCCGCACGCCGATGGTGTTGCCGGCGGCGACGGCCACGCCCGCGCAGGAGGTGCCGTGCCGCTGGCCCCCATCCGGACTCGGATCGTCGTCGGGCGGAATATTGTCCAGGTCCAGGCCCGCCGCCCAATTGGGAAACAGGTCGGGGTGGAGCTTCTCGACACACTCGTCCAGGATGGACACGCGCACGGTCGGCGAGCCCTCGGAGTTGGGATCGTTGTCGGTGTCCCAGGCCGCCTCGACGTTCACGTCGCTGTCCGGGTCTGCCCCCTTGAGCACGTCACCGTCCAGGTGCCATTGCAAACTGAGGTAGAGCGGGTCGTCGATCACGGGCGGCGAGTAAGCCACCTTGGGCAAGAAGAAGTCGGGCTGAGCGTAAAGGGCCAGATCGGGGCGCTCGTGCAGCGCGTTCGCGACGGCCAGCGGGCTGACCGCCTGGGTATCGCGCACGGTGAAGGTGTATCGGTTCCGGCCACGCATGCGCGCCCGCGCGTCGCAGCCGTACGAATCCGCGATCCGGTTGACCTCGTCGGCCGCAACCCCTTCCTTGAACGCGACGATGATCCTGTCCGTCTGGTAGATGGGGACGTTGCTGCCGGCGCGGTAGAGCACAGGCAGGGCGAAGACGACGCCGCGAGTACTGCGCATCTCGGCCAGGCCGGCACCGCGCACGACGTGCAGCCCGCGTCTTTCGAGCAGGTCTTCGAGTTGGACGGCCGGCTCGGGCAGTTCGCCGGGCACGACGCGCGCCGGCAGGAAGCCCGGACGCGTCCCCACGGGAGTTCCGGCGTCCGTGTCCACGCGAACCAGGACCTCATTGTCCGCGATCGCGATCGGCCGGCGCCCCTGGGCGTCGTAGAAGTAAGCAGGTGTCTCGCGGAGGGAAACCTGGGCGGCAACCGGCGAGCCCAGGCCGACGACAAACCCGACAGTCACAACGATCGCGACCACCAGTCGACCAGTCCGATTCTCTTGACCCATTTCTTGAACCCCTTGTTGCTCGGAGCGAACCTACATCGCGGTTCGCGCGCGTCACGGTACTGGCGCCCGTTGTGTCCCCGAAGCCCGACTCGATACGCGGCGGTCAACAGTGCTGAACCGGCGTGCGAGTGAGACCCTCCAACACGGCATGTTCCGACGGATAGTCGTGTCACCGCGTGAGCGTTGCCAAGCGAAGAAACGGCCAGTGTGGTATGGGCGTGCAGGCAACGCTTCGACCGACAACGAGTCTACCCGCAAAAAGGCAAGCGTGCAACGCAGCCTGTTGGCGACCTGCGCCTGAGACCATCGCAGGTCTGCAATTCTGGTCACACCCAGTCGTGTCTTGCTTGCCCTTTTGAAGCCCCTGCTCCGGGTTTGCATCCAGGCCGTTCGTCGTCCGTTCGCTCGCGTCCGGCTACTCCCCCGGGGCCCGAAGCTGGCCCGGGGTTCATTGACAAGCCGACCCGCATTTGGTCTACTGGCGTGCTCGGGCGAAGAGCCGCGTGCGCATCGTTAGTGCACCGGAAACATATCAGCACGCCGTATGGGAAAGGCAGCACAGGGGAGGTATGAAGAAGCGGGCAAACACCTCCGAGCGACCGTGGCCACTTCTGAGCCGCTGGCGTCAATGGCAACGATCAAGGGTCATCCGTAACTCGTCCAGGCAAACCGAGACGTTGCTGGCCGCCCTGGCATCCGTTCCCTGACAAGCCCACGAAGCCGGCCCATCCTGTGCCGCCAAGCGCCTGCCCGCGGGCCCGACTGCAGGAAACCGTCCCGAGCGCGGCAAAGAGCATGCGCTCCTGGACGCGGAAATTCTGTTCTTGGAGGAGGTAAAAACATGTCACGAACACGGAAAATCACGCGACTCGGCGTTCTTGTGGCGGTGGGCGTCATGCTGGTGCTCCCCGCCGTCGTCAAGGCGCTCCCACCCACCCCGGCCAATGACAACCCCGCCAGTGCGGAGATCATCGGGCCGGACGTCCCGCTCATCCTCTACGGCACGACGGTGCTGGCTGCCAACAGCATCAACTCCACCTCGGGGGATCTGCCGGCCATCGACTCGTACATGGACGGCCCCGACGTTTTCTACAGCTTCACACCGAACGCGACGGACACCTATCGCGTTCAGCTCCTGCCGTGGCAGGGTGCGCCGCTGCGTTCGTCGGACCGGCGCTTCACGATTTACGTGTACGAGGCGGTTGGGGGCACGTTCCTGGAAGGCACGCGGGCGCCCGGAAGCGCCCGGCCGGTGGACTTCGACGCGTTGTTGACCGCCGGCACCGAATACATCATCGGTGTGGACCACGATAGCGCAACGCACGACAACTTCGACTTCACGCTGATGGTGGACACCATTCCCGCGGTCATCCCGGATGACTGTGTCACGGCCGAAGACCTTCCGGCCGCACTGCCCGCCGTGGCGCTGAACGACATCGATGGCGCGGCCGCCGACTTCACCTTCACGCAAGGCACCGGGCGCTGCGCCGTCTCGGGCAGCACACCGACCACGGCGCCGGGCAACGATCACGTGTACCACTTCGTAGCACCGGCCGACGGCGACTACGCCGTCGAGCTGGCCAGCGACGGGTTCGACGGGGTGCTCTACGTGGCCGACTCCTGCCCGCCATTCTTCCCGCTCGGCTGCCTGGGGGCCTCGAACCACAGCACCAGCGGAACCAGCGGTGCACGGCACGAACTGGTTGTCGTCACGCTGGATGGCGGCAAGGACTACTACATCTACGTGGACAACGGCAGTTCGAGCATCACCACCGGAAGTTACGCCCTGATCATCGACGACGCGTTCAACTACGAGATCAACGAGATCGAGCCCAACGACGTTACGCCGACTGCCACGCCGCTGACCACTCCACTCAACGGCGCCCAGCTCGTCGGCTCGGGAGACGAGGACTATTGGGCCGTCACCGGCCTGACCGGCGATCGCGTCTACGCCTACGTCAACAACGGCGGGTCGAGCAACAGCACTCTGGACACGCAACTGCGTTTCTACGAGCCCGACGGCTCAACGCTCATCGAGTACGATGACGACGACGGCGACGGCATTGACTCGCCCATCGAGGACCTGCGGTACATCTACAGCACCACGTCGTCCGTGATCGCCGGCGCGCAAATGACGGCCGACGGCACGCATTTCCTGCACGTGCGAGACAACGACTCCGCCGGGACCAGTACGATCCACCGCTACCGATTCCACACCGGCGTCGAACCGGCCACCCGGGCGCCGCTGGCCGAGTGCGAGCCGAACGACGCGCTGGAGTCGGCCGACTTCACCGGCAAGCACTACTACTCCGGCGTGATCGACACAGTCGAAGACCTGGACTTCTACGCCTTCGAGGCGGTAGTCGGCGACCGGGTGTTCATCGCCTTCGACGGCGATCCGGAACGGGACTCCACCGGCTCCGATTCGGCCAACGACGACCCGAACGCTTTTCACGGCAAGCTGGTCATCTACGATCCGGACGACGACATTCTGATCAGCGACGTCAGCGATTCCAACACGGCCCAGACCGGCGGCGGCGACTATCCGGCCCAAGGCGCCTTCTTCGTGGCCCGCACTGCGGGGACCTACCACGTTGAGGTCGGCCCGCAGAGCAGCGCGTCGCAGGTCGGCCCTGAGGAGACCTACGAGCTGGCTATCTTCCTCAACGAGGCCGCCCCGGCGCTGGCGGACGAGATCGACCCGGTCGTCACCCTGACGCCGGACTTCGCCAACGACGTGATCAACGCGCTGGCGACGGACAACGCGGCCGGGGACATCGGCATCTGCGGGGTGGCGCTCTATGCCGACACGAACCTGCAGATCACCAGCCTGAGCGCTCTGCCGGCCCCGACGGCCACTTTCGTCATCGAGCTGGTCAACCCGGCCGAGAGCGGCTCCGGCAAGCTGCTGGTCACCGATTGCGCCGGCAACACCTTCTGCAAGGTGGTCAGCATCGACATCGACGCACCGGTGTGCGACGGCGTGAACTTCTCCAACCGCGCGCTCAACAGCCTGCATGACCCCATCCACGTGCCCAACAACGATCTGACCGGTATTGACGGCGAGATCGAGGTGGCCGAGGCGGGCCTGGTTACCGACGTCAGCGTCACCGTCACGATCGACGCCCTGGACACCGGTGACCTCGACATCTACCTGGTCAGCCCCAGCAACACCGTCGTCGAGCTGGTGACCGACCGCATGAGCAGCCTGGGCATCGACATGCTCGACACCACCTTCGACGACGACGCCGACGAAATCCTGCCGATCCTCGGTTCGGCCGCTCCGTACACCGGCACCTACCTGCCGGAAGATCCGGACGGCCTGGCCCAGCTCAACGGCGAGCAGGCCCAGGGCGCCTGGAAGCTCAACGTGATCGACGACAGCTCGTCGGAAGACTTCGGGGCGACGCTGGTGCGATGGTCGCTTGACCTGAACGCCACGTTCCCGGCCCCCCAGACGTTTGCCGGAACCGCCTCCGACGGCGAGGGGATTGACTCGATCGTGCTCACCGGCGCGACGAACGTGCAGCTCAACCTGCCGGGTGACTTCACGTCCGGCGACACCCTGGTCGAATACACGGTGACACTGATCGATTCAACGCTGAACGGCTCCGGCACGGTCACCGTGACCGACCTGCAGGAAAACACCTGCCAGAGCGCTATCAGCTTGACCGGCCTGGACGACCTGACGGGGCCCGCCAATTCCGGCGCGGTCACCACGGACCTAACCTTCAAGCAGGAAGTGCAGGAGGTCGTGCCCGAGGGCGATCTGGCCGGCGTGGTCTCGATCATCAACGTGCCGGACTCGTTCCTGGTCGGCGAGGTCGAGGTCGCTCTGATGGTCGATTCGGAGAACCAAGGGCGCATGGCCGCCACGCTGTCGCACGACGGCGAGTTCGCTTTGCTGGTCAACCGTATCGGGATGGACGAGCGAGCCTCTTCCGGCAACACCAAGAACAGCTTCGACGTCACCCTGGATGACGACGCCCTGCAGGCCGACGACCTCCACGAGGAGCCCGCACTCGGCACCATTGAGACGCTCGGTCTCCATCAGCCGGACGGCCGCGGCGAGTTCTTCGGCGACGGCATCACCGGCGACAAGCGCGACAACATGCTCTTCAGTCTGGCCGGGCTGGACTCGGCCGGTTCGTGGGAGATGCTGGTCGCGGACACGCGCATGATGAGCAGCTCGGACAACATCTTCCGCCGCTGGGCCATGACCCTGAAGAACTCCTGCGGGCCGGAGCGATACGTCGGGCAGGCCATCGACCTGGCTCCGGGCGCCGGCGTCTGTTCGATCGACGTAGGCATGGGGTCCGTGAACCTGATGGTCGTGGCCGCCTTCACGCCCGGCGACGAGGTGGTGGACTACCGCGTCGAGCTGATCGATCCGTCGATGGACGGCAGCGGCACGGTCGAGATCGCCGACTGCGTTGGCAACGTCACGTCGGTGCCGGTCAGCCTCATGGCCGCCTCCGGTGACGAAAACCTGCCCCTGGTCGGTGGCAGCGTGAACCTCGCCACCGACGAGTTCGAGGGCACCGCCAGCGACGACCAGTTCGGAGACACCGGGATCGACATGATCGAGCTGGCGCCGTGGTCGGACAACCTGCAGATCACCTGGGTCAGCACCTTGCCCGCGGCCACCGCGGACTTCACTGTCGGGCTGATCGACCCGCTGGCCAACGGTCGCGGCTACGTGCAGGTGACCGACGCGTGTGGTCTCCGAGGATACGCCCTGGTCGAGATCGACGCCCTGGCGCCGGTCTGCACGGGACAGGTCGGGAACAAGATCCGCCACTTCAGCGGTCCCGAGTACACTCCCATCCCGGACAACAACGCGGCCGGCGTGCTGTCCAGCATCATCGTGCCCGAGACCGATGTCGTCACCGACGTGGACCTCACCTTCAACATCACGCATCCGTTTGCGGCCGACATCGACATGACCCTGACCAGCCCGGTCTTCATCGACCTGTTCAGCGATCTCGGAAGCACGGGCAACGACTTCCTGGACACCACGCTCGACGACGAGGCAGCCTCGGTCCTCCCGAGCGGCTCGTCGGATGCTCCGTTCACCGGCTCCTGGCAGCCGGAGAGCGGATCGCTGTCGGTGCTCGACGGAGGACCGGCCAGCGGCACGTACACGTTGAAGACCAAGGACGACAAGACCAATGACACCGGCACGTTCGACCACTGGTCCGTCCTGATCGAATCGGACACCTTCCCGGAGAGCTTCGACGGACGTGCGGAGGACAGCGCCACGCACGACACGGGCATCTGCAGCGTCGAGGTGCTGCCCGGCGCACGGAACCTGGTGTTGACGGTCGATCCGTCCTTCACCCCGGGCGATGCCATCGTCCGCTATCTGGTCGAGATGGACGATCCCGACTGCGACGGTGACGGCGTCGTCCGCGTGATGGATTGTGCGGGCAACTACTGTGAGCAGCCGATCGACCTGGTCTCGACCGCCCCGCCGGTGGAGCTGGCCCTGGACATCAAGCCGGGGTCGTGCCCGAATCCGTTCAACCGCGGCAGCCACGGCGTTCTGCCGGTGGCCCTGCTCGGTGCCATGGACTTCGACGCGGCCTCGATCGATCTGTCCAGCGTCCGCCTGTCGCGGGCCGACGGTGTGGGTGGCATGCTGGCGCCGCACGAAGGCCCGCCGGGGCCCCATTCCACGTTCGACGACGTGGGCACCCCGTTCTACGGCGAGACCTGTGAGTGCCACGAGCTCCGCGGCGACGGTTGGGACGACCTGTCCATGAAGTTCAAGACGGACGAGGTCGTCGATGTGCTTGAGCTGGATTCGCTCCCCTCCGGCGCCCTGGTCGAGTTGGTCGTCACCGGCAAGCTGGACACCGGTTGCCGGTTCGTGGCCAGCGATTGCGTGCGGTTGGTGCCGCCCGGAGCCGCTCCCGTGACTCTGTCTGTAACGTCCAATGCGCCCGGCGTCTGGGTAGACTCCTCTCCGCTGGACGACACACTGGACGGCGGCGGCTTTGCCAACTTCGCGAGGGCTTTCTCCTCGAGCACGGTCGCGACCGTCACGGCCGATGCGTCTTACGAGGGCCTCGCCTTCCGCGCCTGGCGAGTCAACGGCATCCCGCAGCGAGGGGGTCAAACAACTCTGCAATTGACCCTCAACCAGGACGTGACGGTGCAAGCGGTGTACGCGCGGATCGAGACTCAGGGCTCGAACCGCCCGGGACTGTCGGGCTCCCTGCCGGACCCCGGTGAGGACGGTAGCGACGGTCCCTTGATGGGCGACCTTTAAGAGTGCCGCGGCTCGGGCAACCGTAGGCCCGGCCGAACAGGCAAACGTCAGGATCGACGGGCGGTTCGCGACCCGCGAACCGCCCGTCTTCTGTCTACGCGACCGCCTCCCATCGGGGAAAGGCGATCGGGTCGGGACGGGCCCGCATGGACTTACCCGCTCGCACGCGCAGACGGTCACGGCAGCCGGTTCGGCTCTCGTATCGCCCACCCGAGCCCATTCTCGGGCACCACCACCTCCCGCCTGACTCTGGGGCAGAGGGTTGCGGTCTGATGCCTCCATTCCCCCTCCACGCATGCGATGCCACTGCGGGCGAGAAATCCGGCTCAATCAGCTTCTTTTCGACGTCGCAGGCTGCCATGGTGATCTGGAAGCACGGTTGGCCGGAGTGGCTGCGGGCCGGCCACACGAGACGACGACCGATAACACCGGAATGCGGGTCAACGGTCTTCGGTGCGTTCTGCGTCACAGACGTGGGCCGATAGTCATGACGCCGCTGCGAATGGCTTTCCCGCTTGCCGCCTTCGCGACATCCGTCGGGCCAACCGCGGCGTACGCACATCGCAACTGTGCCCGTTTTTGTGCCCGTAGAAGTGACGTAAGAGTTCAGCCGTTTGCAGCAACCGGGTCGGGCAGCGGTGGTAGTTGGCCGGTTTCGAGGTAGGTTTTGAGGGCGGCGGCGATGGTTCTGGTGGGGTCGAGGCCGCGAAGGCGCAGCGTGCGGTAGATGCTCATCAGGATGGCCTGCGTGGCGGCTCCCTGCTCCGAGCGGTTCGACTGGCTGTTCTTGCGGAGGATCACGGCCGGTCGAATCTGCCGTTCGGCCAGGTTGTTCTCGAAGGGCACCTCGGGTTTGTCCAGGAAGGTGAAGAGGTGGTCCCAGTGTTTGCGCAGCCGCTTGGCCAGCCGCAGGGCGTCGGCGTCGCGGTAGACGGGTTCGCCGTCGGCGCCCCGCCATTGGGCCAGGGCGGTCAGCCGACGGTCGATCAGCCGGATGCGGCTTTCATAGCGTTGCGGCTCGAACTCGGGCCGCTTGCGCAGCCGGATGCCGTCGCGGACCAGGCGGCGCAGCTTCTTGGCGAAGGCCTGCCACTCGGGTGAGTCGTTGTCCTGGTCGACCTTCTCCAGTTCGCGCAGCAGATGGACCAGGCAGTACTGCCGGTCCTCGGTCTCGATCGACTCGTACGGCGCCCAGAAGTCATGAATCAACGTGCCGGCAAACGCCTCGGTGAAGAACTTCTGCAGGGCCGGTGACCCCCGGCAACGATCGATCATGTAATAGCACACCTGGTGATTGGCGAAGCACCACAACGAGTGCATCTGTCCGGCCACCCGCCAGCCGGTCTCGTCGGCGTGGAGTACGGCCGAGTCTCGGGCCTGCTTGCCGATCTGCTCGTACCAGGGGATCAACACCACCGCCAGCCGCCGCCAGGCATCGACCAGGCCGCCGGGCGTGAGTTGGGTCTGGAGGTGGTATCCGAGAATGTCCACTACTTGATCGATGGTGATG
>DATKXO010000069.1:0-43557 GCA_035528995.1 Phycisphaerae bacterium | reverse complement strand
ATTCCCCGTTGCCGGCAACTACATTTGGACGATCCACTGTCCCGACCCGCCGTTCATGCCTCCGCAGACCGCCCTGCTGCAAATCGTGGCCAACACGACGTTCACGGGCGGCGGGGGCACCTGGTCGACCACGATTGCCGGCCAGTGGTTCTACACCTCGTCGGACGCCGTCATAGTGGGCTCCAACTCTCCGGACATCGGCAGCCCGCCGATGATGACCACCGCCTCTGGTGCGGTTTTCGCCGGAGTGCATGCCTTTGCGATCGAGACCCCTGAGCCAAGCACGCTGGCGCTGTTCGGCACCGGGCTACTGCTGGTGATGATGCGTCGTCGTCGCTAGTCGAGCAGGGAGCGCTCGGTCACGCATGCGGCGGGATAGTCGCTAGGCGCCGGCGAGTTGGCAAGCCGGCCAGCGCAAAAGCGCCAGTTGACCGGGCGCGGCACCCACAGAGTGACTTGGCGCGGGTGCCCCATCCTTTGCGAAGCAGAGGCTGGGGAAAGGATGAGTACGCGCACACTCTTCCGGTGACCGCCCATCCCATCCCACGTCGTCGCTGCGCGAGGACAGGGCACCGGCAAGCGTCCGCCCCCTCACGGTCGCGGCTCGGTTCGGTACGCGTACGACCAATCCGAGGTTTGGTCGGTTACTGCGCCGCGATCGCGTCCACGATGTTGTTTCGGGCGGCGTAGCGGGCCGGGGCGATGCCGGCCAGCAGGCAGATCGCCATCGTCAGGGCGATCCCGCCCACCACCTGCCCCCAGGGGATGACCGACTGCCCGCCGATGCCGATCAGCTCGGCGCTGATGTGGTTGACGCTGGCGGCCGAGTGCAGGCCTAGTGCCAATCCGATGGCACTGCCCAGCGCTCCCAGCGTCAAGGCCTCGCACAGCACCAGCCGAACGATCTGCGACTTCGTCCCGCCCACCGCCCGGATCACCGCGATCTGCCGCGAGCGCGTGTTCACGTTGACCATCATCAGATTGCCCACGCCCAAAGCCGCCACCACCAGGGCGATGGCCGGGATGGCCGACATCAGCCGTGTGGCCTCGCGAATCTCGTTGTCGATCTTCTCTTTGAGCGTGCGCAGCGAGCCGATCTCGACGTACGAGCGATCCATGGTGAACGCCACCTGGCGCAGCACCAGCCGCTCGCGGAACAGCTCCCACCGTTGCTGCGGCTTGTGGTCGTCCCACTGCTTGGCCGCATCGCGCCAGGCCAGTTGGAAGCGTGTCAGCTCGCGGCGCGACCGGTCATCGAGTCCGGCCGACTCGTCGTCCAGCCAGGCCCGCAGCTTCGGCGCCAGCCACTCGAACGTCGCCCGCTCGTTGGGCAGCTTGTCGCGCCAGGCCAGGGCCCACTCGGCCAGCGTACGCGGCTCCGCGTCCGGCGGCGCTTCCTCCTTGAACACATCCGGCCGGCGCGTGTACGGCAGGTCCACGTTCATCATGAACATCGACACGCTGTCCAGCCCGAAGTACTTCCGGGCATCATCCAGCGTTCCCAGGAACGACCCGGCCGCCGCCAGCATCATGTAGCTGTCCGCCTGGAAGAACGTCACCGCGATGTCCAGCGCCGGCGATTCGACTACGCCAGCCACCTCGAACACGGCCGACCGCTGCCCGACGCTGAGCGTGATCTTGTCGCCGACGTCCAGCCCGTACGTCCGGGCCGACTCGGGCGGCAGAAGCACGTAGCCACCGCGCCGCAGCTTCGCTATCGCGCTGTCCAGGTCCCCCTGCAGGAATCCGAGCTTGGTCATCTCCAGGAACGTGTCCAGCTCGCCGGCGACGAACGTGGCCGGCACCGGTTGACGGAACTTCTGCTTGACGCCCTCCAGGAACGACGTGGCCTCCTGGTCCGGGTCGCCCGTCTTGCACTGGAACTCGCCGACCACCGTCGCGTCGATCACGCCGGGAACCCGACGCACCTCGTTCAGCACGTCATACCGAACGTGCTCCGGGCTCCAGACGAACGTGGCCGGCAGCTTGCTCGGGAAGTCCCACGCCGCGATCACGCTCTCGCTGCGAACCGCGATGTAAACGATCAGCGACAGCCCCACCATCAGCATCCAACACACGGCCGCACTGCGCCACGGCGATCGCCCGATCTGATCGCGGGCCAGCTTGCGCCGAACACGCAACGCAGCCGAGACCACGTGAATCACGGCCGTCCCCGCCAGCAGCACCACGGCCGGTGCCAGCAGCACGTACCCCAGATAGATCGTGGCCACCCCACAGAACGCGATGACCGGCTGGAACCATTGCTCCAGACGCACCGATCCGATCATCCACTGGTGCAGAGCCAGCATGCCCACGCCCAGCACGGCCAATACGACGGCCACCGACTTCCGGGCGGGTTTGGCCTCGGGGTTCGCGGCTTCCAGCGGTGACACGCGCGAGACCTGCACGACCAGCACGGCCGCCGCCGCCAGAATCGTCAGACCTCCGCCGACGATCGCCAGCCAAATGCCCCACACGCTGATGTTGACCCCCTCGACGTACTCCGGTACCAGCATCGCCCCGAGCCGGGTCAGGCCCAGCCCGATGGGCAGACCGGCCAGCACGCCGACGATCCCCATCGGCACCACCTCGAGCATCACCAGGGCCGCCAGTTGCAGGCGCGTCACCCCCACGCATCGCATCATGCCCAGCACCGCGATGCGCTCGACGATGCCCATGCTCATCGTGCTCAGGATGATGAAGAACGAGGTCAGCAGGGCCACGAACGCGACCAGCGTCAGGATGAGCTGCGTGACGCGCTCGGCCTCGCGCAGTTGCTGGAGCTTGGTCTCGGCCGTCGAGACCTGCCAGTTCGTGCCCCAGCGCTCGTTCCACTCCGCCACGATCTTGCGGACCTTCGGCGCCGTGCGTCGCAGGCCCTCCACCGAAGGATCGCGCAGCATGACGTCGACCGACGTGACCCGATCCGGTTCGCCCTTGATCTCCTGCACGTCGACCAGCGGCAGGAGCACGTTCGGTCTTTGGAACTCGGCCACACGCCGCACGTCGTACGTGCCGACCACCTCGAACGCCCGAGGCGGGTGGGCGTCGGAAACCGCCACCTGAATCCGATCGCCGACCCCCACGCCCCATTGCAGGGCGCTCTTCGTCTCGATCACGGCCACATCGCGCTCACCGGGCGCAGGGAGCCGCCCCACCAGACCGCGGTACTGGCGGAATTCGTACTCCGTGCCCGCGTCGATACCGATCACGTCGATCCCGGTCGATCGGCGCCCTCCTCCTTCGGGAAAGCGGATCAGCGTCATGGCCCGTTTGAGCCGGTAGGTCACCAGGGCGACGTTGTCGAGTTCGGCCAGCGGCTCCGCCAGGGACTGCGTAACGTTCCCCCAGTGTCCCAGCGGCGGTTCGACGGTGAGATGGCTCTTCCCCAGCCAGTTGTTCACCACCTGATCGGTGATGGCCCGCCGGACCGATTCATAGAAGCAGGTCACGCTGACCACCGTGCCGACACCGATGGCGATGGCGGCGGTGGAAGCGATGGCCCGGCCGGGTTTAGCCGACCAGTTCCGAGTAGCGAGTTGCAACCAGTGTCGCATCAGCTTCCGCAGTCGGTTCGATCTCCCCGACGCTCCGCCCGTCCTTGAGCACTACGATGCGATCGGCGTGGGCGGCGCCGGTGGCTTCGTGCGTGACGGCCACCACCGTCCGGTCCTGCTCGTGGGCCAGCCGGCCCAGCAGTTCCCAGATCTCCTGCGTGTGATGGGAGTCGAGGTTGCCCGTGGGTTCATCGGCCAGCACAATGGCCGGGTCGTTCACCAGCGCCCGGGCGATCGCCACCCGCTGCTGCTCGCCACCGGAAAGCGCCTGCGGCCGATGCGCCCGCCGACCGGCAAGGTCCACCACGTCCAGCAGAGACGCGGTCTTCTCCTCGATCACCGACCACGGGTGCCGGTCCACCATCAACGGCAGGGCCACGTTCTCGGCCGCGTTCAACGACGGCAGAAGGTTGAAGGCCTGGAAGATGATCCCCAGCCGGCGGCGCCGGAACAGCGTGCGTTGCCGGTCGCTCATCGCCGCCAGGTCGTGCCCCTCGATGACGATCCGTCCGCCGGTCGGAACGTCCAGGCCGCCCAACAGGTGCAGCAGCGTGCTCTTGCCCGATCCGCTGGCGCCCATCACGGCCACGAACTGGCCCGCGTCAATGCTCAGCGAAAGACCGTCCAGGGCGTGAACCACCTCCGCGCCAAGCACGTAGTCCTTTCGCAGATCGGTGACCTCCAGGATTGCGGCCATCGCGGACATTGTACGGCTGGCAACGCGCTTTCACCACAGCGCAGGGCAAAACGCGGAATCCGGCACGTACAAGTTGCGACAAACCCCGCGTGGAGCTCTTTCGCGACCTGCCCACCGCCCCGCCTTCGGCGGAATCGTGCAACCCGTTGCAGAAGGCCACACTCCCGCGGCCAGTGTCAGCTACGACTACGAAAGAACGGATGACGATCTGACCGAGATGCTTGTGCCGATGTTCGGCGAGGTTCCATGACAGATATGAGCGCGCCGCCCGTGCGGAGCGCCGACACACCGCGTCAAGCCGCCCCGGGCGCTCGATGATCGCGCCTCGTCCCAACAGAAAGACGCCGGCCCCGCAGCTGCGAAACGCAGAGACAACCGCTCCCGGACCGGCTTCCCCGCGACCGCCGCGCCCTACTGCGACTGCTTGGGCGGAGCGCTCATGCCGCCCGAGTCGGCAATCTTCTCCAACTTGGCGTTGATCTGGAACAGGAAGAAGGTGACCGAGATCAGGCCGACGATTACGACGAGAATCAGGAAAACGAGTAAGGTGCTCATGCCTCTGGGACTCCTCTTGTAGCCGGATGGGCCTCGTGGCCGGAACTGTGTTCGCGAACGCTTCAGACGTTGCGACCGCCGCGCTAACAGCGGAAACGCTTCAACCGGGCGACCGGCAACGAGACTACCGTACTCCCCCCCCAAGAAACAAGCAAAAAGCGGCTCCCGGGCGGCCCCGACCGTGCCTGGCATGGCTCGCCGAGAGTTGCCACCGCCTTGGCAACAAGCCCCTCCCATGGCAGCACGTCCCTCCACCGCCAACTGACTGTGGTCCATGCTCGGCGGGTCTACTATCATCACCTGGGCAAACTGGGCTGGCCGCCCAGCGCCCCCCTGGTTTCCCCCACCGATCAGTCGCTACGAGGCGGGAGCCGGAAAACAGCGTGCCAGGCGCCTGCCACCGACGCTGCCCCCAGGAATGCGGCGACCGGTGGCCGGCCGGGCCGGCAGAGGGCCATCGGAGCAATCACGAAAGTGTCGCGGTTCCACGGCATGTCGAGTGTGGCGCGGAGCGGTTCGTGGCGATTCGTCATCACGAACCGGCGAATCGCATAGTTTGAAGCACCAGGGAACGAATCATGCGAAATCTGGCGGTTGTGGCCGGCGTCGTCCTCTCGCTCGGGTGCGCTGGTTGCGACAGGTCTGATCGGGCTCGTGGACCGGTCCAGCGCCCGGTCACTGGGGCGATTACCCGAGGAAATGCGGAGGCACCCGCCTCACCCGCTGAGGCAGCATCAAGCGACGACCCGACAAGGAGCCAGAAGGTGGACAAGACTGACGAACAATGGCGGCAGCAGCTAACCCCGATGCAGTATCACGTCACGCGCGAGAAGGGAACCGAGCGAGCCTTCACCGGCGAATTCTGGGACCATAAGGCCAAGGGCGTCTACACCTGCGTCGGCTGTCGACAGGTGCTCTTCGATTCGCAGACCAAGTTCGACTCCGGCTGCGGCTGGCCCAGCTTCTGGTCGCCCGCCGATGAAAAGAACATCCTGACGGATACCGATTCGAGCCTCGGTGTGCCTCGCATCGAAGTCCTGTGCAGCCAATGCGGTGCCCACCTGGGCCACGTCTTCGACGACGGCCCACCCCCCACCGGCATGCGCTACTGCATCAACTCCGCCGCCCTGGAGTTCGCACCGCGAGGGGATCACGCGAGCGGCAAGTGATTGCGACGCGGACCAGCACGAGCCAGGCCTTCGCAGGCAAACAGTCGCGATATTCGACGCCTCAAGGGGTCGAACTTGCGGGTGTCTGACCCAGAAGTTCCGTCAGGTCACCGTTGCCATGCCAGAGGTGTTTATCCAGCACGTCCAAAACGCCAACGTATGCATTGCGAGCGCCTTCGTGCGCGCGGACGAACTCCGTCAGCTCCTCAGCAGCCTTTGAGAGCTCAGCTCGAGCTTGATCGTCGATACTATCCCAGAGACCACGATAGAACTCGAGCACCCCAATATACCCGCGTCCGCTCGTGTCGCCCATCCAATTGGCATTGAGCCGTCCGAGTCGGACTCGTTCATCGTGGATCTGGGGATCGAGCGCCACTTTCGCCCAAGCTTCCATTGAAACCCGCGCTTGCGCGTCGCTGATCGCGAAGGACTGCGGGAAGCAAAAGTGGAGGAACTTCGTCGCAAGGACGTAAGGGCGTTTCCTGCATCCTCTCGCCTGCGCTTCCTCCAATATGGTCTCCAACAGCTCTGCCAGACCCTTCAGGGATTCGTCTGAAGCGCCCAAGAGAGCTGCCGGTTCGTTCTCCAGCCAACCGCTCTGCCCAAGACCCTCCAGCGTGGCATCGCATAGGTGAGGCAGGTCCGCGCTGCTGTGGCGAGTCGCGTATCTCCCATTGAGGTGAGCTAGGAGGCGTGCGGCGACGTCCCGTGTCATTTGATCGCCCGCGCGCCAGCGCTCGCGTAGATCAAAGAAGCGGTGTCGCATCGGCGCTTCCCAGTTGCCGTGTGTTTCGAAGTAATCGCGTACAGCTCCGTGTTGTCTGACCGAGGCAATCGCGCTTCGAACAAGGAGCGCGGCGGCTCTCCTGTCGCCCAGCGGTTCCATCAGCATCGGACTCCCATGGGACGTGGTCGAAACAGCTATAGTTTCCGCGCCACCTCTTCCGCCACCTCCAGCGTCGTGTTGCTCAGACCCACGTCGTACGTGCCGATCTTGTGCTCGGCCACGACCGTCGCGACGGCGTTCTCCAGCTTCGCCGCCATCTCCGTCTCCCCCAGCCACTGGAGCATCAGCCGGGCGCTGAGCAGCATGGCCGACGGGTTCACCTTGTACTGACCGGTATACTTCGGCGCCGACCCGTGCGTCGGCTCGAACACGGCGTACTCGTCCCCGATGTTGGCCGCACTGGCGAAGCCCAGCCCACCGACCATACCGCCGGCCAGGTCCGAGATGATGTCCCCGAACATGTTCTCGGCCACCAGCACGTCGTAGTCCAACGGGTTCTTCACCAGCCACATGCACTGGGCGTCGATGTTCGTCTCCCACAAAGGAATACCGGGATAGTCCTTGGCCACCTCGCGGGCCGTACGGACCATCAGCCCGCCCGTCTCGCGCAGCACGTTGGGCTTTTCCACCAACGTCACGCTGCGGCGGCGGAACTTCTTGGCGTACTCGAACGCTCCCGTGACGATGCTGCGACAAGCCTGCCGCGACATAATCCGCGTGGACAGCGCCAGGTTCTCCAGCCCGTACTTGGCGAACCGCCCCATCTTCGGATGCACGCTCAGCGCGTCGAACACGGCCTGGGGGATGGGGTGGAACTCCACGCCCGCGTACAGACCCTCGGTGTTCTCACGGAACACCACCAGGTCGATGCCTTCCTTGTAGTTCAGCGGGTTGCCGGGGTACGCCTTGCACGGCCGCAGGTTGGTGTGCAGGTGGAACTCCTGACGCAGACGCACGATCGGCGAGAAATAGGTCAGACCCTTGTCATGCAGCGAGGGGTCCAGCTCCTTGGCGGCCTCGGCCACCGGCTTGGACGTGATGGCCCCGAACAGAGCGCAGTCGGTCTTGCGAAGCATCTCCAGCGTGCGGTCGGGCAGCGGGTTGCCCTCGCGACACCAGAACTCCCAGCCGATGTCGCCCGGCACGTACTCGGCGTCGAACTTCAGCGCGTCCAGAACCAGCCGCGCCGCCTCCATGACGTCCTTCCCGACACCGTCACCGGGCAACCAGGCGATCTTGTACTTAGCCATCGTCGTTCCTCCCCGTCTGTCCACGTAAGCCGCGCCAAATATCAGGGCCCCTCTAGCATGCGGGCGTACCCGTGGCAAGAGGCGCGCCGCACGCCCCGCAGGCGCGCACAAAAACCCCGCCGCTCGAGAACCGCCGGCATGGTAACCAACCGGTCCGACGGCGGGGCTATCGTCTTGCGGAACACCCTCGCCCGAGGCACACGTCAGCCCGCGGTTTGACCGTTCCGAGCCGCTCGCCCGCTCTACCGGCCGGCCGTCTGAACCGTCACGTCCAGGGCGTAGATCTCGACCCGGCGATTCTTCGCCCGGTTGGCCGCCGAGCTGTTCGGCACGATCGGGCGGTGCTCACCGCAACCGCAGGCCACCAGGCGGGCCGGATTCACCCCCCGCCCGTCGAGGTGCCTGACCACCGACAAAGCCCGCTGGGCCGACAGCTCCAGATTGTCTTTCCACTTGTTCTTGCTCGGCCCGATCCCCACGTTGTCCGTGTGCCCGTAGACCAGGATGTCGCTGACGGAATACTGGGATGCAATGGTTCCGGCGATGGCGTCAAGCGCGCTCCGGGCTTCGCTCCGCAGCTCGGTCTTGGCGAAATCGAAGAGCACCTCGCCCTCGATGGCGATCATGGCTCCGCCGGGCACGGCCGTCCAACCCTCCGGCACCTCCGGCGCCGCCGGCTGGGCCTGCGGCGTGGGACGATTGGCCAGCATCTGCCGCAGGTTGTCGTTGGCGGACCGCAGCGACGCCAACTCCTGCTCGCACAGCTCACCGTCGCGGAGAGCCTGGTCCCCGCCCTGGCGAGCCATGCCCAGATCGTCGATCAGGCGCTGGTTCTCCTCCTCCAGAAGGGCGATGCGTTCCTTGGGATCGGGCGCGCAGCCGGTGGCGGCCAGGATGCCTGCGAGTCCGATGAGCAGAGTGATAACGGTAGCGGGGCGTTTCATGGTTGGATACCTCCCTGTATAGACCGCGCCAACTCCGGCGCGGCGACCTCCGTCTGACTAGACGCCCGAATTCGCGTCCTTGCCGATTGCTTTTGACAGCTTCTCGTCGATGCGCTGTTCCTGTTCGCGGAGCTTGCGGGCCATCGCCTGCTGGGCCCGTTCCCGCTCCTGCTGCTCCTCCTGTCGGCGGACCTCACGCACGTCCTTGACCATGCTGATGGCCGCCAGCAGAACCCACCACGATAGTACCGACGCGATGGCCGTGCACACGATCAACCACACCACGTTCACCGGCGTCTGGTCATCGACGAGCCCGAAGAACCAGAACTGAACCCGGTGTCCGCGGTTCTTGATGAACACCGTCGCGATCGCCAGCGCCACGATCACCAACAGCGTCACCTTAGTATAAACTTTGATCCGCTTGAACGCAAGGCTCATGGCAACACCCCGAGGGCAACAGCCTGTGATTTATCAAGAAACAACATGTTAATGACTTCCAGCGCGTTCCGGATCGGCCCCACGCCCAGCATCCACTCGTAGTGCACCACCACCGCCGCGTACCCCAACGCCAGCCAGGGGATCAGCGGGATCGCCCGCGTCCTCTTGAACGGCAGCGTGATCAGCCAAGCCGCCAGGGCCACGAAGATCGTCACCATGAACGCCAGCAGGACCACCGGCCACCCCGCCACACACCCCGCCGCCGCCATGATGTGGATGTCCCCCAGCCCGAACGCCTCCTTCCCGAACAGCAGCGTGAAGACGATCCGCATCGCCCAGCCGATCCCACCCCCGATCACGTAGCCCGCCGCCGCCGTCGCCAGACCATACACCGGCTGCCAGTTCTGCCCCACCCTCCAGTGCAGCGGGTCGCCGAGCCGCCAGCCGCCCGGCCCGCTCAGCTCCAGCCATACCGCCACCGCCCCCAGCACGATCGCCGGCAGCAGCCACACGAATTCGCTCAGCACCATCCGACGGGCGCTGAGCCGCTCGGCCTCGATCGCCTCCATGATATGCCGGTCCGCCGGGCGAGGCACCGCCCCCTCGGCCAGGATCAACAGGAAAAACAGGACCAACGGGACCAGGGATCGCCACGGCGGAGCCGCCATCGCAGACCCGCTGTTCGCACTCAGCCCCATCGAAACGGCCACCGCCACAAGCAGCAGACCCACGACCATCGCACCGCCGAGGCCCCAGGTGCGGGACGGCGGCTTCACCGCCACGGTCAGTTCGGCGGGCACCTCCCCGACGTCGCCCGCCTCATCGGCCACCTCGCCGGCCTCGCCCGGGTCCGACACGCCGACTGATTCGACCCCGCCGCCCGCGTCGGTTGTCCGGCCCACGGGTTCGGGTTCGCCCGGGACCTCCGCCTCCTCGCCCTCGGCTGCCGCATGCAGCGATTCCTCTTGATCCCGGCGACCCCGGCACCAGGCCCACACCAGCCCCAGCCCCACCAGGGCGCCGAGCGCCCCGGCCGCCGTCGCGTCACCCGGGCGAAGCCAACCCGGATGACTCGGCCCTCCAAGGCTGTGCCGCGGCGTCCAGAGAGCGTGCAGGATGAAGCCGAACCACGTCGCCACCGTCGTGAAACGGATGTCCACCCAGTACTCCCGCAGGTCGATGGCCGCCATCGCCAGCAGGCACGCGAACAGAACGATGTGCGCCAGGAAGATCGGCCAGTCCTCGGCCAGCCGCCAGGTGAGCCCGATCCCGTCGCTCAGCCCGACCCGTCCACCGGCCACGAAGAACACGTCGAGCAGCACCAGCACCACCAACGCCGTCAGCATCTCGACCAGCGGGTATCGAGCGGAGATGGGCTTGCGGCACCGCCGACACCGCCCGCCCAGCAGGGCGAAGCTGATCACCGGCAGGTTGTCGTACCATCGGATGCGGGCATGGCAGTCGGGGCAGTGCGACCACCGCGGGTCGCGGATCGACTGATCCCGCGGAACGCGGTAGATGACCACGTTGAGGAAGCTGCCGACGCACAGCCCCAGCGCCGTCCAGAACACCAACCACCAGATCGTGGCCACGACCAACAAGACCTGGGCGTCCTTTCGACCCGTCGGCCCCTACACCGATCGGGCGTGTGTGCCGTCACACCAGGGCAGGTTCCCGCTTCGATGGCACTGGCAGACCGCCTTCTTCCCCGCTTCGGTGACCTCAACCACAACGGGGGCGATTCCGGTGCCCTCACGAGCATGGGCTCCGTCGCAGTAGGGCAGCTTCGCGCTCAGGCCGCACTGGCAGTACGCCTTCTTCCCCGGCGTCTCCTCGATCACCATGGGGCGGGTGCCGTGTTTGGGCTCGGCCATCGCACAATCTCCAAGGCATCTGTCGGAGCGAACGGTCCCGTACGATGGCCGGATGGTAGGTCAATGCCACGCCACCGGCAAGGGTCCTTCGGTCGGGACGGCATCGCCACCACCGTTGCGCGACACAAGGCAAACCGCTCTGCCCGGCTCCCCGCACAGGCGCAGATAGCGAACTCGGCGCCGGTGCCGAACCTGCAAACGCACCTGCTGTCCGGCAGCGCACCCCTTCACCGGTCTCCGTGGATCACCTCTCGCCGTCTGCCCAGGACAATCAGCCCGACAGCGCCTGCCATGACGAGCACCAGCGAGCCAGGTTCGGGAATACCGCTGATGTGGATGTAAATCGGGTTCGACGAGTCTATGCCCGTGCCCAGATTGAACGCGTACTCAACCGAGGAACTCGGATCGTGCTCGTAGAAGTACTGCTCAAACCATGAAGGAGCCTCGGCGCCGCCAGCGAAGTACACCCGGCTGCCAGGCGGATCGTTGAGCCACACTGAGCGAATGATGATCTCGTCCAACAGGATGTCGCCCAGGTTGGGCGGCAGACCCGTCTGGTTGGTGAACGGCGGCGTGACCCTACCCTGAAACTGGTAGAAGTCAATGTTGCCGACACCTGTAATGTCCGGAGCGCCGTCGTGCGGGGCCTCGTCCAACTGCCCGCGGCTGAACCGGAAGAACGTGTTGCTGATGGGCCACAGGCCATAGTCGTTGAAGCCAATGACTTCGAAATCCCCAACAGGCGAGACCGGATCCTCCTGCAACCCGGCATCCATCCCGACCATCAGGCGCTCCTCACCGTCCAACGGAGCGCTGTAGTTCATCCAAAGCTGAATGCGGGCCGTCTCCCACGGAATCAGGTGGAGGCTGTTCCCTCCGCCCGCCGGCTGAATCCAGAGCGTTACCGTGCCTGGAGTGGGGTCGGCGTTCCCGATGCTGGCGAATAGTCCGATGCTTAACGCACTTGTAATCAGTATACGGTTCATTTCTTGTTTCTCCATTCCCTGCAAAGCCCCATGTCCTCAGCATGTGTTCCGCCAAGCCGCCAGGCGACAGCTTGATCTCGTTCCGCCCTCCGGCCGTGACCTTCTGCCGTACTGGCGTCACACCGACCATCTGCACCTCCTGTTCTGCCGCTCGAGCCGATTGGGCAACAGCCGTCCTTCTGTCCTCGCACTCACTGCACTGTGCATCGGTGACCTGCCGCCATGCGTGAGCCGCGGCGCCCCCGCAACGCGACCGGCACGCCCAAGCCGTGCGGACCGTCCACACGCCGGCCGTCGCGCCCGGCGCAAGCTGCCTGTCCCAAGGGCTCTCGACACCACGCGAGCCGCAGAACCAAACCGCGCCCGACGTGATCGGAACTCCCGACTGTGGCCATCTGTGTCCGATTGCGGTTCCCGACCAAGCAACCGGCCGACTCGCGGCGTCATCTCCCGACGAGCATCCGCCGGCCGTGTCAACTGAGTGAAGAGCTGAATGGCGTCCCAGGCACAGCCGGAACTGACGCACAACGATCTGAGGAATCCTGGTCTATTTACAATATGAGCCACGTTGCCCCTGCGGGCAAGTATTTCTCAACACCATTGACGAATTAGAGCTTTTCGCCGTCGCTACGATAGACAGGAACGGCTCTCCCCCGCGCCGGGTCGTCCTCAGCCGCTCCCAACGGTAGAATGGCCTGCTCGTGCACCGACTGTCTCGCGCAGCCGGCCAGGTGGATCCGTGAGAATCGCCGTCGTCCAACTCAACTCGCAGACTGATAAGGACGCCAACGTCGCCCAGGCTCTTGACTTCGTTCATCGGGCGGCCGCCGACGGCGCCGAACTCATCGCCCTGCCCGAGATGTTCGCCTGGTGCGGCCCGTTACAGGACGCGCCGGACCACGCCGAGCCCATCCCCGGACCGACAACCAACGCGGTGGCCGACCTCGCCCGACAATCCGGCGTCTACGTCCTGGCTGGCAGTGTGCACGAGCGAGTCGAGGGGCAGGACCGCCCCTTCAACACCAGCGCCCTGATCGACCGCGACGGCACCATCGTCGCCCGATACCGCAAGATCCACCTGTTCGACGTACAGGGCCTGGACATGGAATCGCCCTACGTTCAGCCCGGCACCGAGCCGGTCGTCGCCACCGTCCGCCGCCGAAGGTTCGGCCTGTCGATCTGCTACGACCTGCGCTTCCCCGAGCTGTATCGCGAGTTGTCCGCCCGCGGTGCCGAGGTCATCTTCGCCCCCTCGGCCTTCACCCTGCACACCGGCCGCGACCACTGGGAGGTCCTCATCCGCGCCCGGGCCATTGAGAACCTCGCCTACGTCGTCGCCCCCGACCAATGGGGCCCCCACCCGCCGGACAAGCACTGCTACGGCCACAGCATGATCGTCGACCCCTGGGGCACGGTCCTCTGCCGCCTCCCCGACACCCCCGGCTACGCCATCGCCAACGTAGACCCCGCCCGCGTCGCTCAAGTCCGCGCCAATCTCCCCGCCCTCAACCACCGACGAATCGCCACATAGGGCGCCCAGGCCAACGACCTGCCCGAACCGTTTGCCAGCAATGTCGCCGACCGGTCGACCTGCCTATCGGCACATAGCCCGGACACAAAAAACCGCGATTACGAGCCCCTCAGCCGCGGTTTCCGCCATCAGACCCCCGAGTGAGCGATCACGCGCCAAGTTATAAGGATGGCAGACGGTCCTCCGCCCCGCCTGGACACCCAACCGAACCAGGCAAGGCGGAGCCCGCCAGGTGCGAACGTCGCCAGCCACTTGAGAAGGAAGCGATTCAAGCGTGAACGCGAAAAGTTAAAAATGCCCGGTTTTCACGAAACCAAACGTCCCAGAACGCATGATAACCTACTCTCTGACAGCTAGTTACGACGATTATGCCCTGCGCGCAACTGGTCGAAACCGGCACCAAACCGGCGCGTTTCGCGCACAAATGCGCGCAAAACTCGCAGAAACACCGGGCAACAGATGCCGTTTCGCGCGTCGAATGCGCGCTGCTCGCCGCGCGCCCCGGCCGCCCTGGGCATGCGCCGTCCTCTGCCGTCTGGATGCTCTGGTGGTTGGGTGGTCTGACGCTGCCGCGCCGCTACCCGGGTCGCAGAACGTACATGATCTCGCCCGGTTCGTCCTGCCCGGCCAGCAGGTCGACTTCGGGATCGCAGAACGGCGCGCACAGCTCGCAGAACAGATCGACCCAGCGCCGTTTGACGCGCCCGCGCGTCGCCGGCGTGACGTTGTTGGCCAGCTCGATCAGCATCGGCGCGATCGGCCGCAGACCGACGTCCCACAGGTGCGCGTGCGTGCGTGTGATGAACGGAACAGCTCGCTCGATCGTCAGGCCGGCCGCCGTGAAGCGCGCCTCCCACGTGGCCCGGTCGGTCACCGTAGGCCAGGTCTCGGCCCGCCCGCGCCCGATGATCTCCAAAAATCGATCGCCCAGCACCTCGCGGTGCCGCTCCAGCGTATACCGCAACATGCTGGCCAGCTTGACCTGCAACACCACGCGCCCGTCGTCGGCCGTGATCCGTCGCAGCTCGGACAGGAACCCGTCGATGTCCTCCACCCAGTAGGCCGTGTTGCAGTAGACCGTGCGGAAGCCCCCCGCGTCGAACGGGAGCGGCCGGTTGTTGTCGTGGACGACCAGTTCCTCATACAGGCTCAGGTACCCGGCCTTGACCAGCAGGTTCGGCTTCCAATCGCAGCCCACGTCGATGGTGAATCCCGGCCGCTTCACGATCGCCGGGTGATACCTTGCCCCGAGGTGGTCGAAGATGTCGACCTGCTCGTCGCGGACCGCCTCGAGCGGTGCCGCGTCGTGGAAGACGTCGAAGTCGTCATCAAAGACACCGCCGGCGTGCAGGAAGCTGAACACCCCGTCGCCGCAGCCCAGGTCGATGCCGGGTCCCTGCCATGCGACCGAGGCCAACGTCTCGCTGCGCAGTGCCATCCAGAACGCGTTTTCCGGCCGCAGCCAGTACACGCTCATGAAACGGCGGAGGCGATCGGTCCGGCTGATCGGGGCCGCTACGGCCGGTTCTTCCGTCAGTACAGCGCGCATGCCAGCTCCTCTTCCATAAAGGCATCGACGTGGATCGTGTCGACGCGGTTCAATTGGAAGGTGTCGTCACCGCCGGTGATCCACCCGGGGCGGGTCGTAAACGCCGTGGCAAAACCCGCGGCGGCGCAACGCCAGGCGATCCCCTCATCGAAGCTCCCGTACGGGAACGAGAACGGTCGAGCCCCCGGACCAAGAAGCGATTCCAGGGCCGCGGCGGATGCGCGCAGGTCGTGCCCCCGCTCGTCCGACGACAGGCGCTCGTATGGCTCGTGGGCGAAGCCGTGTCCGCCGATCGTGTGCCCGGCGTCGTGCAAACCCATGACCTGGCACAAGTCGAGATACCAGTGACGAGCCACTGTCTGCGGGTCACCGACGTGCTGCCTGAAGAGCGCGTCCACCATGCCGTTCCGAAGGTCGATCGGCAGCACGTGAGCCAGCAGGTATTTGATCCTGGCCCGTTCGACCGTTTCCTCGTAGTGATAGGTCCGCCGGGCGGCCGCCTCATCGACCCGCCCAAGCCACCCGTCTCGAGGATGGTTCTGATCCAGCCAGGCGCCGACACAATCGGCGAAAACCTCATCGCCCAGTGTCGCCTGGAGCAGATGGATCTGATGGGCCGAGTCCATTCGACCGCTGCCCAGAACGTGGCCGGGCACGAAGAAGACCCCGCGCAGACCGCGGGCTTCCAGGATCGGGGCCACCACGTCGGCGTGGTCGGCCAACCCGTCGTCAAAAGTCAGCAGGAAGCCGCGCTGGGGAATCGACCCGTGGCCGAGCAACCACGCGTACAGGCCCGGCCAGGTGACCGGCTCCAGATGGGCACACAGCCGGTCGAGCTGCCCACAGAAGGTGGCGGTATCCAGCCCGCGGATGCCGGCCTCGGGCGTACCGGCCCGGTCGCGAACGTAATGGTACATCACCGCGATGACACGGGCGTCGTCCATGGCGATCCCTGCTCCGCCGGGCCGCCGGGCTTCGAGCGGCCCCTGGGTGATATATCGGCCCTTGCGGCCGGCTGCTCCAGCCTCCAGGGATCCGTCTCGGGACCGGTGCGGATTGATGCACCCGCCGGGTCTGGTTAGAGTGCCGCCAGGTCGCGGGCCGGTTCCAGGGCCCGCTCCGATGGAGTGCACCCCGATGACAGAAAACCGAACCGGAGAATCCGCACCGGGTCAGGTCCGCGCCACGGGCCACCGGCGCCCTGCGGCCACGGCAGCGGGCCTGGTCATCCTGGGCCTGCTGGCCACAGCCGGATGCGGCGACGAGGACTCCAGCCGCAAACACCGCCACCTGGAGGGCACGATCGAAAAGATCGATCAACTCAACTCAGAGATCACACTGCGCTATTTCAGCGAAAAGCATAAGACCGAAGCCAACGTCACCGGAATGGTCAACGCGGAGACCGAGATCTTCATCAACGGAAGACTCTCTTCCCTGGACGATCTACGCGAGGGCGAACGCGTCATTGTGGTCGGCTGGGTCAAGGGGCGCGGCGCCGAGCGGGACGTCGTCGCCGTGAAGATCACCGTCGAGCGGGCCGACACCATCCGTCGCGAGCCGCCCACTCAACCCTCCGGCGCAGACCCCGGGGCCGGGCAACCCGGCAGCGATGCCGCCGCGGACACCCCGCGGCAGATCCCCACAGATGACGACGACGCCGGGGAATAAAAGGCGGCCGACGACGAATTTTCAAAAGGACGCGGTACCTGGGCTTGCGGTTCGCGCCGGCAACCCACGGCGTTATAATAATTTGCGATTTGTCACATTGACCGCGCGGCGTTTGCGAGGCAGATTGTATTCCAGAGGAGCGGGCGCGTTTTTTCGGCTGTGAGCGGCTTTTTGCCGTCTGTTCCGCATCCGAAAGCGTCTTAAGCGTAGAAGGAAAGGGAACCGAGGGGCGGCACGCGGGGTACGACGCAAGACCCGGCGAGCCGAGTTCACGGGTCGCGACCAGTGGCGAAGGAGGAGCTATACGCCGAGCGCGGTATACCGGCGGATGACGGTGCGCGCTCCATGGTCGGTCGAGTCATCGGCGATTACGAAATCCGCCGGGAGATCGGCCGCGGCGGAATGGGCACCGTCTACGAGGCCTGGCAACTCTCACTTCAACGACCCATCGCCCTTAAAGTGCTAACCAACACCGCCGCTATGACCAAGACGGCCGTCGAGCGCTTCCAGCGGGAGGCCCGGGCCGCGGCCAAGCTGCACCACACCAACATCGTACCCATCTACGCCCAAGGCGCGCACGAGGGCATCTACTACTACGCGATGGAGCTGGTGTGCGGCCAGAGCGTGTACGAGATCATACAGGAGATGCGCGGCTCGACCGACGACTCGCGCCTGGCCGTCACCGCGACGCGTGCGGGCGGCAGCCGGCAAAACGGTGCCGGCGCCGACGAATCCGACACCTACGAGCCCTCCGTCCCGTCGGCCACGTCATCGTCGGCCGCGGAGTTCGGTTCGTCGCAGCAGGACAGCGCCCTGTCTCGCACGACGGTCGAGCACTTCGACACGATCGCCCGGCTGATCTCGACCGTGGCGGACGCGCTGGAGTACGCCCATCAGGCCGGCGTGATTCACCGGGACATCAAGCCGCACAACCTGATCCTGGGTGACGACGGCCGGCTGTGCGTCTCGGATTTCGGCCTGGCCCGGGTCCTGGAGCAACCCGGCGTGACCATGACGGGGGAGTTTCTGGGCTCGCCGTTGTACATGTCGCCGGAGCAGATCCGGGGCGGGTCGGCCAAGGCGGACTACCGCACGGACATCTACTCGCTGGGGGCGACCATGTACGAGTGGATGACGCTGAGGCCGCCGTTCCCCGGCGAGTCGCGAGAGCAGGTCATCTCCAGCATCATGACCTCCGACGCCCCGGCGCCGTCCCTGTTGAACCGGAACATCCCCTTCGACCTGGAGACGATCTGCCTCAAGGCCATGGAGAAGGACGCGGGCAACCGCTACCAGAGCGCGGCGGCCATGGCGGCGGACCTGCGGCGTTATCTGGAACGCGGCCTCATCCAGGCCCGTCGGGCGGGACCAATCACCCGGGCGAGGAAGTTCGTCACCCGACACCCGGTCGAGCTGCTCACGGCGGTGATCGTGCTGATCATGGCGATGTTCGCCGGCGCCGCCTTCAGGCAACGCAGCCAGTCGCAGCGCAAGGAAGCCCAGCTCCAGGCCACGACGTCGAAGCTGGATGAGGTGGAGGCCGCAATTCCGAAAAGAGAGCAGCAGATCCAGGATCTGTCCCAGAAAACCGAGGAACTCGCCGAGGAGAGCGAAGGTCTGAAGAACCTCGTGGGGGCGCTGACGCAAGGCCAGGCGGAGGGCGCCAGAGCCGGCGCCGGATTCGTGCCGCAGGCACTCGGCCAGGGTGACTCCGAGGAGGTCGACTTCGGTGCCCAGCTTGGTGCGGTGGCCAAGGAAGCGGCCCGGCAGTTGCCCGACGCGTTGATCGCCGCCCAGCTCCTGTCGGTGCGCCGTACGATCGAGGCCACCGACCCGGACATCGATCCGGATTCGGCCGACTCTTACTACCTCCAGGCGGCCATGGCCACGGAGGATGAGCCGGCGCTCGAGTTGCTCGACCAGGCGTTGTCCAGAGACGCCGACCACTTCAACGCCCGCTATCTGCGTGCGGCCGTCCTGTGCCGGTTGGGCCGATTCGGGGAGATGCTGCAAGACGGCACGCGGCTGACCGAGTTGCGGCCCGACTCGCCGGCGGCCCTGATGCTGCGTGGCGCCGGGGAGATGTTCGTCGGCAAATTCGGATCGGCCATCCAGCACCTCGAACAAGCTCTGTCGCTCGGCGGTGAGTCGGCCTGGCTGCACGCCCTGCGCGGGCTGTGCTACGCCCGGCTGGACGACCTGGTGCGGGGTATCCAGGCCTACAGCAAGGCCCTGGAGCTGTCCCCGGACCACGCGCTCTCGCACTTCGCCCGCGGGCGGGCCCAGTACTACCTGGGCGTATATACGGCCGCCCTGGACGACGCCGAAGAGTACGTACGGCTCGTGCCGGACAGCGTCGAGGGTTACTTGCTGCGTGGAGAATGCCACGACAAGCTGCAGCAGTTCGATGCGGCCGTGGCCGACTACAACCGGGCCATCACACTGGGTGACACTTCCATGACGGTGGTGGGCAAGCTGGCCTGGGCCGCACTCAACGCCCGCGAGGCCGATGCCCAGGCAGACGCCGCAGCACAGGAAGAGGGCGCCGCGGATGTGCCCGCCGAGCCCGAAGAAGAGGAACCGAGCGACGAGGTCGTCCGTCCCGTCCACAAGGACAACGTCAACTGGCTGGACTCCTGGCTCAAGGAAAAAATGCGCGGCAATGAGCCGCCGCCGCCCGCCTCGCCGGACACGGCCGGCTACCCCTTCGGAGCGGTGCTCCCGGGGAGAAGGTGATCGATTCGCCCGCCGAAGAGCTGGTCATCAACGCGCAGGTGCGCATCCGCACCTCGGAACTGCGCTTCGTCTTCAGTCGCAGCCCCGGTCCCGGTGGACAGAATGTCAACAAGAGCAACACCCGGGTCACGCTGCTGTTCGACGTCGGCCAAACCGAAGCCCTGTCGCCGGCCCAGCGATCCCGGGTCCATCGCCGATTGGCCACACGGATCGACCGGGAGGGCACGCTTCGGGTGGTTTCCAGCCGCCACCGCACCCAAATGGCGAATCGCCGGGCCGCGGTGTCGCGCTTCGTCGAGCTGATGGCCGACGCCCTGACCGTACGCAAGAAACGCGTGAAGACCCGCGTGCCCCGCCGGGCCGTCGAACGCCGGCTGCAGGACAAGACCCGCTCCTCCCAACTCAAACGCCTCCGCCGCGCCCGCCCGTCAGCCGACGATTGAGCTGCGCCCCCGGCGCGGGCCTTTGCCTGCACCCCCTGGAAGGCCGACGGGCGTCAAGGCAATGGCTCACCAGGGGGAACCGCCCTACAATTCGGGTCGTCGTCAAGCAGACCCGGCAGGACCCATGCGATCGAGACCATGTCAGACCGCCGCCGCCCCACAGGCCTCGACGGCGGCGCTCGCTCCGAGCCGGCGCCGGCTGTTCCGGCTCGTCGCCGTGGCAACCGGGACCATTCTCGCCCTGGCGGTTGGTGAGATGGTGGTCCGCGTCTTCCACCTCGGCCCGGACATCTATCCTCTGTGCGAGCAGGTCTACACCCTGTCGGACAACCCGAGATTACTGTTCGAACTCGTGCCCGGTGCTGTCAACCTCAAGGCAGGCCTGAGTATCAACGCCGACGGCATGCGGGACCGGGACTACAAGGTCAAGAAACCGCCGAATACCTACCGCATTGCGTGCCTTGGTGACTCGATCTGTTTCGGATGGTCGCTGGAGGAGGGCGAAGCCTTTCCGAAGCGGCTCGAAGAGCTGCTCAACCGTTATTTTGCCGGGCCCGATCGCAGGTTCGAGGTGCTGAATTTCGGGGTGGCGGGTTACGACATCGCCCAAATCGTCGAGAACCTGCGAGTCCGGGCGCTGAAGTACGAGCCCGACCTGATCCTCTACGGCTACTGCCTCAACGACCCCCAGCAATTCAGCTTCACCTACGAAACGCTGCGTGCCCAACTGACCGCGGCTGAGAAGGGCTTCCGCGACCGCCTCTTCGGGCCCGCCCGGCGGCTGATGCAACGGTCCCGGCTCTACGTGCTGGGCCGCTATTCTCTGGAATCGATGACCCCCGAGGGCCGCGAGTTGAGAATCCGGCAACCCCAAAGGGAGTGGTTAGTCAGGCGGAAGGAGGACCCCATCGCCTGGGTCGCCGACCTGTACCGAGGTGATTCCTGGCAGGATGCGCTGAACGAGCTGACCAGCCTCGCCCGCATCACGCGTTCAGCAGGGATCAGCACTCATGTGGTGCTCTTTCCGTTCTTCAAGACTCTGGACACCTACCCCCTCGTCGAGGTTCACGGGCACGTCGCGGGCGCATCGCGCCGGCTCTCGCTTGGTGTCATCGATTTGCTGGACGACTACCGGGCCCTTCGGCGCGCAGACCCAGAACCGTTTTCATTGGACATGACCCATCCAAACCCCCGCGGCAACACCTTCGCCGCCGTAGGCATGCTGCACGACCTCGCCGCTCGCGGGGCGATTCCAGTGAGCGCGGACGAGTTCGCCCGCCTGACGTCGGAGCCGGATCCGATTGGTGGATTCGCTCGTATCGTGTCGGCAGCAAGCGACCCGCCGGCCACCGACGGCAGTTCGGAGGACCGAGTGACGCCCGGCTATTGGCCGAGTAGTCGGACCGTTGCCACAACCGGAAAGTGATCCGACGGGTACCGACCGTCCCGGTGGTCGCGGATGATGGCCGCATCCAGGACACGGGCTTCGCGCTGAACGAAGACGTAGTCGATCTTGTCGCCGTCAGTCCGGCCTCGAAAGGCGTTGAAAGTGCCCGCCTCGCCGACGTCGGGATGCCGCACGCGGAACGAGTCCACCAACGCAGGCGGGGCGACAGCCGGTTGGTGCGACGCAGTCGGTGCGACAGGCTCACCCTTCAGGAACCGGATTGCCGGGTTGGCCTCACCGGCGTTGAAGTCGCCGGTCACAATGACGGGGTCCTGAGGCCGGCGATCGTTGATTCGCCGGGCCAACAGGTCCACGCTCCGCTCGCGCGACGGTTGCGAGACGTGGCTCAGGTGCAGGTTGTAGATGTAAAAGGACCGGCCGGTCCGCTTCTCGGTCAGCCGAGCCCAGGTGCAGATCCGCGGCAGTGGGTTCCCCCAGCTTCTGGACCCCGGCGTCTCGGGCGTGTCCGACAGCCAGAATGTTCCGTGGTGCGTCACATCGAACGAGTCGGTCCGGTACAGGATCGGGCAGAACTCGCCCTTCTCTTTGCCGTCATCCCGGCCGACGCCGATTGAACCGTACCGGGGGCGGGCGGCCCGGATCTGGTCGATCTGCCAGACCAGCGCCTCCTGCAGGCCGGCCACGTCGGGGCGGTGATCGGCGAACACGGCGAACACCAAGTCGCGCCGCTTGTCCCAGTGGTTCTCGCCGTCGTCGGCCGCCCCGTAGCGGATGTTGAAGGTCATGACCCGCAGCTCCAGGCCATCGGCCGGCGCGTCGCGCGGTTCTATCGCATTCTGCCCGAACGCAAACAGTGGACCGAACAGCACCAACAGCAGCGACAACAGACTGATTCGAGTCGTTCTCATCATCGCGACCTCCCGGCGAATCCTAACCGTGAGTCACGCTCCCGGCACTACCTGGGGCATCCAACGGGCCAGGAAGTCCGAACGGTGGGGTCTGGCCGCAATCGCCGGAATCCCCTACCCTTCGGCACCTCGCGCTCTTGGCGCGCGACATGACGCGGGAGGACACAACGGTGGTGCATGGGTTGGCCTTGGTGCTGGCATGTCTTGCGGCCAGCGGCGCCGGCGGTGACGAGCAACCCGCCGCCGAGGCCCCCTACCGCGGCCTGGCCGTCCAGATCCATCAGGGCCGCAACCCGGTCGAAGAGTACGGTCCGCTCATCCGCGAGGTGGCCGACCTGGGCGCGGACACCATCCTGCTCAGCGCCGACGGGCTGCAGGAGAACATCGACTCGATCGTCATCGACATCGAGCCGGAGCGTGTGCCCGGTCCGGACCAGTGGCTGGAGCTGTTCCGCATCGCCCACGACAGCGGGCTGCGGGTGGTGCTGATGCCCAAGGTGCTGCTGCGCGACCCGCGGGACGGGTCCTGGCGGGGGCAGATCGCCCCGACCAGTTGGGAGGCCTGGTTCGAACAGTACCGGCGGTTTGTCCTCCACTTCGCCGAGGTGGCCCGGCGCGGATCGGTCGATGTGCTTCTGATCGGCTCGGAACTGGTCACCACCGAGCGGCACACCGAACAGTGGCGACGAATCATCCGCGAGGTGCGGGCGGTCTACCCGGGAAAAGTGGGCTACTCGGCCAACTGGGACCACTACAAGAACATCCAGTTCTGGGGCGACCTGGACCTGATCGGGCTGACCACCTACAACAACCTCAACAAGCCGGCGAAGGCCCACCCGACGGTGGACGACCTGGTCGAGGCCTGGAAGCCGATCCGCGGCGGGATCCTGCACTGGCAGAAGGAGATCGACCGGCCGCTGCTGTTCACCGAGGTCGGCTGGTGCAGCCAGGAGGGCTGCTCCACCAAGCCGTGGAACTACTACCACAACGAGAAGGCCACGCCGGCCGGCCATGAGGAACAGGCCAACAACTACCGGGCCTTCATCCAGGCCTGGAGCGACCGCCCCCAGGTCGGCGGCATCATCTTCTGGGAATGGACCTCCGCCCCCGGCGGCGACGACGACTACCACTACACACCGAGAAACAAGCCGGCCGAGCGCGTCCTGCGCGAATTCTTCGGCGGCAGGCACGCCGCGAAGACCCAGGAATGAGAACTCCGAATCGGGATGACCGGTGCGCGCCCCGGGACTGCCCGGGTCCCGTCGGTCGGGAGGGGGGCGGGGTCAGACCTTTGGACGGGCTGTCCGGGCGGCGCGGGTGCCGTCGGGGAGATCGATCAGTTCGTAGTCACCGAAGAGGTTGGGAGCGGCTCGGCGAAGGCGCTCGAGCATAAGGCCGGCGACGGTGCGGATCTCGGTTTCCGCGTGTTCGCTGGCTCGCATTTCGACGAAGTGGCGCAAGGCCCGGGCGTTGGCGGTAACGAAGATCTTCGTCTCGGTGGCGTTGGGCAGGACCGACCGGGCGGCCTGGCGGGCCAGCTTGCGGCGCAGGGTCTTGTCCGGCTGGTCGGCGAAGTGGTGCATCAGGCCCTCGACGAGTTTGCCGTAGGCGTGCTGGCACTCGGTGACCGCGGCCAGCCAGACCTCATGCAGTTCGGCGGCGGCGGCGATACAGGCCGGCTCGACGAAGTCGGCCGCCGATTCGTCCACGTAGCGCTGCGAGAGCTGCGAGTAGCCGAAGCCGGCCCGGTGCCTGACCAACTCGTGCGTGAAGCTCCGCGAGACGCCGGTGATCACGAAGTTGAACACGGCGTGCTCGAGGACGCTGCCGTGGGCCGATTCGAGGATGCGGTCCAGATAGGCCCTGTTGCCGCCGGGGCGGGGCTTGGCGAAGCTCATGTAGCAGACGCGCCCGGCGATCTCGGCCAGCTTCTCGCCGGCCACCGACGCATCCGTATCCCAGCTCTCGACACCGTGGTCGGCCAGGAAGCGATCGATCTCGGCGTCGTCCGTGACCTGACTGCCGACGAGGTAAACGGTGGGCTGGGTGATGATTCGCACGAGCGGGCTCCTTCCCTGCGAGGCATGACGGCCTGTGCAACCGTACATAGCGACCCGGGACGTGCGTTGCAATCGTCTCGGCCGACCGATACACTCCCGCGCCTTGAAAGCGTGCAACAGACGAAGCTTAGCGACGGACTTTTTCTTTAGTCACAATGGCTGACTCCGCGGCTCGACAGACCGATGCGAGCGAACCCGCCGGGCGAAGGGACCGCGCTCCGCTGGCCAAGCGCGTGCTGATCATCGGCCTGGACGGGGCGACCTTCGACGTGCTGGGGCCGATGATGGACGCGGGGCGCATGCCGCGCCTCAAGGAGTTCATCGACGGCGGGACGAGCGGCGTTCTGCGCTCGACTATTCCACCGATCACGCCGGCGGCCTGGACGACGTTCATGACCGGCAAAGGCCCGGGGCGGCACGGCATCATCGACTTCGAGCGCTACGACGTGCGCACGAACCAGCTCAGCTTCAACAGCACTCAATGCCTCGATCGGACGCGGACGATCTGGCAGATTCTGTCGGACAAAGGCTTTCGAGTCGGCAGCGTCAACGTCCCCATGACGTATCCGCCGATGCCGGTGAACGGGTTTATGATCAGCGGCTTCGAGACGCCCAGCATCAACACGGACTTCGCCTATCCGAAGGAGCTGAAACGTAGAGTGCTGGACGAGTTCCCCCAATACTCGTTCAAGACCAAGTGGCGTCGCAAGACGTTCGGCGGCGACGCCCTGTTCACCGAGAACCTCCGGTACATCAAGCAGAGCTTCCACCAGGGAGCCCGGCTGACCCGCTTCTGCGGCGACGAATACGGCTGGGACCTGCTGATGGTGGTGTTCAAGCTGGTGGACAACCTGCAGCACAAGACCTGGAAATACATCGACGAGCGAACCCGAGGCGCGAGCTTCGAGCGGGCCAGGCTGACCGCCAGTTGCTTCAACGACCTGGACGAGGCCCTCGGCGAGCTGTTCGAGTACGCCCATCGATACGACGCCCACGTCGTGATCATGTCCGATCACGGCCACGGCAGCCTGGAGGGCAAGGTCCATCCCAACCTGTTGCTGAAGAACTGGGGCTACCTGGTGCTGCGGGGCGGGGGCGCTCGGGCGCGGACGCGGGCGGCCCACATCCTGCACCGCTGGTTCAAGACCGAGGGGCGGTTCGCCGGGGGCAACCTGGGACTCGAACACGACCTGGCCGTCGATTTCTCCCGGACGCGGGCGGCCGTCATGCACGCGGGGATGGCCGCCTTCCTGTACATCAACCTCAAAGGGCGTCAGCAGACCGGCATCGTCGAGCCGGGCGATTACGAAGCGCTGCGCGACGAGCTACGCGAAAGACTGCTGGCGGAGCGCTGCACGACGCCCGACGGGAAGACCATTCCGGTGTTCACCGAGGTGCACAAGCCCGAAGAGCTTTACGGCTGCAAGCGCGAGGACAGCGAGTGGCTGCCCGATCTGCTGCTCACACCGGCAGAGGCACTGGCCGTGGTCCGCAAGATCCGGGGTTCCTCGCCGGTGAGCTGGCTGCCGCAGCACCGCATGGAGGGCACGCATCGGGTGAACGGCATCTTCGCCTCTCGTGGGCCAGGTATCGCCGCAGGGAAGACGATCTCATCCGACCTGGTCCACATCACGCCGACCGTCCTGGCCATGATGGGGCTCAACGTGCCCGATGACATGGAAGGCCGGGTGATCGAGGACCTGTTCGACCCACCCATCGAGATCGGGACCGAGTCGGCCCCCGAAGCGATTGCGGGGGCATCGGACCAGGCAGCGTATTCAGCCGAGGATCAGGAACTGCTCACCCAACGGCTCAGGGACCTGGGTTATCTGGAGTAGATTCGGCTCCTGGCTTGTCGGGCTTGGGCACCTGGCGATTCGCCCCGGCAGGCCCCGCAGAGGTTTGTGCGGGCTGGGTGGATGCCTGCTGGCGAGTCTTGGCCTGTTGGGCCTTGATCTGTGCGATATTGCGTTCCAAGGAACTTGCGGCTTGCTGCCAGAATGCTGTCTCGGAGACCGCGATCCGCGGCACACGGCGACCGGCCAGGAAGACCGCCGGCGTCGCATCGACTCCAACAGCCTTGGCCAGTTCGACGTCCTCCTGAATCCGGATGCCGACGGCCTCTGAATCCATCGTCTGAACGAACTCGTCGGGGTCGAAGCCCCACTCGACAGCCAACGCGCGATAATCGAACTTGGTTTGCTCGGCCAGCAGTCCGAAGAGTCGGTCGTGAGCCTTCCAGAAAGCGTCCGATCCACCCAGTACGCGGGCGGCCTCGACGGCGCGAGCAGCCCGGCAGGCGCCGGGGTGGAGATCGCGGGTGATGTGTTTGTTGCACGCCTTCTCGATGGGGTAGTACTTGAAGATCACGCGAACATGCCCAGCGAACAGCGGCAGCCGCTCCTCCTCCAGGGTCCGGGCAAACCGGGCGCAATGGGGACAGCGGAAGTCGCTGAACACTACCAGTGAGGTCTGCAGCTCGCCCCCGGTGGCGACATGACGGATGGGGTCGTCCGGGCGGATGCGGAGGTCGCGCTTCTGCTCCGTCTGGTACAGGCCCCACATGCCCTTGGCGACCTCCTTCAGGGCGCTCTGGATCTGAGACTTCTGGCTCTCCATCTGGGCGCGGAGCGTGCCCGCGCTGGCCAGGTAGAATTCAGCCGCCGACACCGCGAGGATGGTGGCCAGAGTAACCCAGGCGAGCCGGCGCGTCGGATGTTGCAGGTGCACGGGCGGCAGGTCGGCAGGGTCCAGAGGTCGTTCGGTGACTTCGGGAAACACCGAGTGCGAGGACTCGGCTGCGGCCGGGGGAGCCTGGGAGGCTTCCGGAGCTGTTGCAGCGTCAGCGGCGCTTTGCACCGGAACGACTTTCATCTTCCGCCGCGGCCACAGGAGCACAACGCCGACCAGCAGCAGGAAGTTGATCACGTGCGTGACCAGGCACCAGGGACACCAGAAGTCCAGGCCGGTGAACATGATGTACATGAAGAAGACCGAACTGCACACACCGGCCAGCGTCAGCAGGAGCGGAAACAGGTGGTAGAGCCTCCTGGCGTGATCCGGGCGGCCGACGCAGATGTACCAGACGGACAGGGCCGAGAAGTAGAAGAGGCCCAGCAGAGCAACGGGGACGCGGAACTTGCCCTCGGGATCGTCGGCCCGCTTGGGCGGAAAGACGCCGTAGTCGCTGGACAGCACCTCGTCGCAACTGACCTTGTTGTCCGGGTCGTCATCGCCGTCGCAGACGCTGTCGAACCAGTCTAGTCCGGTCTTCTTGGTCAGGTGCTTGGAGAGGAGGTTGTAGCTGACGTTGGCCCCGACCACGGCCAGCAGAATCGTGGGGACCAGCACAGGCAGGGTTCGTCGCATCGGCAGTATTCTTCCCCCCGGCGTCGAGCGCGGGCGGTTTCGGCATTACAAGTCAAACGGTCTGCACTTGGAGGCGGGCCTCGACCTGCCGTTGGGCCAGCCGATACCCCTTGGCGTATCTGCGGTCACCCACCAGGGCGATCAACAGAACGAGTAACGGATAACCCAGGAACCGCACGTAATGCAGCACCTCGGCCGGCCGGTCGGCGAACTCGGTCGGCAGGTGCGTGACTTCGTCGAAGGTCAGGTAGACTCCAGGGACCTGCATCTGCCCGGAGGCCTCGCCCAGCCAGCGGTGCCAGGGGAACAATAGGGCCAGCAGGACCAGCATCCAGAAGAAGGCCGACAGACTGCCCCTGACACCGCCCAGTCGGCCCAGAAGGGCCACGTTGGTGTTGAGCAGGTAGCACAAGAGCAGGGCCCCGCAGGCCAACTGCCCGACGAACTCGCTGAGCGGCAGGAGCATCTTCACCAGGTAGTACAGCCAGGCGAACCGCTGGACCGGCTCCTCAAGGTCGATCGTGCCCGGGGCCTGTTCCGGTGCCGGCGCCTGGACCTCCTGCTGCACCGCTTCGGTGGCGGGCAGAAACTGGGTCCAGCGGGCCAGGGCGTAGACGGTGCCGTGGGTCAGCAGCGACAGCAGCAACAGGAGCAGGAACAATCCCCGGGCGGCGCGGATGGTGCGCATGGCTCCGGCGTAATCCTGCCAGTTCTCCGGGGCGGCAGGCGCCCGGCCCGAGACGGGAGGCATCGGTTGGTCGGCCATGGAAAGCTCTCCTTAACCGCCTTCGTTCCCCTCCATGATCTGTGCGAATGACTCGGCGGCCGCGGAGACCGTCTGCTCGACTTGCTCCGCCGTGTGGGCCGTCGATACGAAGTAGCACTCGAACTGCGACGGAGCCAGGTAAACGCCGCGCTCAAGCATAGCGTGAAAGTAGCGGGCATAACGCTGCGTGTCGCACTTGGAGGCCGACGGGAAATCGGTCACCGGCTGCTCGCTGAAGAAGACACAGCCCATGCTGCCGACGCGGGTTTGATAGATCGGCAGGCCGGCCTTTTCGGCGGCCGCTCCGATGCCGTCGGCCAATTGCGCCGCTCGCTCGTCGAGCTGCCCGTAGAGGTCGGGCTCGCCCAAGGCTTGGAGCGTGGCGACCCCGGCCGCCATAGCCAGCGGATTGCCGGACAGCGTCCCGGCCTGATAGACCGGACCGGCCGGCGAAACCTTCTCCATGATGTCCTGCCGCCCGCCGTAGGCCGCCACCGGCAGACCCCCACCCAGGATCTTGCCGAGGCAGGTGAGGTCGGGACGAATTCCGAACAACTCCTGGGCCCCTCCGGGCGACACGCGAAAGCCCGTCATGACCTCGTCGAAGATCAGCAGGGCGTCGTGCCGGTCACACAGCTCGCGGAGGGCTTCGAGATAGCCCTCCTTGGGCGGCACGCAGCCCATGTTTCCCGCTATGGGCTCGATCAAAACGGCCGCGATCTGGTCGCCCGACTTCTTGAAGATGGTTGCGGCCGCCTCGGGATCGTTGTAGGGCATGAGCAGGGTATCGGCCGTCGTGCCCGGCGGCACACCCGGCGAAGAGGGCGTCCCCAGGGTCATGGCGCCGGACCCGGCCTGAACGAGCAAGGCATCTACGTGGCCGTGGTAGCAACCCTCGCACTTGACCACCTTGTGACGCCCGGTGAACCCGCGGGCCAGGCGGACGGCGCTCATGGTGGCCTCGGTTCCGGAATTGACGAACCGGACCCGCTCGACCGAGGGGACCCGGGAGATAACCAGCTCGGCCAGTTGGACCTCGAGTTCGGTGGGCGCGCCGAAGGAGCAGCCCTTGGCGGCCGCCTTGCAGACGGCCGCTTCGACCCGTTCGTCGCCGTGCCCCAGGATGAGCGGCCCCCAACTGCCGACGTAGTCGATGTAGTCGTTGCCGTCGATGTCGGTGAGGACGGCCCCCGCCCCTTTGGCGATGAACCGCGGGGTCCCACCGACGGCTCCGAAGGCCCGGACGGGCGAGTTGACCCCACCGGGCATCAGCCTGCAGGCGGCCTGGTAGGCCGCCTTGGATTTTTCCGTGGATTGTGTATCGGTCCGGTCAGGCATGGCGACATGATAGGCCGCCGGAACCGTCCTGCAACCCCCATCTGGACCCCCCTGGGGACCGCGCCGGGCGGCGGCTGCGCGTCGCGGAGGCCCGATTTCAGTCCTGGTACGCCGACCCTCACCGGGACGTGCGGCACGGGATTTGCTAACCTGTAGCCAATCAGGTCGGGCCACGAGGTGGCCCACACACGCTGGTATGCACAGGAAGGATGGCGGACCATGGACCTTTCCACCACGTACATGGGACTGAGCCTGAAGAACCCGCTGGTCGCCTCGGCCGGACCGCTGACCGCGGAAATCGGAACGATCCGCCAGCTCGAGGACGCGGGAGCGGGCGCGGTCGTGCTGCACTCGCTGTTCGAGGAGCAGCTCAGCCACGAAGCGGAGGAACTCGAGCATCACCTCACGCATGGGGCGGAGAGCTTCGCCGAGGCGGTCACCTATTTCCCCCAGGCCGGCGCGTACAAGCTGGGGCCTGACGAGTACCTGGAGCACGTCGCCAAGGCCAAGGCGGCCGTTGGCATCCCGGTCATCGGCAGCCTCAACGGCGCCTCGGTCGGTGGATGGACCGAGTATGCCAGGCGGATCGAAGAGGCCGGCGCCGACGCCCTGGAGCTGAACGTCTACTTCGTCGCGACCGACCCGAGCCTGACCTCGTCGCAGGTCGAAGACCGCTACGTGGACATCCTCAAGGCGGTCAAGAAGGCGGTCCGCGTCCCGGTGGCGATCAAGCTGGGGCCGTTCTTCAGCGCCATGGCCTCGATGGCCCAGCGACTGGACCAGGCCGGTGCTGACGCCCTGGTGCTGTTCAACCGGTTCTATCAACCGGACATCGACCTGGACCAACTCGAAGTGGTTCCCAACGTGGTGCTGAGTGGGCCGTATGAGATGCGGCTGCCGCTTCGCTGGATGGCGATTCTGTACGGCCGGGTGAAGGCGAGCCTGGCCGCCGCCCGTGGGATCGCCAGCGCACACGACGTACTGAAGATGCTGATGGCCGGCGCGGACGTGACGCAGATGCTGTCGGTGCTGCTGCGTAAAGGCCCCGGCGAGGTGTCGGGCATCCTCGAGGGCATGAAGGCCTGGATGGAAGAGCACGAGTACGAATCCGTCCAGCAGATGAAAGGCAGCATGAGCCAGAAATCGTGCGCCGAGCCCGCCGCCTTCGAGCGGGCCAACTACATGAAGACGCTTCAGAGCTACGTCTGAAACGGCAAAACGTCAAAACACAAGCAAGCCGAAAGGCGAGACGGAAATGGCGCCTTCAGTGGGCTTGCTCTGCGCCACCATCGTTTGTTGCATCTCCGGGCTTTCAGCGGTCCAATAGGGCCGTCGGATCAACCGCACGGGAAAGCACGTTTCATGGGCGCAGAGCCGCGACACAGCGAGCCGATGGGGCGCCTCGGGCCGCCGTTGCTCAGCGTTTCGGCGGTAACGGCCATGGTCAAGAGCGCCCTGGCCGAGCACCTGCCGGGCACTCTGCACGTCGTGGGGCAGATCAGCAACTTCAAGCGCCACAGCAGCGGGCATCTGTACCTGACGCTGAAGGACGACGCCAGCGAGCTGGCCTGCGTCATGTGGCGCTCGGCCGCGGCGAAGCTGGCCTTCTCGCCGACGGACGGCCTGGAAGTGATCGCCACCGGGTACGTGGACGTTTTCGATCGGGCCGGCCGGTATCAGCTTTACGTCCGCAAGCTCGAGCCGCGGGGCGTCGGGGCCCTGGAACTGGCCTTCCGGCAGTTGCGGGACAAGCTGTCCAGCGAGGGGCTGTTTGACACGCAGCACAAGAAACCACTGCCGCCTCATCCGGAGCGGATCGCGGTGGTCACGTCGCCGACCGGGGCGGCTGTCCGCGACATCCTGCAAACGCTGGAGCGGCGCTACGCGTGCGCGGCGGTGCTGCTGTACCCGGTGGCGGTGCAGGGCCCGACGGCCGCCGAGCAGATCGCGGCCGCGATCGCATCGCTGAACCGGCGTCGAGAGGCTCTGGGTGGAATCGACGTCATGATCGTGGGGCGTGGCGGCGGGTCGCTCGAAGACCTGTGGGCATTCAACGAGGAGGCGGTGGCCCGGGCGATCTTTGCGAGCCGCATTCCGGTCATCAGCGCGGTCGGACACGAGGTGGACGTGACCATCGCCGACCTGGTGGCCGACGTGCGGGCGGCCACGCCAACGGCGGCGGCCGAGCTGGCGGTCCCGGACGCGGAGGAACTGCTGCTGACCATTGATCGGCACGGCGCCCTGCTGGGGCGCGTGATGCGGCACCGGTTCGAGCTGGGGCGGGCGGACCTGGCCGGTTTGCTTCGGCGAAAGACGTTTGCCGACCCGCTGGCGCCCGTGCACCAGCGGGAACTGGTCATCGACGAGCTGTGCTCACGGATGCCGCGCGCGCTGCTCCATCGCATTCACCGGTCACATCGGCGGATTCGGCACTGCGACGGGATGTTGCAGAGGATTCAGCCGCAGACGTATCTCCTGCGGCTGGAGCGCGAACTCGCCCGGCGGCAGCAGCGGCTGAGCCAGGCGATGTCGCAACGCCTGACCAGCGGTGAACGGAGACTGGCCGGTGCCGTCGCCGCCTTATCGTCGGTTCGGCCGGCCCCTCGCCTGGAGCGGAGCCGCGACCGCCTGGCTCACGTGCAGCGGCGGCTCGCTGAGGGCATACGACACCGATTCAGCACGCTTCGCGTTCGACTGGCCGGCGAAACCGCCCGTTTGTCCGCTTTGAGCTATCGCAGTACACTGAACCGTGGGTTCACCATCACGCGGACCAAGCGTGGGCGGCGGGTCGTGCGGAGCGTGAAGGAGGTGGCCGACGGCACGCGCCTGCTGACCGAGACGACGGACGGGGAGTTCGAGAGCGAAGTGGTCAACCTCAGGCAACTGGAACTGTTCGAGTAATCATCATGGCCCAGAAGCAACCCTCGTTTGAAGAGGCCCTCAAGGAACTGGAAGCGCTGGCCGATCGGATCGAGCGCGGCGAGATCGGCCTGGAGGACTCGATCAAGCAATACGAGCACGGGATGAAGCTCGTGGCCCACTGCCGCAAGATCCTGACCCGGGCGGAGCAGCGGATCGAGCAGCTTCAGCCGGACCGGGGCGGGGACGAGGAAACCTCCGGCAAGACCGAGGCGACCGACGAGGCCGAGGGATAGGACAACAGCGTGGGTATGAGACGTACGACGTATTCGCTGCGGCTGTCTGAACCGCGAGGGCGGGGGCGAATGGGGCGCCTCGCCACCGCCTTATGGTGCGCGATCGCGGGCTGTCTTCTGTGTGTCGTGGCCGGATGCGAGAAGGACTCCGGGCTGGAGGCGGCCGCCGAGCCGCAACCGCCCGGCCCGACGCCCAACATCGTCTTCGTGATGATCGACACGCTGCGGGCCGACAGCATGGGCATCTATTTCAACAACGAGGGGCACACGCCGAACCAGGACGCCCTGGCGTTGGAAGGTGTCACCTTCGAGCGGGCCATCACGCAGGCACCGTGGACGCAGCCGGCGATCGCGTCGCTGTTCTGCTCGCGTTATCCCGGCGTGCACAAGGTGCTGGACTATGCGACTGCGTTCCGGGCGACTCACGAGGGGCAGCCGAAGGTGGCGGTCTTCGACGAGTCGTTCCCGACGATCGCCGAGGCGCTGCGCGAGCGGGGCTACGTGACGGCCGGCTTCGTGGCGAACCCCTACATCGTCGAGGAGTTCGGTTTCGCCCAGGGGTTCGACCACTTCGACACGTCGTTTGCCAACAACCTGACGCCGGGCAACGTGGTCAACGATGCCGCCTTCGCCTGGCTGCGGCAGCGGGACCCGAACAAGCCGTTCTTCGTTTACCTGCATTACATGGACTGTCACGGTCCGTACGACGCCGGGCCCGAGTTTCTCGATCCGCTGCTGGCCCGGGTCGAGCAGATGCCGCGCAAGCGCGTTCTGAACGATCGGGAGTTCAAAGAGCTCAATTACCTCAAGAACCAGTTGCCCACGGTCCACGACAACCCGGACCTCCATCGCCGGTTGTTCCGCTTTCAGGAATACTGGGCCGCCCGCTACAACGCGGGCGTCCGACAGATGGACTATTACATCGGGCAGCTACGGGCCGGCCTGACGGAGATGGGCCTGTGGGACGACGCCTACGTGATGCTCACCGCCGACCACGGCGAGGCGTTGTGCGAGCACGGCCTTTGGGAGCACGGCTGGAGCACCCACCACACCGACCTGCATGTGCCGCTGATCTTGCGCTGGCCGGGCGTGCTGCCGGCCGGCAAGCGGGTGCTCCAGACCATCCGGCTGATCGACGTGCTGCCGACGCTGGTGGAGCAACTCCGCCTGCCCACTCCGCCCGGGATGCAGGGAGCTTCTCTGTCGCCGTACATCGCCGGGCGCCCGCCGTCGAACCCGGTGATCGCGTTTGCCGAGGGCGTCAAGCTGGGCGGCGAGCAGAAGGCGGTCTACGTGGGCGACTGGAAGCTCATCAAGTTCGTCACCAGCAACACTGTCCAGCTCTACAACATCGCCCAGGACCCGCTGGAACAGAACAACCTGGCCGGACAGCAGCAGATACGGGTCAGGAATCTCCTGACGATCCTGGAAAGCCAGGTTTCCCTGAACGCCCGGCTGGCGGCCGGTTTCGAGGCCGAGCAAGTCCCGCTGAGTCCGGAGCGACGCCGGCAACTCGAAATACTCGGGTACCTTCAGGGTTCGAGCCCCTGAGCGCCGGGTTCGGACGGCCATCATCGGCTGCGGTCGATCTATAAACCGCCGAAACGGTCGGCGTAGCTCTGGCGGTCACCCCACTCCGGCCGAAGGATCGAGTAGAGGTCCACGTCCAGGTACCGCCCAGCGAGATAGGCGAACCCGCGCAAGGTGCCCTCCCGCGTCATGCCCGCGCCTTCCAGCACGCGCTGCGAGGCGACGTTCTCCACCCGGCAATGGGCCTGGATGCGGTGCACTTGCTGGGCGCTGAACAGCCGGTCGATGAGGAGCCTGGCGGCCTGCGTGGCGTACCCGCGGCGCCGGTGGTCCGGGTTGATCCCGAAGCCGATCTCGCGGCAATCACACGTCGGCAGGCGAAGCGGCGCGCTGAAGGCGATGTGTCCGAGGGGCGTTTCCCGGTCCGTGCCAAGCGTGTCGGCCGAGACGATCAGGAACTCGCCGAGCTTGTCGTAGTTGGGTTTCTTGGCCACGCGCTTGGCTACTTCCTGGGAGCGCGTGGGCCAACGGCCGGCAGCGCCCTCGATGAAGGCCGGGTCGTTCCACCAGGAAGTGAGCAACTCGACGTCGCGCGGCTCGACCGGGCGCAGGGCCACATTCTTCCCACGGAGCATACCTCCACTCTGCCGCGCCGCCGTCAGAGCGTCAAGTGTGGCCGATAGGCGCCCCTACCGCGACCGACCTTGACACCGTCGGGCCACCTTTCTGTAATCCGGACATGCGATCTTCGTCTCTCGGTCAGCCGGTAAGCGTGGTCATGTTCTACCGCGGCGGACTGCCCCACGACCGGGAGGCGATTGCCCGAGCGGTGTCCGCCGCACTCGAGCAGGACCATCAGCCGGTCGAGCTGATTCTGGTCGACGATCGCGGCTCGGCGGCGACTCTCGACTTCCTGCCCGATTCGTTGCGCTCCGATCGGCGCATCCTGCATCTGCCAGGAGGCTATCCGAGCCGGGCGGCCGCCTTGAACGCGGCAATCGAACGAGCGGGCGGCGCCTACCTGCTGCTGACCGACGGACAACTCGGCTCGGTCATTCTGCGGCGCTCGGCCGTTCGCGCCATGGTCATGGCTGCGCGCCGCCATGACCGAGTCGGAATGGTGTACGCCGATTACGCCCGGATCGATCCCGCGGACCACACAGCCGACGTGCACCTGCTGGACCACCACGCCGGGCGCCTGCGCGACACGACGGATTACGGCCCCATGCGGCTCTTTCCGACCCAAGTGCTGCGGGAGATCGGGGGATTCGACGAGTCGTATGCGACGGCCGATCTGTACGACCTTCGCCTGCGGATCGGCGAGCGGCACGAGGTGATCCACGTGGCCAACCGCCGCGACGGAGCCCTGTACGCGGTCTCCGCACCGCCCGGCAAGCACAACGTGTTCGACTACCTGTTGGCCGATCGGCCGGCCCAGTTGGAGTTCGAGCGGGCGCTCACCGATCACCTGAAACGGACCGGGGCCTATCTTGCGCCGGGCGCCGGCATTTGCGAGGTTGCGCCCTGGGGTACACAGAAGCCCGGGAGCGACCGCTGCATCGCCAGTGTCGTCATCCCGGTGAACCATCGGCCTGAATTCATCGGCAGCGCCATCGAAAGCGTGCAGGCCCAGACGGTGCGGGACATCGAGGCAATAGTGGTGGTCAACGGCGGGCCGGACGACCCGACCATCCGGGCCGTCAGGCGTTATCAGGAGGCCGGCGACCGGCACAACCCTGCGGCGCCGCCGGTTCGGCTGCTCGTTCTGGATGTCAACAACATCGGGCTTTCCCTCAACGCCGGCATCGAGGCGGCGGCCGGAGCGTATTACGTGCAGCTCGACTCCGACGATCGGCTCAAGCCGGACGCGGTGGAGCGAATGCTCGCGGTCTTCGAGTCGGACCGGCGGATAGGGATGGTGATCGGATCGTACGAGGTCTGGGACCTGGACCCGGAAACACGGAGGATCGCCCGCAATCCTGACATCTCCGTCGTCCGGCACGAGGAGTGGACCGACGACAACGGCCGAAACAACCTGCTGCGCATCAACGGAGCGGGCGCGCCGCGAGCGGCCTACACCCGGGTTATTCGGGAGATCGGCGGCTTCGGCCTCAACGACGTGCCGTACTGCCGCAACTACGGCGAGGACTATGATCTGGTCCTGCGGATCAGCGAGCGCTACCGGATCGGCCGGGTGACCGAGCCGATCTACGAGGTCATCCGCCATCCCGGCGGTACCGACCACAGCATCGACCAGGCCACGATCGACCGCAACGACGAGGCCAAGGACCACATGCGCCTCGAAGCCCTGCGCCGCCGTCAGGTGGGCAACCGATCACGGTAGCCGGCCACGTCAACCGGGGCACGGCACCGCTTCGACCTCGGAGACGAAGGCCTCGGCGAAGTCCATCAACGTTGGGAAAACGTGAGGCGATGCGGGCAGCCACCCCTTCTTGAGCACGTCCAGCGAATCCTCGTCAGATGCGTCGGCCGGTTCACCGATGCATTCCGCGTTGCGATTGGCGGCAACTGTGAGGCGAGCGATAAGTGCCAGAAGTTCCTCCGAGGCATTGTCGACCGTCGTGTTGCAGATTTCGTCGGCCCGGGCCCCCTCGAGCTGGGCGGTCTCAGCCACGTAATCTTCGAGCGTCGGGCCCAACGTCGGGTCCTGATCGTATTGCCCCTTGAGCACGATGAGCACGGTCTCCTCCTGGGGGCGGCTTCCTTCTCCGAGGCAGCCAACAGCCTGTTCGGACGCGTCGGCGATCGCGATTAGGTCAGCGTCCAGTTGGGGATCTCCGCCCTGGAACTGGACGTCGGGGAACGGGTCGTCACCGCCAGCGCCGTCGCCACCGCCGCCCGATGGGGCGGCACAGCCGCCAAGCAGCAAAGCCATACACAGAGCCGTCACCCACGGCCATCGTCCAATCTCTATTGCTCGTGTCATCCTGAACTCCCGGGTTGTACGCGGCATCGCGGGCAACAGTTTGCCGCGACTTTCCGATCCGTGCAAGAAGGGAGGCCCGGAAACGATGGTGGCGCGGCCCAGCATCCAAGTAGGCCCGCCAAGCCTCGCCCGGGCGTAGGGACCCGCCGGTCCGCCAGAGGCCGGCTTACGGTGAGGTGATTGCCGTCGGCGGGTCGGCCGAGAGAACCTCGATCTCCAGACGGCCGATGATCTTGATCAGCCCGAAGGCCATGTCCGCGAGCGACGAGTCCTTCAGGGAGGACGTCGCCACCGCGATGTGCGTCGGGTTGCAGTCGGACTCCCGCTGGGCGGCGTCGAAGTCAACCCACTGTCCACCAAGGTGAAACTGGGTCCACATGTGGAACCCGAACGTGTCGGCCGTCCCGGCGAACCAGGGCACGTAGACCAGCCCGATGACCACCCGCGACGGTATGCGGTGCACCCTGCCCAGGGCGGCCAACAGCACCCCGTGTTCGCTGCAATCGCCCTCCTTGTTGCGGCAGACCTCGCTGGCGCTGGCGAAGCCGATGTTGAGGTTCTTCTCCTCGATGACCTCGGTGACGTAGCAGCGAAGCCGATCGGCGATCTGGTAGGGCGTCTTCGCGTCACCGGCCGCCGTCTTGGCCATGGCGATCACTTCCGGGTCATCGCTGTTGATCCAGATGTTGGGCTCCAGATACGGAGCGAGATCCGCACTGGGCTCCGACAGCCTGGCACTCTGCAGGGCCTTGTGGTCCTGGCGGGTGACCACCAGTTGAATCGAGTTGTCTTTGCCTCGGCGTGGCTTCTGCATGCCGGTCGTGGGCAGGTCCGGTATGGGCTCCTCCTCACCGGTGACCCGCAGGCGGAACTCGAGGCGCCGGGCCGCGGCCCGGTCGATCTTCCGGCCGGCCGGAACCATGGTATTGACGAAGAACTCGGGAGCGGGGGCCTGGCGCGTCGCGGTCTCCTTGTCCGACAGAATCAACTCGATGGAGCCCAGCCCCATCATGTCCATCTCCATCTTGATAAGCCGGCCGTCTGCGTCCATCCAGGAGACCTGATCCAGCGCCCCCATCGGCGAGATCACCGTGCTGTTGACCCGCGTGCCAGCCACGCTCCGGCCCAGCAGGTCGATGGTCTCGCACTTCCCGACCGCGACCCTGGTCGTGACCGGCTGACTCTGCACCAGCGAGGGAGCGTAGGTGAGCAGTTCATACGTGGTCCCCTCTTCGAGTCCCCGGCGCAACTGCTCGGCGTACGCCCCCCAGGACAGAACGACGCCCTCGGGCAGCGTGTAGGTCTGCTCCAGGGTCATGCCCCCCTGCGTGGTTTCGACGTGGACCTTTGAGCCGGTGAAACGCCCCCGGTAGACGACGTCCATGACGGCCACCTTCATGGCGCTTTCGAAGGAGAGCGGCTTGCCCGCGACGGTCTCCTCGGACGATTCCATGGTGGACAGCTCGATATCCTGCCCGGCCCGGCCAAGACGGAACGTCATGATCATGCGAGTCGTGACCACGTCGTCCTGACGCGACATGGTCTGGTGGGCATACCCCGCCTTCTGTCCCGCGAACAGGATGACCATCCATTCGTCGGAAAACAGCCCGCGTGGCGGGTCAGCGGAGTCGATCGTACCGGCCGGTGAAGCCTGCGGGAGCAGCAGGACCCCGACCAGGACCCCGACCAGCCCACAGACCAGCCATCGCTTTGTCAGACCCACGGGGATGCGCATCCGAAACCTCCTCTCGGCCAGAGACGGCTCCATGGTAGCGGGCAACGAGGCGGCGAGACAACAGCGCTCACGAGGGACAGGTCGGCAGAACGCGCAGGAGCGTGTGATCAGGGCGACGCCGACGGCCGCCGGCTACCGGGCAAACAGATCGCGGAACCACTGGCCCGTGGTCCGACGCCCCAGCTCGGCAATCGCGTCGGTGAGCGGGATGTCCTTGGGGCAGACCTGGACGCAGTTCTGGGCGTTGCCGCAGTCGGCGATGCCGCCCACGCCCATCAGGGCGTGCAGCCGGTCCTGCTTGAAGAACTTGCCCGTGGGGTGCGAATTGTGCAGGTTGGCCTGCCCCAGCGGGGCCGGCCCGACGAACTCCGAATCCTGGTGGTATTGCGGGCAGACCTCCATGCAACATCCACAGGTCATGCACCGGGAGAAGATGTAGCGCACGGCCTGTTCGCCCGGCCCGATCAAGGGGGCATGGAGGTGGACGTCCTGGGTGTGGTCCAGGGGGATCCAGGCCTTGACCTTCATCAAGGCGTTGAACATCTTGCAGCGGTCCACGAGCAGATCCCGGACCGCCGGGAACTTGGTGAGCGGCTCGAGGACGATGGGTTGGTCCAGGTCGTCGATCAGGGTGGCGCACGCCTGGCGGGGTGTGCCGTTGATCAGCATCGAGCAGGCCCCACAGACCTCCTCCATACAATTGCTGTCCCACACCACCGGCGCGACCTTCTTGCCGGCCGCGTTGACCGGATGCTCCCGCAGGTACATCAGGGCCGACACCACGTTGTGGGCGGGCGCGTACGGCATCTTGAACTCTTCCCAGTAGGGCCGGGCGTCGGGCCCGTCCTGCCGCCTGATCCTGAAATGAATCTCATTGGCCATAATTCGATCCTACCGACCGGTCGCAGGCCGGTCTTGAGCCGGCTTACCACCTAGCGGTAGTCCCTGGGTTTTTCCGGGGCAAGTATGGACGCATCGAACGGCTTGTAGTCGATCCGCGGTCCGTCCTCGGTGTGCGTCGCGACGGTCAGCTTCATCCACTCCTTGTTGTTGGCCTTCCACTCGGCCCTGTACTCTTCGTACTCCGGGTCCCCTTCGAACTTGCCCTCGGGGACCTTGAGTTCGAACTCGGCCTTGTAGTGCGATCCGCGGCACTCGTCCCGCAGGCGGGCGCCCTTGGCGATCACCTCGGCCAACACGATCATGTCCTGGACCTGCCGGGCCCAGGACAGCGACTGATTGTTCCAGGTTCCCTGGTCGTCCAGGTGGATGTTCCTGGAACGCTCCTTGAGTTCCTTAATCGTCACCAGGGCCTTGTCCAGCCCGGCGTTGCTCCGCTCGACGAAGACGTGCTCCCGCATGGCCTCGCCGAGTTCCCGGTGCAGGGCGAACGGGTTCTCGGTGCCGTTGGGGCTGAGCAGCTCCTGGTTGATGACCTCCTGTCGAGTGCGCTCGCTCTCGAAGTACTTCTCGTCCAGGTCGGCGGCGCTCTTCTTGAGGCTCTTGAGGTAGGCGGCGGCCGCGGCACCGGCGATCTGGCCGCTGAACGTGGCGCTGAGCAGCGAGTTGGCTCCCAGGCGGTTGGCGCCGTGGTAGCCGCTGTCGCACTCCCCGCAGGCGTACAGACCGGGAATGGTGGTGACGTGGTTGCGCGGGTGGACCTTCTGCATACCGCCGGTCTGCTCGTCCTTGGCATAGTCCACCAGCACGCCGCCCATCGAATAGTGCGTGGCCGGGAAGATCTTCATCGGACCGGTGTAGGGGTCTTCCCCCGAGAAGGTGGTGTACATCTCCAGGATGCCGCCCAGCCTCTGCTCCAGAAACTCGCGGGGATGGTGCGACAGGTCCAGGTAAACCACGTCCTGCCCGTTCAGGCCCAGGCCCATGTGGCGGGTCACCCGCACGATGGCCCGCGAGGCCACGTCCCTGGGCACGGTGTTGCCATAGGTCGGGTACCAGTCTTCGAGGAAGTAGAAGCGCTCCTCCTGGGGAATCTCTCGCGGCTCTCGCGTATCGCCCTTCTCGCTCGGGACCCAAATCCGCCCGCCCTCGCCGCGGCAGGCCTCGGACATGAGCCGGTTCTTGTCGTGGCCCTTCATGGCCGTCGGATGGAACTGGACGAACTCGCCGTTGGCGAACTTGGCCCCCTGCTGGTAGACCCGGGCGGCGGCCGCACCCGTCGAGTTCGTGGACATGGTGGACTGGCCGTAGATCAACCCCAGACCACCCGTGGCCAGGATCACGGCATCGCTGCGGAAGGCATGAACCTTCATGTCGTGAAGGTTCATGGCCGTGATGCCGCGACAGACCCCCTCGCCGTCGAGCACCACCGAGAGGAACTCCCAGTCCTCGTACTTGGTCACCTTTTGCTCGGACTCGTGGTAGCGGACCTGCTCGTCCGCCGCGTAGAGGAGCTGCTGACCGGTGGTGGCCCCGGCGAAGGCGGTCCGCCGTTTCTTCACGCCGCCAAAGAGGCGTTGATCCATGATGCCTTCGGGCGTGCGGCTGAAGGTCACGCCCATCCGGTCGTAGGTGCGGATGATACCCGGGGCGGCTTCGCACATGGTCTTGATGGGCGGCTGCTCGGACAGGTAGTCCCCGCCCTTGATGGTGTCCACGATGTGCTGCTCGATCGAGTCCTCCTGGCCCTTGGTGTCCAGCACGGCGTTGATCCCGCCCTGAGCACAGCAGGAGTGGGAGCGCTTGACCGGAAAGAGGGAAAAGATATCGACGTGGACGCCGGCCTCAGCCATCCGCAGGGCAGCCCACAGGCCGCCCAGCCCCCCGCCTATCACGATGATGCGTTGATCTGCCATATCGGTCGCCGAACCTCAGTGAGTCGATGCAAAACATTCAGGGAGCATGGTCCACCTGGGCCACCATCTCGGCGGTCGGCCCCTCGGGCTGCTGAGGCTGGGCGACCATCTGCCCGAAGCCGCGCAGCGAACCCAGCCCGGCCAGTGCCAACAGCACGCCGATGGCGGCACAAACCCAGCCCACCTTGCGCTGGGCCTGTGGCCCGATGACGATGCCCCAGGTGATCAGGAACGTCCAGATTCCATTAGCAAAGTGAAAGACCGCGGCCAACAGGCCGATCGCGTAGATTCCCCGCAAGTACCAGGGTCCCAGGGCATTGGCCGCAGACGCGGCGGCGTTGTGCGGCTGGAACAAACCACCACCCAAGGGCTGGCCCAGCCAGTGCATGTGCCACAGGTGATAGAGAATGAAGGCAAACGCGATCAGGCCCGTGATCCGCTGCAGGGTGTAACGAACGTTCCCGCCGTACTGGTGCGTCGTGACGTTGAACTTGCCGGTGAGCCAGATCTGCACGCCCAGCACGCCGTGGAACAACAGGGGCAGGAAGATGAAGACGAACTCCACCACCCCGAGCATCCCCACCCTGTCCAGCAGGTGGATGCCCTCCACCGCCGTCTGGAAGGCGGCTGCCCCATGGATGATGGTCGAGTTGATCGTCAGGTGCACGCACAGGAACACACCAATTGGGATGATCCCGGTGAGCGAATGAAGACGACGAAGGAAGAAGTGATGACGCTGGAAGAAACTCTCGTTTGCAGAATCAGCCACGGAATGCCTCGCAGTCTGCTGCAGATGGTCCAGTCCCTTTCGCGCGAGCGGGACCGGGATGTCGCTGAATCGCGAACGTCAAGCCGCGACCAACCCTATCCGGGCGAGGATTATAGGAGTGGCGTCGAGATCGTCAACAAGCTAATACGATCGGTTTGGTACCTTCCACGGAGCGCTGCAGGCCCGCCCCTCGGATCAAGCACCAGAGGTGGGCCTGCGGATGTCCGAATCCTTGACCTCCCCTGGTCCTTGGGCTAGGGTCGAGCGGGATAGTCCGTTCCAATGAACGTTCGGCCCATGATCACAAAGTCGGACACGAATCTTGTGCCTCAGGCGCGCCCGGCTGCCAAGCGCGACCATCCGCTGGGGCCGTTGTTCTACCGGCTGCGCCCGGTGAACACCCGAGCGGCGAGGGTCTGGGCGACCCTGGTGGCGGGCGGGTGCCTGACATTGCTGGCCACCGCCGGCCTCCTGGAGCCCGATCCCCGGGGCTACGGCACCCATCGAGCGCTGGGCATGTGGCCCTGCTCGCTCCCGTTGGTCACCGGATACCCCTGCCCCACGTGCGGAAT
>DATKXO010000068.1:0-3862 GCA_035528995.1 Phycisphaerae bacterium | reverse complement strand
ACCTGCGAACGCCGGTCGTCACCTACCACGACCCGCTGCGGAACGACTGGGAACTGGCGGGCGGGGCCAACCTCATCAACAACACCGTCGTCTGCGCCAAGAACCTGGAGTTCGACGGGAGCCACAGCCTGCTGCCGCTGGACGGCACGCTGTACGTCGAGGTCACCATCTACGCCGAGGGCGACGGGGGAGACGGAGAAGTCCAAGGCTCCCACGAACCGGTCTACACGTTCGAGAGGGCGGTGCTGACGGAGGGGCCGACGGGACCAGCAGGCGGCGGAATCACCGGCCCGACCGGGCCAGCCAATACGATCACCGGCCCGACCGGCCCCGCGATCACCGGCCCGACCGGGCCACCGGGCGCGACGACCACCGGGCCAACCGGCCCACAGGGCGAAGGCATAACGGGGCCGCCTGGCGAGAGTATCACCGGCCCGACCGGACCCACCGGGCCCGCGGGCGGCGGACTTCCGAGCGGGCCGGCGATGGGCTACTACATACTCGCCTTAATCAACGGCGTGCCGACCTGGATCGACGAGACGACGTGGGACGGGTGGGGTTGGAGCGAATGACGCATGGCACTCTGGTACGACTGCGGCAGCGGCATGCTCCCCACAAAGGGGTTTGCCCGAAGTCGATCCCCTCTGACTGTCCTGTTCTGCTGTCCGGGCCCATCTCTCAGCGCGGTCCGCGACGAGGACCTGCACATGCCGGGTGTGCTGGTGGCGGCCATCAATACAGCGTACCCGCATGTCCGTCCCGACATCTGGGCCGGACTGGATAAGCCTTCGGCCTACGACCCCCGGTTGTGGTCTGAGCCCTTCACGAAGATACTCCGGGCGGGATACCAAGACCTCCACTGCACAGTGGGCCGAGTCGCCGAGTGCGCAAATACCTACTTCGGGGATCCTGAACGAAGGGTGTCTGCCGACCTGATCCTCGACCGTCGCGAGCACGACGTCAAGTTCATCATGTCGGGCGGCACATTCACCTTCATGCTCCATCTGCTGATCTGGCAGGGGTATCGCAACATCTACTTGGTCGGATGCGACTTCGGCGGTAGCACGGATTACCACGACAGTCGGGTCTTGGACGGCAAGGAACGATCACACAACCGCCAGCTTTACGGCCAGATCGCAACCTGGCTGCCAGCCTTCGCGGCCAAGGCTAGGCACAGAGGGATCGAGATCACGAGCGCCACCAGGGACTCGCCCATCAACGGCCGCATGCCCTACGAAGCCCTCCCCGACGTGCTCGTCCGGCTCAGTTCCTTCGCCCAAGGCATCGACGCGAGGGTTCTGCACTGCAAGAAGGCAGAGGTCTGCCATTGGCTTCATGCGAAGCCGAATGGCCGGGAAGGCATCATCGTCGGGTGTGATCGCTGGCAGGAGAACCTGCTTCCAGGCTGGCATCATCGGCTCCGCTCGCACGACCGGCGGCCGATTCTATTCTGCGATTTCGGCATGTCCCAGTCCATGATCGAATGGTGCCGACGACGCGGCCGATATGAACCGATGACACAAGCCCGCGAGCACTTGGCCGGGTGGTGGCTCAAGCCGGCCGCCATCCTGGCATCCCCGTTCTCGCGCAGCCTGTGGCTCGACGTGGACTGCGAGGTGTGCGGATCGCTCGACGCCGTGTTCTCGTCGCTGGCCGAGGCTGACGTGTGCATGCGCCCAAGCGCTTACCCCATCAGCTCGCCCAAGGCCCTGCCTGCGCACGTGCAGACCTACAACTCCGGCGTCCTCTGCGTACGCCACGGGGCACCTGTCATCGAGCAATGGGCGCGGCGCGTCATGCTGGATCGTGAGAAGTTCTGTGGCGACCAGGACGTATTGAGCCAAGTCTTGCACGAGTCCGGCATGTCTCCATCGCCCCTTTCCGGGGACGCCAACTGGTTCGTCCGCTCGGGCAAGAGACCAGACGCTTTCATTCGGCACTGGACCGGCCCCAACGGCAAGAAGGCGCTGGCACAGCAATGGTCCCAGCGGCTCATCTTCGTCCACATCAAGGAGGGCAACACTGGCGACGCCGCCTGCTGTCCCGCGCACTACGTCGAGTTTGGGCGCCCCTACCAGATCGTGGATTGGCAGGAAGTGACGGACGCCTGGATGGAGGCCCACGGCTCGGCGGACATCATCATCGGCGGCGGCGGGTTGGTCTCCGATGCCGCGAAGCTGGAGATCCTGTCGAGGCCGGGCGGCTTGCGCATCGCGTGGGGCATCGGGCGGGCGGGCAAAGGGAACGTCGAGTACGGATCCTTTGCGTGTTCGCTGCACCTCTTCGATCTCTGCGGCGTCCGAGATCTGGACACGCCGTTCGAGTGCGTTCCCTGCCCAAGTTGCCTGCACCCGGGCCTGACCCACCCGACGAAGCCAACTCACGAAGTCGTCGTCTACAACCATCAGCATCACCCGTTTGACAAGATGGGCGATGCGCCTCGCATGGACAACAGGACACCCGACGCCGCCAGGGCCATCCGTTTCCTGGCGAGCGGCGCGACGGTGGTCACGTCCTCGTATCATGGCGCACTGTGGGCTATGTGGCTCGGCCGGAAGGTGCTGATCCAGCGGCCGTGGAGCGTCAAGTTCTACACCTTCGGAAAGAAGCCGGGCGTCGCCTTGGGGCGCGACTGGCGGAAGTCGGTCGCGCGAGCAGTGGACTTCTCCGGGGATGGCTTCCTGGAAGCGGCCCGGAGCCGGACGGCAGCGTTCCATCACATGGTGATGGAACGCCTGGACTCGCGCGGGACAATCTACGGCTTACCGAGCGCCGCCAGCGTTACCCCCGTCGCCGAGATGAGCTTGCCGTTGGCGTAGAACTCAAGTCGCGCGTGCGCAAACCCCCTGAACGGATCGACAGTGACGAACGTCGGGTCTACGCCCGGGGGCGGCGTCGGCGGCGCGAGCACGCCCTTCCGGATCTTCTCCGTAGCCTCCCGGATGGCAACGCCCACACGGCGCTCGGCGTCGGCCTTGCTTGCGCCGGGGCGCAGGGTCAAGTTCGTCCGCACCAGGACGCCGTTCATGTGCGGCGTCGCGACCTGCGCGGTTATCAGCCATTCATGGCTGATGCCAAGCGGCTCGGACCGGAAGCTGTGCTTCAGACAACGCTCTTCCAGAACCGTCAATCCAGCCGACTTGCTGAGCACAGGCCCAGCCCATCCGTACTTGACCGCCGGGGCGGTTGCAGCGCCGTGGCCGACCGCGAAAGCCGCCCCAACCGCCGCCAGCACCGCCGCAAGAAAAAGTGATCGTCTCATGAGTTTTCCTTTGCCTATCGCCCGTCTAGCCCTATAATACGGTATTGCTAGGGTACTCAGGAGATTGAACGTGGACCTATGCGAAAGCGCCCTTCTGCCGATGAAGGACAAGCAGTCCTGCCAGAAGGTGCATCTCTCCGGAGCAGTACGCGACGAGGTGGAGCGCGTCTACATGGACATAGCGTCTGACCATCGTCGCGGCCGCTATCCCGGACTCAAGCGGGTGACTAACAGCATGGTCATTGAGACGCTCATCGTCGCTGGTCTGCGGGCCAACGGCCGACGAGCAGGGGAGCAGGGCACAGCCGTCAGTGCGGCCCTGCGCAAAATCGCCGCCGACCTCCGTGAGGTGAGTGACAGGCTGGCGACCGTCGTAGAATAGACAAAGAAGTGGGCCGGCGGTGGTAGTACACCCCGGCCCGTGGCCCAAACCCTCAGAGGAGGCTTGAGCATGGAAAGCGTACCCACCGCGGGGCTCCCGATCAACCGTCCCTTCCCGAATCATGTCCGGGTCTTCGACCTGATGGCCGCCGCATTCGTCCTCGAGGGCCAGATCGAGCAGATGATCACATCCCTCGGCATGGGCGACGGCTGGGTCGC
>DATKXO010000067.1:0-33514 GCA_035528995.1 Phycisphaerae bacterium | reverse complement strand
CGGTGCGTCGGCCGGGCGGAGGACGCGGGCGTCGGCCCAGTCGGCGTGATCGCCCAGGTCCATCTGTTCGCCGAAATCCACCAGAAGCGTCAGCTCTTTGACACCGGTCACGTCGATGTTCAGATCCTGCGCCGCGTCTCGCCCCGTTACGGGGTCGCTGTTGAACAGGTTGTGCCCATCGCCGAGTACGCGGAACACGACGTCTCCCCGCGGACGGACGGCGTCATCGATGCCGATGGTGGCGCAGAAGCGCTCGAACTCGCCGGCCAGCGCGTAGACGAGCTGCGTCCTGGCGTGCACGCCGAGGCCCTTCTCAAAAACGTGGTTGTCCAGGCGGATCGGCGCGTTCGTTACGCTGGCGTCCAGGCGCACCGGCCAGGGAGCGTGCAGCAGGCCCTGGACGTCCTGACGCACCGGCTCCAGGTCACTGACGTAGACCACACGGTCGCTGTGCAGTGTGATTGTCCGGACCCAATCGCAGGACAATTCCAGCCGTGCGCCGAAACTCGTTTCAAAGGCAACCTGCGCATCCCCTGAAGGCAACAGGCGGGCCGACAGCACGGCGCCGTCGGCCAGGTGGATGCGGGCCGGCGCCGGTCCGGTCGGCGCGATGCCCCGGGCGCAGACCAGGGCGTAGATGGATGACACGTCGAAGGCGCGCTCTTGTTCGTTGAAGACGAAGCGCCCGCGTGTCGGCCCCAGCGAGACGATGGTGCCGCGGACGGCCTTGACGCCCTGCTCCGTCCGGCTGACCAGGACGTCCTTGCCCGGCAGCCGAGCGGCGCGTTCGTTCTCGAAGACCTCCCGGGCCTGAGGCGGGTCGGGGTCGGCCGGGAACCGGATGGCGGCCAACTGCTCGAACTTCAAGGCGACCGACTCGGCGAAGGCGGTGCGCACCGCGATCCCGTCGTCAATGGCGGCCACGATTCGGCCGGTGAGATGCCCGCCGTCGGCCAAGTGGAAGTCCGTGTCGTCCGCCGACGTCCGCGGTGGTTGCTGCGGCGTGTCGAAGACGATGCGTTCGACCTGGTCAAGCCGTAGTTGCAGCGCGGTTCCGTCAACGTGCAGGCGGAGAACGTCGTTGGGACCGATGCCGGCGTATTGGCCGTGCAGAAACGAGCCGTCGATGGTGCGCACCTCGACCTGCGCGGCGCCGCTGCCCGCTGCGGGCACGATCGCGACGCCGGCCCAGACCACCGCCCACAGGCCGACCACGCCGCGACCGCCACGTCGAATGCCGGACAATACACTCACGGACTTCTACGGCTCCTGCGAAAGCTGCTCATAGTACTGTTCGACCAGCCGGCGATAGCGATCGGGGAAGTTCTCCTTGAGCACCTGAACGATGCGTTCGCGCTCGGCCGGTTGCATCGCGCCCCAGGCCTCACCGGGGTTCGCGACGCGCTGGTCGATCCTCTGTTGTTGCGAGCCCGGCCCTTGCGGCAGATGCGAATCCCGCATGGGTTGCTGCGTCCGGTCGGAGCCGGAACCGGGCCGGGACTGACCGCCACCGCCGGCGCCGCTCTGCTCCTGCTGCTGGGCTTCCTCGATGAGTCTGTCGAGAATCTCCACCGCCATGCCCTGGCGCTCCTGCACACGCTGCCCGGTATCGTCGTTGGCCATCCGGCGGGTGGCGTAGGTCATCAGGTCGGTCACGTCGCCGAGGCCATCCGGTATGCGGGTCCGCACTTCGGCCAGCATCTGCCGGGCGGTCACCTGGAGGCGCTGCGGGGCGTCCTGAAATCGTTCCAGCATGTCCAGCAGCGACCGAGTCGCCTCGACGTACTTCAGGTTGCCCAACTCGCAGTAGCCTTTGAGGTAATGGACCTCGGCGCTCGCGTGGGTGTACTGCTCGACCCGCAGTGGCAGGGCCAGCAGGGCGGCGATCTTCCGCTCGGCCTGTTCCAGGTCGTCGGCGGCCACCAGGGCCTTGATTTCATAGACGGCCGCGTTGGCCGCCAGGTACGGGTCCAGGCTCTGCGTGAGCGGTTTCATCGCGCCGGTGGCGTCGGCGAAGCGATCCTCGTCGAATGCGGCCAGCCCGGACCGAAACTCCTGCGACAGCAGTGCGAGGGCTTCGAGCAGAAAACCCGCTGCGTCCTCCGTCTCCTTGCGCTCGGCCCAGCGCTGGGTGATGAACGTCTTGACGGCTTCGTCGTACAGGTCGGAATCAGCAACGTTCCGGACGAACCGGTCGGTGAGTTCGTCTCCAGTCGCCGTGCCATCAGCCGCGACCGCTCGCGGTGCCAGGGCCGGCAGAACGAGGATGCATCCCAGAAGGAACGCGCCCACGCCGCGCGAATGGCACGCTACGGCCCGCGGTCGCGAGCCTGGTCGCCGTCGCTGGCGGCCGGGTTCCGCGTCGCCGATCCGGCGGACCGGATTCATGACCTGCACTACGTTGCTCGCTACCGGGCACTTGCTGATGTTCATTCGTCGTTCGCTATTGCTCTTCCGCCTGTTCGCGCATCTCTGAGGCGATTCGGGCCAGCTCGCCCTGCCGGTCTTCGAGTTGCCGGACGACGCGGCAAACCTCTTGTGCCGGTTCTTCCTCCGCCTGGCGAGCCTGTTCGGCGGTTGCGGTACGCACGTTGATGCGCACTTGGGCCGCTCGAAGGAGCTTCAGTTCCGCCGACGGGGGCAGCAGGGGGCTGCTGTCACCGGGCTGACCCTCCTGGCCGTCGGGTTGCCCCTCCTGATCCTGCTTGCGCTGGACGGCTTCGATGAGTTCTCGCAGGGCGGCCGCGATCTGCTCCTGGATCGCCTGGGTCAGCGGGCCGACCGAGAGACTCGACAGCCGATCGGCCGCAACGCTCATGTCCTGCTGAATCTGCTCGACCACGCGCGGGAAGGCGATCGTCGTCCCTTCCTCCTGGAGAATGTGCAGGCAGGTTCCGGCTTCGGCGGCCAACTCGCGTTGGCCTTCGGCCAGTTCGGCCACCCGCAAGCGGTCCGGCCGGGTCAGCGCGGGCGTGCCGCGGGCGTGGATGGCCACCGTGTCGGTGTTGATCGCGAGCTGCCGGGAGAGCATCTCGGCGAACCGGCCCTCGAGATCGCGCAGCAGTTCCGCACGTTCCTCGCGGCGAAGCTGATGGAGTTCGTCTTCGAGTTGCCGGCGGGCGTCGTTCAGTTCGTCGATGGCCCGGTCCTGATCCTCGGTGGCCTCGTCGGGATTCTGGCGGTCGAGGTCGTCGGCCGCGTCCAGCATGTGGCCCTGAGCCTGTTCGACGTTCTGCTGGCCGGGTGCGGGCTGCTGCTCCGCCCGGCCTCCGGGTTGGGCGCCTTTCATCCTGTCGGCCAGGTCGCCGGTTTTGTCGGCGGTCTTGCGTTGCTCGGTCCCTGCGTCGGTGGGGTCGCCGGGCGGAGTCTCTTCGCTCAATCGTTCGGCCTCTTCCTGCAACCGATGCCGGGCGCGCCGTAGATCATCGAGAGCCTGATCCTGCTCTTGCCGGGCTCCGCTTGTGTCGCCCTGCTCGACCTTGTCGGCGGCACCCCGCATGTTCTCGGCGGCGGAGTCGATCGAGTCGGCCGCCTGTCCGGTGGGCTCCTGGGCGTCCGGCGCCGCCTCCGCATCGGGGACCGGCTCGATATCGCGAACGTCCTGGGCCAACTGGTCGGCCTGCTCGGCGAGCTGTTGCTGGTCGGTCGCCGCTTGCGGGCTTTGGTCCGCGGGTGACTCGTCGGCCGCTTCGCGTTGTGCCTGCTGTTGTTCGATCAGCTTGTCCAGCCGTTGCAGGGCCTGACCGATCTGGCCCGCCCGCCGGGCCGCCGCGGCCGATCGGGACGCGTCGCTGCGTTGCTGCTGTTGCTCCTCCAGCAGTTCTTCGAGTTCGCGACCCAGCCGGCGCAACTGCTCGATTCGCTGGCGGCGGTTCTCCGCGTCACCGTGCTGCATGAGCAGGGTTAGGACGCCCTCCAGATCGGCCAGCAGTTGCTCCTGCTCGTCGTGAGCCCGCAGGAGCTGAGCGTCGTCGGCGAGCATGGCCACGAGCTCTTCCACCTTGTCGTCGATGTCGGACCGGCCGATGCGCTCGAGCGCCGCCGACAGCTTGGCGGCGTTGTCGGGTTCGGTCTCGGCCAGCTTCTCGTACAGGCGGAACATCCGGTCCTGCAGACGGCGGATTCGATCCTGGATCATCTGCTGCTTGGCGGGCAGCGGCTTGGTGATTTCGGTTGGTTGCGGTGCGTCCTGCTGTGCAAACGCCGAGGCCGCGCAGGCCAGGAGCGCGGTCCAGAGCACTTTGATGAATCGCGGTGTCGGTTTCATGACAAGGCCCGATCCGGCGAAGCGACGCCGCCTCTAGGAATCGTCGAATATCTCCGCCGCCTGGCGTTCGATCTCCTCGACCGTCTCTTCGTTGACTTCCTTCTGCAAGCGCAGAATCTCGCGCAGCAGAGTCACCGTCTCCTGGAATCCCTCCCATTTTAGCATGTTGGCCAGGGCCGCCTGCATGGTCGCCAGCACCTCGACCTGTTGCGGATCGATGCGCGAGGCCAGGTCGGGCATTTCGCCCGGTTGCGCACGGGAAACCCTGCGCAGCGCGTCGGCGGCGGCCCCGAGATCGCGCCTGGCCAGCCGCGTCAGCGGCGCGATGATCCCCTCGCCCAGGCGCTGTCGGACGTCATCCGTATCGAGCCGGTTGACCTGCATCCGTGCCAGGATCTGCTCGAACTGCTGGCGGATGGCGTTCACCTGCCCGGCGATCTGGCGCTGGCCGCGCTCGGCGGCGGCGACTTCGGCCATCGCGTCCTGGCGATCCTCGTCGCGGGCCAGCCGGTCCATCGCGGTCAACAGCCGCCGGCGCAATTGCTCCTGGGCGCTGACCGCACGCTCGAAATCACGGCGGTACTCCTGCTCGCGGCGGGCCAACTCGGCCAGCAACTCGTCGCGAGCCACGATTCGCAGCGTGACGGCGGTGGCCGACGCCTCGTTAGGGCCCGACACGTCGTCCAGGTCAGACGCCCGGGCGAACAGCGTGACGCGGTCGCCGACCAGGCCGGCCAGAGACGCCACGGCCAAGTCGGTCCGATGGTTGAATCGCTTCGCGCCGGAGGAGAACGCGGGAAGCGGAATCGTCCGCTCGGTCTCGCCCTCGCGGGCGATCTGGTAGACGAGTTCGACGTGGGCCAGGCCGTAGTCGTCGCGGAAGTCCAGCTCGACCGGCAGGATCGCCTCGTGGGTGATCAGGTCACCCACACCGGGAAGACTCATGCGCACCTGCGGCGGCTGATCCCTCAGTAGGCGAATGTCGAACCGAGCCGGCCTGCTGTTCTCCAGGCCAACCTCGTCCAGCAAGGCGAAGTGGAGTGTCTGCGACCGCGTCGGGCGCAGCGTCACCCGCCAGACATCGCCCTGTCGGACCGCGTCGGCAACGTGGTCCTGTCCGGCGAGGAGCCTGGCCTGCTGAACGGGCTTGTTCGGTTCGATGCTCAGCGTGACCTCGCTGCCCGGCAGCACTTCGACCGAGCGGCGCCGGTCTGGCAGCGTGAAGGGCTCCAGGCCGGTATATGCCGGCGGCGTGACGTGGATCGTGGCCCGCTCGACCTTCGGCCGGTCGGTCAATACGGCCCGAAAAGTCTCCGTGCGGTCATCGCCGCCTTCCAGATAAAACTCGAACGCCTCGGTGGCCCGTCTGAAGGTGTAGCGGTAACCGTGGTCGCCCACGCGGATCATGTGTTCTCGCCCGGTTTTGCCGGAGTCGTGGGTAAAGACGATGTCCACCAGCTCCGGCGCCTCATACGCGTCGGGAACGTAGGCCCGAACCTCCAGGTCGTCGCCGCGGGCCCCGCGCAGAACACCCTCGGGCAGATCGACCACCAGCCGGGTCTTCTTCGGCCAGGGCGTATCGCCGAGCAACACCGCCCGGTCGAACCAGATGCCCATCGTTTCCGGGGCCAGCAGAAAGGCCAGCGTGACCAGGGCCACGACTCCGGTGGCGACGGCACTGCTGCGCCGTGCCCGGCCGTGATTGAGCACGTCGGTCAGGGGGAGGGTGGCGACGTCGTCCGAGGCCCGGTCCAGCACGACGGCCATCAGGTCCGGGGAGTTGGACTCCGGCGCCCCGACCTGCCCGCGGTGGAACCGGACGGCGGAGATCAACTCGCTGCGGAGCCCGGGAAAGCGCCGCTCGACCAGCAGGGCCATCTCCGCCGGACCCAGCGGTCTGCCGAACGGGACCAGCGTCCGTCGCCAGAAGGTGACTCCCACCGCGACGGCGGTCAACGCCAGCAGTGCGGCCCGCATGTCCAGTCGCAGGTGCCAACCCCAATCGAGCAGGAAACCGAGTGCCGCGCCGAGCAGGGCCACGAGCATCGCCGTCGCCAGCCCGTCGAGCAGCACGTATCCGCGCAGCCGCAGGGCCAGCCGTTGCAGCGGGCGGATGGTGTCGTGCTCGAACTCGGTTGGCGTCATCGTTCCCGTCGCTAAACGCGGTTTCCCGTCATCGCAATATCACCGTCCGGCACGTTTCCGCCCGCCGGGTGTCACGCATCGATCCGGCCGGAACCGTGTCACAGCAGTCTGGCCCATTTCCGAAGTCCCCATTCCAACGACAGCAGCCCGACCAGCACAAACAGCGTCCAGCCCGAGTCCCACAGAGCGGCTGGCCGCGAGCGAACCGTGATCGATTCGTGCCGGTCGGGGATGGCTTGCCATAACTGGGCCGCCTCGTCCATCTCGTAGTATCGCCCGTCGTCCACCGTGGCCGCGAGTGACACCATCGCGTCACGCATCATCCGGGGGTGAAGGATCTCGAGGTTGGGTCGCGAGACCTGCACCAGACGCCGAATGGTCAATCCCTCGGTCTGCCCGGCGCCGGGAAGCTCCAGGGTGATCTCATAGCTGCCGACGCGGTCGGGCACGAAACGACCTTCGAACCAGCCGGGACGATCCGGGGCCGCCTGCAGGTCAAACTGATGCGTCAGCGAGTCGATGCTGTAAGAGAGCTCGACGTGCCCGGCCGACAGCGGCGCGAACTGTTCGTCGTACACGCGGGCCTGAACCGCCACCGCCGCCCCGAGTTGGTAATCGTCGCGATCGGTCAGGATGAGCCCGCGCTTCTTGGTGCCCAGCAGCTTGCCCTCGACGAGATGCCGCAGCAGGCGCACCCAGAAGCCGTCAAAGACCTCCTCGCCGTAGCGCCGCCAGCGCCACGAGCCGTCGAAGGCCAGAAAGGCTGTCCGTCCGGCACCGGCGAACTGCACGGCGGCCAGCACGTGCGGACCGTAGGAGTTGACCATCCGCGGGTCGGCGTGCCGCAGGAGTGCGGTGGCCACCGGTTTCTCCCGCAGGACGGGGTAGTGCCAGTAGATCTCGCCCGCGCCCTGCCGGAGTCGGTCCACGAACGGCGCGGCGTCGCCGCGGGTTCCGCCCCCGCGAGCGGTGAAGACCGGATGGCTCAACGCGGCGTCGGGAACCATGGTCGGCGACGCGTGCTGCTGATAGTGCCCGATGCGATTCAGGATCAGGTCGGCCTCGGGGTCCAGCGCCACCGGGAGCAGATCGAGCAGCGGGCGGACCCGCTCGTCGTGGACCAGGCCGGGCGTGTGCATCCGAGCGGCGGCGTAGAGCAACCCGCCGCCGTACTGGGTGACCAGGCGGGCGGTCTGCCGGCACCAGTCCTGAGTGAGTTCGTCGGGATCGGGGTCGAGCAGGATGATGGCGTCGTAGGCGAACAGCTCGGGCGCCGTGGTAGGCAAGTGATCGATGATGGTGTTGCCGTCACGAACCGCGTCCACGTCGGCGGATTGCAACCAGCAGCTCACGTCAAAGGCATCGTCACGTTCCAGCAGGCGGGAGAGGTAGCGGTAATCCCAACTCGGGCCACCCGCGACGAGCAGAACGCGGATGCGGGCGTCGATCACGTTCACGGTCGTCTGCCTGCGGTTGTCGTCCGCGATCAGTTCGGTCGGTTCGATCGGAACCTCGACCCGGTAGAGCCAGCGCCCCACTCGCTTGGGGCGACAGGTGAACGTCTGCGCCTCCAGCGGTCCGTCATCCTGAACTATGATCTGCCGCGCCTCGACACGAACCGCATCACCCGACCCGTCGGCCGGGCGCTCGTACAACTCGACGCTGATGTTCGTCCCGGCGAACCCGGTGGCCGATAGTTGGGCGATCAACTGAAACGGGTCCCGCTCGAAAGCGCTCTCCGGCGCCGCCAGTTCGACGACTCGCACGTTGCGCGGCGGCGAGGGGTCACCCAGGCCGACCACGTGCAGCGGGAGCCGTTGCTCCCGGGCCAGGGCGGCGACCGCCTCGTAGGCATCGGGCTCGGTGAAGCCGCCGTCGGTCAGCAGGACGACGCCGGCGATGGGGGAATCGTCCAACTGCTGGGTCGCCCGGCGCAGGGCGAGTGCCGCGTTGGTCGCGCTTCCCCGGGCGGAGAAGACCAGCGGATTGCGAATCGCGAATGGCGGACCGTCCGTGGCGTCAGCGGCCCGGTCTTCGCGCTCGGCTATTGCCAATTCGGGATCGGCGCCACCCTGACGCCGAGCCTCGAGCGTGCACACGGTCTCCAGGGAATCGGCGAAGGTCTGGAGCCTGACCCGGTTGCGTTCGGTCAGCTTGCGAAGAAGCCTGTGATCGTCATTGGTCAGCAGGTGCTGGGCCAGGTCCGCTCGGCGCACGGGGGACGTGGGCGTCTCGCCCGTTACAGCGGCCACCCGTCGTGACTGTTCCTCGCCACGGTGGAGGTCTTTGAGGTCCATGCTGGCCGAGTCATCCACCATCAGCAGGCAGTACGACTCGATCCGCCGCGTGACGTAGGTGGCGACGACCGGTTCGAGCCAGATGGCGATGAGAACCGCCAGCACGCCGCAGCGAATGCCCGCCAGAATCATGCGGGCCCGCATCGACGCTCCGGCCCGGCCCTCCCGGCGGTACATCCACACCACGGCCCCCAGGATCGCCGCCGCCAGCAGCAGGCCGGCCACACGGGCCCACCCGCCGGGCAGGGCCTCAAACTCCACGCGTCGATCGATCTCGAGCGGATCGACGACGGCCAGTGCGCTCGACGCGAGGGCCGAGACGCTCGCCCAGCATTGCGTCGAAGCGATCATCCCCGCCTCCCGAATACATAGGCCAGCGTCTGCTCGCCGAGCAGCACGACCAGCGCGGCGATAAGGAACCCGGGCCAGAGTTCCTTCCGCCCGGCGGCGTCAAGGTCCTCCAGCGCGTCCGTGGAGGCGAAGTACTCCAGCGGGATGCCCGGCAGGGCCAGACGCAGGTCCTCCTCACCGGTGATGCTCAGGTCGCCTTCACGCGGGTCCGGGTTGACCGCCACCGCGCGGATGTCGTCGTAGCCCAGCGACGGATCGCGCCGGCGCAGCACGAAACGGTACAGTCCCGCGACGTCGGTCCGGTTCCAACGCAGCGTTAGCGTGCGGCCATCGTCGGTGGGCACGGCCGTGATCGGGATTTCCGCCTCGGCCGGGTAGCCCGGCGTGCGCAGCAGGGCGTCGGGCTCGTACTGTTGCGAATCCAGAGCAATCTCGATCGGGGCGCCGACCAGCAGGCCGGGCGAACCCGCCGCCCGTCGGGCCAGGTATCGAACGGCGTCCAGCAGGAGGATCACGTAGCTGGGGTCCTTGCCCCAGTTGTTCCACTCGAGGTCGCAACTGGTGGTGACCAGCATGACCCGGCCGGAACCGAAGGCCCGCTCGAGAATGGCCGGCGTCTGTTCGGTGTCGCTGAAGCGGGCCAGGACGGTGAACAGCGAGTCGCGCACGGCCGACGGCGAGCCGTCGTCCGACGGTCGCTCGTCGCGGACGCGGAAGTATCGATTGAACGTGAGACGCTGCAAGAACGGATTGTCGCGCCCTGCGAAGACGCGTGTGATCGGATGCAGGAGATCGACCTCGGCCCAAGCGACACCGGCGGCGGGGGCCTGGACGATCTCGTCGAGGGCGACGGGCAACAGGCCGCTGCCGCCGGCATGGAGCGCGTCGTTGTACAGACCGGCGTTCACCTGATCGCCGAGAAACACCAGCAACCCGCCGCCGGTCCGGACGAACTCGGTCAGCCCTTCCACGGCCACGTCGCTGACGCGGTAGAGGTTCGCCAGAACCACCAGGTGATAGTTCTCCAGATCGGTGCTCTCGAATTCGGCCTCGTCGATGACCTGAACCTGATTCCCGCTGAAGACTTCGCCCTCGGGTCGCAGTGCGGTGGCCAGCAGCCTGACCTCGTCGCGATAGGGGTCGGCCGACGGCTCGCCGTTGACCACCAGGATGCGGATGGCGTCATTGACGGTCGCCACGGCGGTTCGCGTGTCATCGACCGTGAGCCCGTCCGGCGGCAGCTCGACGCGGACCGCCTCGAAGCCGCTGCTCGGGAAGGTGACCGGCAATGGCACCGATGCGGTCTGGCGAGCGGCGATTGCCGCGACCGGCTCGGTCTGCGCCGCTGCCGAACCGAGATAAACCTCCAGTTCGACGTTCTCCAGGTCATTGTCGCCGTGATTGGCGATGACCGCGTTCAGCATACCCTCGGTGCCGGCCACGAAGGGCGACCGCGACGCGTCCAGATCGGCCACGGAGCGGTTGGTCGCGTCGGGATCGCCGACGGCCACCAGCACGACGCTCAGATCCCGCTCGCCGGCCGCCCAATCGGCCAGCGGCGCCAGCGGCGAGGCGGCGGTAGCGTCACCATCTCCTTCATTCCGCGTCCCGGCGTCGGCGTTCGACCTTTGCGCCGGGCGTTCCACCCAGTCGGTCCGTTGAAAGTCACTGACCACACACAGGCTGGCACCGACGATCTCGGGGCTCTCGTCGAGCAGCCTGCGCACCGAGGCAACGGCATCGTCGAGTTGCAGCGTCCGCTGCGAGGGATGAAGCGCCCGAACGCGGGCGAAAAGGTCCTCGGCGCCCGCGTCGTCCAGCCGAGCGGCGGCGGCGATGGGCGTGGCCGGGGCGGAACTGCGCAGCACGGTCACCGGGTCCTCCGGCACCTGCCGGTGGACCCAGCCGATCAGTCGGATCAGGCTCTCCTTGGCCGCGTCGAAAACCGTGGAATCGCCGGCCGTGTAGCCCATGCTGTACGAGTCATCGAGCAGGAAGATGCGCTCGGTGCGCTCCCGCCCGCCCAGCAGAGCCGCCAGGCTTTGCGGCTGCAGGTAGGGCCGTGACACCACCAGGGCGATCAGCAGGACGGCCAGGCAACGCATCAGCAGCAGGACCCACTGTTCCAGGCGCACGCGTCGGCGGTTGCGTTTCTCGGCGTCGATCAGGAATTCGATGGCCGCCCAACGGATTCGCTTGAACCGTCTGCGGGCCAGAATGTGGATCAGGATCGGCGCGGCTACCGCGGCCGCCCCGGCGTAGAACAGGCCGGGGTAAACGAAGGCGCCCAGAACAGGCAAGGCGGCGGCCACTGGCATCACCTCCTGATGCGCCCGCGGGCGACGTGGTGCATGCGGTTGGCCAGAAACGCCGGCAGGGCGGTCTCCAGCGGATCGGCCGTGCTGAACAGGGCGTAGTCGATGTTGCGGTCCAGGCAGGCGCCGCGGACCCGCTCGATGAACTGCTGCACGGCCCGGCGGTAGCTGTCGCGCAGTGACTGCGGATCGGTCGTGATCTCGATGCCCTTCTCCTCCATGCCCTCGAACAGGGTCCGGTCGGTGAAAGGAAACTCCAGCTCGTCGTGATCGAGGACGTGCAACACGATCACGTCGTGGCGGGCGGCCTCGAACCGCTGCAGGCCGTCGATGAGCGCCTCGGGGTCGGCCAGCAGATCCGAGATGATGATCACCAGGCCGCTGCGGGGGATGCGCCCGGCCAGTTCGGCCAGGGGCACGACCAGGTCGGTCTTCCCCGCCGGGGCATGGCGGGTTACGAACTCAGCCAGCTCCATCAGCGACGCGCGTTTGGCACTGACCGGCAACTGGGCCCGAACCTGCTCGTCGAACAGGACCAGCCCGGCCGCGTCGCTCTGCTCCAGCACCAGCAGGTGGGCCAGCGAGACGGCCAGCGTGGCGGCATAGTCCCACTTGCTCAGCCGGGCGCCGGGATCGCCCGGCGCGGCGCCGTCGCCGGGATGCTCGGGATAAGCCATCGAGCCGGAGCAATCCAGCAACAGGTGGGTGCGAACGTTGGTCTCGACCTCGTATTCCTTGACGTAAAAACGGTTGGACTTGGCGTACACGCGCCAGTCGATGTGGCGGGGCTCATCGCCCGGGGAGTACGGCCGATGGTCGGCGAACTCGATGCTGAAGCCCTTGAACGGGCTGGCGTGCATGCCGCTGACGAACCCCTCGACGATGCGCCGGGCCCGCAGCTCCAGCCGCGATATGCGGGTCAGAACCTCGGGGCGGAGGTGAGGCGCGGATTCGTTCGCGGCGTTGTTCATCGCGGAACCCGCCTCGAGCCCGGCGCCGCAGAAACCGAGAATCGAGAATCGAGGACAGAGGCGTCATCGGCAGGCCACCGACCGCGGTGCCGGACGCAATGAACCACCGGCGTTCTCAGTTCTACACTCTCAATCCTCAAGTCTCTGCTCTCCACGCTAGGAGGACAGGGCTCGCCGCACGGTCGCGTCGTTGGCTATGCCGGCCGGCGTCGCCGGTACGGCCTCTAGCAGATCATCGATCACGCGGTCGGCGTCGTAGTGCCCGGCCCGGGCGGAGTAGTTGGTGATGATCCGATGGCGCAGGACCGGATGAGCCAGCGCCCGGACGTCGTCCACCGCGAGGTGGCAGTCCCCACGCAGCGCCGCTCGGGCCTTGCCGCCCAGGATCAACGCCTGCACCGCACGCGGACCGGCCCCCCAGGTGAGCATCTTGCGGACGAAGTCGGGCGCGTCGGGTTCGGTAGGCCGGGTGTGGCGCACCAGATCCACCGCGTGACGGATCACATCGGGCGCCGCCGGGATGCGCCGGACCAGTTGCTGGAACTCGCTGATCTGCCGGCCGGTGAACACCTCGGACACGGCGGGCTCGGGCCCGCCCGTGGTGCGCTCGGCGATGGCGCATTCCTGTTCGTGCGTCGGATAGCCGACGAACACCTTGAACAGGAAGCGGTCCTGCTGGGCTTCCGGGAGCGGGTAGGTGCCCTCCTGCTCGATCGGGTTCTGGGTGGCCAGTACGAAGAACGGCGCCGCCAACTCGTGTCGCTCGCCGCCTACCGTCACCTGCCGCTCCTGCATCGCCTCGAGCAGAGCGGCCTGGGTCTTGGGCGGCGTGCGGTTGATCTCGTCGGCCAGGATGACGTTGGCGAACACCGGCCCCTTGAGAAACTGGAACGTTCGCGTGCCGGCGGCACGGTCCTCGTGGATCACGTCCGTCCCGGTGATGTCCGAGGGCATCAGATCGGGCGTGAACTGGATGCGGTTGAAGGTCAGGGCCAGAGAGCGAGCCAACGTCGAGATCATCAACGTCTTGGCCAGGCCGGGCACGCCCTCGAGAATGCAATGTCCGCCGGCGAACATGGCCACCAGCAACTGCTCGATGACCTCGTCCTGCCCGACGATCACCCGGGCCAGCTCGGCCCGGATTCGTTCGTAGCCCTCTTGCAGCCTCCGGACCGCCTCGACGTCGTTTCCACCGGTCTCAGGGCGCGGTTGCGATTGTGATGGATCAGCCTCGTTCACCGTATTGTTCTCGCTTCCAGGTTCCCACTTCGGGTCTGCGTTCCTCAGTCTGTTCGGTCAGCGCTGCATGATCGGCAACTGATTGTACGGCAGTTGCAGGATAATCAGTGCAATCGCGGTCCCGTACACGTTGCCCACGTAATCCCCCCGCCAGGAGCCGTCTTCGTTCTGCAACCGGATCAGATGGTCGCGCATCTGCGGAAAATACTCGTTCCACGCCTCGGCGCCGGAAAGATACTGCGCCTGGGCCAGGTACAGGTGGGCGTAAAAGTAGTGCCCGCCGCGCGACTGCCGCACGCTGATGTTCCGCCGGGCGAATTCCAGAGCCCGCAAAGCCAGCGGGTTCTCGTAGTCCCCGGCGTTGAACCAGCAGCAGACCGCAGCGGCCGTGATCGGCGGGCGCGAGTCTCCTCTCATCCGGGCACGGTAGGCTATGCCCCCGTCACTTCGAGCCGAGAGTCTCAGATAGTCCATCGCCTGGTCGATTACCTCTTTCGGCACGGCCACGCCGGCGTTGCGACAGGCCCGAAGACCCTGGACCTGCGTGATGGTGACCGACCCCTCGTCTTCGCCCGAGTCCGGCGTGTAGTACCAGCCGCCCAGGTCGCTCTGGCTGCGACCGGTCAGGTCGATGGCTCGGGTCAGCACCTCGTGAATCCGCCCTTGGCGATCGCGGTCCTCGGTCATGCCGCACAGCTCGGCCAGAAACAACATGGCGAAACCGTGGCCGTGCATCGGGCGCCCCTCCGACTCGTCCAGCCGCGCGATCAGACCGATGTTCGTGGACGAGTCCACCAGGAAGCGCGCCGCCCGATCGACCGCCGGTGCATAGGGCCCCTGCGTGGTGGTGTTGCCGTTCATCAGCAGAGCCAATCCGGCCAGGCTGGTCATCGCCACCGGATAGCGCCCGTAGGAACCGCGGTTGCGCCAGGCGCCGTCGCGGGCCTGGGTGCGGGCCAGGTAGGCCAGGCCGGCGTCGATCGCTTCCTGCGCTTCGGGTGTGATGTGCTGGGGCAACGGCAATTGCCCCGCCCGGGCCGCCACGGCCGACAAACAGACCGCGGCCGGCACGACCCAAAGGCCGAGTGACCGTGGACCGGCGACCCGACATCGTACAATCATGGCGTGGCCTCCCCGGTCGCGATGGTGCGGATGGGCAGGATCTCGCCGCTCGTACCGACGAACAGGCAGCCCGGCCGGACGGTCAGGTCGCCGTTGAACCGTTCGCCCGCAGCCGCGCCGCGCGGTTCGATCGCCTCGCCGGTGTCCAGCCCCGTCCGGGTGTCGATCAGGACCAGGCCGTTGCGGGCCGACCGCAAGGGCATCGAGTCGGGCGGCAGTTCGATCAGGGCGGGAACCACTCCGCGCGCCCTGTCGAAGAACCAGGGCGGGTCACGGCTCTCGGCCAGATCGTCGCGCGTCCAGCGCACGGCGTGTGCGGCGACCTCGATCCCCACCAGCGTCCAGCGACGGAGCGCTTCGTCGATCACACCGCCGACCACCAGCATGCCCGCATCAAGCCATCCTTCGGTGACACCATCGTGGCAGGCGGTATTCTGCTGCTCGAACAACACCTCTCCGGTGGCGATCTCGAGCAGTCGTACCGTCCCGCCGCCACTTCCAACGCCGAGCGTATCGTCCGAGACACCGAAAAGCCCGGTCACTCCCTCGGGAACGGGCAGTTGCCAACGTCGCTCGCCGGTGCCCAGATCGTAGGCCACGACTGCCGCGCCGGCGGCCCCACACGCCAGCCCGTGCCCATAGCACCGCTCGACAGGCTTTCCCGGCGGGTCCGGCGGTGGAAAGTTCAACGTCGAAACCCGCCGACCGTTGCTCAGTTCGAACACGTGGACCGCGACCTCGTTGGGCCCGGCGGCCAGCACGAATCGGTCAACGATGCGCACCGACTTGATCTGCGGCAGATCCACCCGGCGCTGCCACAGAGTGGAGCCGTTGCGGGCGTCAAGCAGGACGAGCCGGCCCATCTCCGATACACAAGCGACTCGGCCCGCTTCGGCCCAGACGGTGTCGTCCCCGAACGGGTCGTACGTGGACCGGCCTTCGGTTCGCTGAGGCACCGCCCACAACTGCTTGCCGGTGATCAGCCCCACCGCGTGCAACCCGTGCCTGCTGCAGATCACCGCCGTCTGACCGTCGGCCACGGCGAAGCGCGGCGTATCCGCCGTCTCGATGCCCACGTCGAAGCGATCCGCGAACCCGAACGGCTCGAGCAGCCGCAACTCGGCCTCCCATTCCATCCGGCCGTCGGTGACGCGGAAAGCCCGGACCACGTCCCCCTCGGCGACCGTCAACAGGCGGTTTGCGAGCGCCTCAGGCGGCGTCGGTCCCCGGAACCCCAGCAGGCGTTGGCGACCTCCGAGTGGCTCGAGCCAGGCAAACTTCGGGAGCGTCTGGAAAGGCCCTGGCTGAAGCGCCGTCCGTCGGGCGGCGGCCAATTGCGGGTCAATCATTCGGCGCAGGCCTTGAAGCTCCTCCGCAATGCCCATCGACTGACTGCGCCCATCGTCAGCGGGCTCGACCAAGATGGATGCGTAGTCCCGCTCCACCCGGTCCAGACAATTCCCGGCGCCCAGCAACTGCCACTGATGCTCGTCCAGGTACATCCGGGCCAGGCTCAGCAGGGCCTTGACGGTCAACTCCGGGGTACCGGCCAGCCGAACGGCGGCGCGGAAATCCTGCTCGGCCGATTCGTACTTGCCGTCGCGGGCCTGCCAACCGGCCAGTTCAATCAGGGCGGCCTGGTCCCAGCCGCCGGGGGCCCCGGTCCGAGCCAGGACGCGCAGGCTGTCCGCAGCCGAGGACCGCTGCACGCGGTCGGGCAAGTCCGCGACCGCCGAGGCCACCGCGTCGGCCGCCTCGCGAATCAGCCGCGAGCGGCCCTCGGGCGGCAGCTCGTCCTCGATCTGAGCCAGGTGCTCGGAGATTACCAGCCGGGCCTGGCGCTCCACGCCCTGCTCGGCGCCGATCATCTGGTCGGCGGTCTCGGATCGTCCAAGGGCCCAGAGCGTGCGGTAGGCGTCTTCGAATCGGCCGGTACGCCGCAGTTGTCGGCCCAGACCCAGAGTAGAATCGAGCACGTCCGCGTCCCGGTTGGCAGCGGCAACCGCGCGTTCCAGGTACTCCACGGCCCGCTTCGGCGTCGGCGCGCCGTCGCCCAACGCGATCAGCGCCCGCACCCGCAGGTGAGTGGCCTGGTCCGCCCGGCGCCGGTCGCGAGCGGAATCCCCCGGCCGGGCTTCGTCGAGCGTCGCCAACGCCCGGTCCGGCGCACCGCGCAGCAGTTCCATACGGGCGAGTTGGATGGCGGCCGCCGCGTCGGTCGGATCAGCTCGATGCAGGGCGACCGCCCGGGCATACCCCGCCTCCAGGTCCGGGTACTTGCGCACTTGAGTCGTGTCCACGCTGATCAACGCCCCCGGCAGGGCCAGCAAATTGCCCAGCGGGTCATCTCCAGGCGGTAGTGGCGTGCGAGACACGAGCGTTCCGTCTCCTGCGTCCAAAGCCGTCAACCCGCCCACGGTGGGGACGTAGACCAGCGACCCGCTGAGGATGCCCCGGCCGGTGGATTCGAGCGGTTCGCTGGTCCACAGCCATTCTCCGGTGTCAACGGACAGACAGCCGACTCGCCCACCGGCCACCCAGACGCGGTCGGTGTTCGCGGCCAGGATGTAGTCGGCCCAGGGGCAGTCCGCCCGGTCGATCGACCAGCGCAGCTCCCCGGTGATCCGATCGAAGGCCCAGAGCGTGTCGTTGTCCGTCGGGGCCAACAGCACCAACGGTCCGGTGACCACGGGGGGCGTGCTCAGCCAGTAACGCGTGCGCGGCGTGGTGCGTCGCCAGGAGGTCGGGGCGTCGTGGTGATAGCGGGCGGCCCACAGCGGCGTGTAGTCGTTGACGCTGATGGCGAACAACAGGCCCTGCCCCGTCGGCACGTAGACGGTGCTGCCGGCGACGGCCGGCCACAGCGCCTCATGTAGCTTCAAGCCTCCCTCCGCCGGCGTGCACAGCAGGACCTGTCGCAGCAGCTTGCCTGTGGCCGGTTCCAGCACGACGATATAGAGGTCTTCGCGGATCAAAGCCGGCGCCCACAACTCGGCGTTCACCCCGACCGGTGTTGCCAGGAACTCTACGGCCCGCAGCGGATCGGAGGCGTCGGTCGTGCGCCCCCGCTGCCAGCGCACCGCGCCGGTCTCCACGTCGTAGGCCACCAGGCGGCTGCCCACCCGCGTGCTGGGCGCGTCGCCCTCGCCCCCCACCCGGAAGCGGGCCCCACCGATCTGAACGAACACGCCGTCGTCGTCGAAGTACGCGCCTTGGCCGCTGCGCTCCACGCTCAACAACAGGTCGCCGACCACCGACAGTGAGCCGGCCACGTAGTCGCGTCGCAGAAGCTGGGACGAGGGCGGCGGCAGGAACCCTTCGGCCGACAGGTCCCCGTGCTGGAACGCCAGCGCACCCTGGGTCCGCAGGCGGAGGTATCGCTCGGCAATCCCCTCGACCTCGGGCTCGGATTGCCACAGCGGCTCGAAGCTCTCCAGATCAATGGCGGCGCAGCGCTGCACTCCCTTGATGAACAGCCGATCGTCGGCCACGACGGCCTGCACGACCGGCGGGTCGGGCTCTGTTTCGCGGTCTTCCAGGTAGCGGAGCCAATCGCTCGCCTGGGCGTGCGGCAACGGGTGTCGCCAGGAAATATCCTCGCGCAGCGAAGGGCTGACGGCCGGCATGATGCCCTGGCGCTCACCACCGCTGGCCATGCCGGGCCAGAACGGAGCGGGCGCAGCGCCAGCGTGCCGCCGGCCGTCGTCTTCGCGCCCGGCGAACGCTTCGATCATTTCGGCCAGCATGGCCGCCGTCGGCGCGTCGAGCGCCCCGGACGCCTGCCGCAACGCGGTCTCGGCCGCACGAGGCTGCCCCAACATCGCATGGGCGACAACGCGGCGGGCCGCGATCGATTCGGACGACACGTCGGCGTCCGGGCGGAGGAGTTCGATCCGGTCGAACAGGGCCAGCGCTTCCGCCGGCCGTCCGGCATCGAGCATCCAGGACGCCAGCAGGTCGGCCGCGTTGTCACCACAACTGGTGAGCAGGTACCGGTCCACGACGCGGGCCAGAGCGTCGGCATCGTGCCGCTCGACCGCCTCATCGAGTGCCGCCCGCGCCCGGCCGTCATAGAGGACGCGGTAGGCCCCGAGACCCTGCGGTTCCAGCCCGGCCAGCATGCGCTGGGCGTAGCGGCGGGCCGATTCGTACAGCCGCGGGGATCGCTCCACCAGCACGCCCTGGGGGTCATCGATGATGCGCTGCAGCGAGTCGATGGCCAGCTTCCAGTCCCGTCGCTCGATGCCCTCGGCGGCACGTTTGATCAGGTTATCCAGGGGGGGCGACGGCTGGATGGTGGCCTGGTCGGACCTGCTCCAGCGGCGAGCCTGGCCGGCCGCCTCGGGCGGCAGCGGTGCGCACAACGCCAGCAGCACAACGGGCACACCCAGCCGCCGGATGGTGTTTCGAGGCGTCATGCATGCTCCTGAAAGGGTTCACGGCTCGCCGGCGCTCGATCAATTGTATCGCTTCACGCTGCAGCGAACCAATCTGCCCGGCTCGGGAGGTGCGGCCTGTCGTGCTCTTGGACGCCTGGACGGCCGGTGGTGTTCACTCGTCGCCTGCCGCTTTATGGTACCGACCCGCGAGGGAGCAACGACAACTTTGCACATCCGCAGCCGTGCGGCCACGAGACTCCCCTTCTGGACAGTCCGGTCTCTTCAAAAACCCTGACACCTCGTCGCGACGGTGCCGGGCGGTTGGACCGCGGTGCCGCCAAACCTATAATCGCTGTGCTCTGCAACGTCCGGGCGCATCGGAACCGCGCAGCCGGACCGTGAACCCGCAGAACAGTGGGCGATCGCGTCATTCCGGCGAACGGATCGCCGCCGCTGGTCGCCCGGGAGTGATGACGTTGAACGCGGACAAACCGTTCGATCCGCCCAAACGCCTGGGGGTGGTCTCCTTCCTCAACGCCAGGCCGCTGGTGGAGGGGCTCGACGCCGCGCCCGGGATCGAGTTGACCTATGACGTGCCCTCGCGTCTGCCCGAGCTGCTGGACACACTCCGGGTGGACGTTGCCCTGGCCCCGGTGATCAACCTGGCTCGCCATCCCGGTGAATGGGAGATCGTCTCCGACGGCTGCATCGGCTGCGACGGCGAGACCCTGACGGTGCGCGTCTTCTCGCGCGTCCGCCCCGCGGAGATTACTCATCTGTGCGTGGATGGTGATTCGCACACGTCCGTCGCTCTGGCTGCGGTGGTCTGGAACGAGATGTACGGGACGCAGCTTCAGATTCGGCCGTTGCAGCTCGATCAGCCGCCATCACCCTCAGCGGACGAAGCGGTGTTGTTGATCGGCGACAAGGTCGTGACCCGTCGCCCCCAGGGGTTCGATCATGAGATCGACCTGGGCGAAGCCTGGCGCAACCTGACCGGACTGCCCTTCGTCTTCGCCGCCTGGACCAGACGGGTGGGCAACGACGTCGGCCCGTTGCCGCAGTTGTTGCAGAAGGCCCGCGACCGCGGCGTCGCCCGGGCCGCCGACATCGCCCGCGAACAAGGCCCGGCCAAGGGCTGGCCCACCGAGATCGCCGTCCGCTACCTGACCGAGTTCCTGACCTTCAAGCTCACGCCCCGGCATCGCACGGGACTCGAGCTGTTCCTCGAGTTGGCCGCCAAATGGGGCATCGTGCCGCGCCCGACTCAGTCGGTGTTCGCATGACCGCCGTGTCACCAGGAGAGTTGCCCCGCACCACGCCCCGGATCGACGAGCGGCAGGCCCTCGAACTCTACACCGAATGCTCCCTCCACGAACTGGGGCGCCGGGCCCACGAGGTGACGCTTGGCCTGCACCCCGAGCCCTACCGCACCTTCGTGATCGACCGCAACATCAACTATGCCAACTACTGCACGGCCCGCTGCATCTTCTGCAACTTCAAGGCCGACCCGCCGGGGACGAACACCGGACGAAGAGACCTGCCCGAGGGGTACGTCCTGACGTTCGATCAGATCGGTCGCAAGATCGACGAGCTGCTGGACATCGGCGGGACGCAGATCCTGATGCAGGGTGGGCTGGTGCCGGCCGAGGTGCTCCCCTTCGACTGGTATCTCGATCTGCTGCGGTTCGTCAAGCAGCACTACCCGTCGATCCACGTGCACGCCTTCAGCCCGCCGGAGGTCTTCGCCTTTCACCGGATCTTCGGGATGTCGGTTCGCGACGTGCTCTTGCGGCTCCAGGAGGCCGGGCTGGACACCATCCCCGGCGGCGGTGCCGAGATCCTTTCCGATCGGGTGCGCGACAAGATCGGGATCGGCAAGACCCGCACGGCCGAGTACCTCGACGTGATGCGCCAGGCGCATCGCATCGGCATGCGCACCAGCGCGACCATGATGTTCGGTCACATCGAGATCATCGAGGAACGCATCGAGCACCTGCGGCTGTTCCGCGAGTTGCAGGACGAAACCGGCGGATTCACGGCCTTCATCTGCTGGACCTTCCAGCCGGAAAACACACCACTGGGGCGCGTGCAACAATTCGAGCCCGACTACTCGGGCTTGCCCGACGGCAGACACCTCAAGCTCGCCGGCGCTCATGAGTACCTGCGAACGTTGGCCTTGTCGCGGATCTACCTGGACAACATCGTCAACATCCAGGCAAGCTGGGTCACCCAGGGCCCCAAGATCGGACAACTGGCACTGTACTTCGGGGCCAACGACATGGGCTCGGTCATGATGGAGGAGAATGTAGTCTCCGCCGCCGGAACGACTTATCAGTTGACCGCCGGTGACATCCGACGTCTGATTGTGCAGGCAGGCTGGCAACCGCGACAGCGGAACTGCTATTACGAACTGATCGACGACCCACCCGACACGCAAGGACCGGCCCGGTAAACACCCCGGTGCCCGAATCGTGATTCTTCTTGCAGCGAACGGGCCCAGATGCTACAAGTGATGTTATGGGTCGTCGGCCAGTGGCCCGACCCGACAGCGGTGCTGTTCAATGGCTCGCACTGGCGCAAGAAGCCTGCCATTTCATGACCGGTTGATCCACGGGCGGGTCGGGGTGGGAATCGCCGGAACCGGGCTCCCTTGTGCGATCCCGTTGGACATGTCGGGCCACAGCGCGGCAGGTCGGCGGCAGGAGGCGGAAACGGGACCACTAGGAGGCGGAAGGCCGGCACCACGTCCGCCATCGCGTACTCATGGCACAGCAGGATCCGATCTGGTCGTGTGCTCAGACCGACCTGGTCATCGACGATGACCAGGGGCAGGGGCACCATGACGTGCTCGTCTGGGAGCACTCCAGGCGGGTCTGTGAGGTAGCCGACTGGCTCACCCGCCAGGCGGATGTGCCCAAGGACCGGGTTGAGCAGGACGTCCTTCTGGCCGCCTGCCTGTATCACGATGCCGGGTGGATCATACAGGTGCGCGAAGGGATCATCTCTCGCGCCCAAATGCTGTGCGGGGCCGCCAACGAGGTGCAGCGCGAGCTTGCCGCCACTCTGATGGAAAAGCGGTTGGTCAAGCTGCTGCCGGCAGGGCTCCTGCGGCGGGCCGCTGACTGCGTTCGGTATCATCCCCGGCGAGACTGCGAGGTCCCCGAGGCCCGAATCCTGTACGACGCGGACAACCTGGATCACGTCGGTCCGCTGCAGCTCTGGGAGATCGTGCGGCGCCAGGGGTTGGACGGCAAGGGTATAGAGGCGGCCATCGACACCTGGAAGCGCAAGAAAGAATACGGCTACTTCAATACCCGGATCAACGCGTTCCGTTTCGAGTCGGCCCGAGTGAGGGCCCGTGAACGCCTGAAAGAGACCGACCACTTCCTTGCCGAACTCGCTCGCCAGCACCGCGGAGAAGATCTGGTCACCTGACCGGACCACCGCGACGCTTCAAAGCCCGGCAGCTACGCATGCGAACACTGGACCCGGCTGAAGCCCCGGGCCCGCCGGCAGGCCTCTCTTACACGCCGCGCATAGCAAGACCGGACTGGCGCCAGGCGCCAGCCCGGTTTGTAAATCGGATCAACCTGCGTTTGTCGCTAGCAGGAGCGCGTACGCGCTCGCTTAGCGACGACGACGGGCAGCCAACACACCGCCGATCAGCAGCAGGGCCAGCGTTCCCGGCTCGGGAACACAGGGACCGGCAACGTCTCCCCAAGTGGTACCGACCTGGAGGTTGTCGACGTCCTCAGTCGCGGGATTGTTGCTCCCCTGACGAAACGCATAAGCGATTATCTCGTTGCCCGGATAGATGCCCAAGACTTCAACACTGGGGTTCCCGTCTTCTCCCAACGCCAGGACCGGGTCAACCCACATCTCAACGTCGCCGGTGTCATAGTCATAGGCCGTGACGATCCGGTGGCACGTTGAGTACTGGAAATCCGTCGCCCACAGGGCGGTACCAGGACCGCTGCCACTTCCCTGCCACAGGTAAAACCTGTAATCGCCACCCGCCGCCGGGAGTGTGACACCGATCTTGGCGGCGAATAGGGTCGTGCCCTGCAAGAAGTGTGCGAAGTAGTCAGACTTTGTAACGGGGCTTAAGCCGTCTATGTGCACACAGAACCCGGCGTACCACTTGTCGCCCGCACCCATCTCGCTGCCGATGGGCTTGTTGACATCTTCCGCCTGGCCGGGCACCAACTGGATGAAGTTCCCGGGTTCCTCGGGCGGGAAGTAGCACGGACTGTTCGGCAGGACCTGCACCGGCCCGGTCCCTGCGCCGCTATGCGCCGTCCAGGCGTCCTGAGGAACCAGATTCCCCAGGGTGTACGAGTTGAAGTTGTCGGTCATCAACATGGCTGCGTTTGCTGACGCCGCTGCGAGCACCATGGCCAGCGTCGCCATCAGTGTGATTCTTCGACCTTTCATCATTCCTATCCTCCTTCAGAACCGAGCAAGAATTCCGTCTCCTCCCGCTGCGCACAACAGGCGCCGCGCAAGCTACCCACGAACTCGACTCTCTCTCAAGGAGGCGTGTACGCCGTGAAGTGGAGTGCAGCCTCTTCCCTCAACCGCCTAGTTTATCGTTTCCGGGGCGCCAAACAAGCCCTAAATCGCAAAAAAAGGTCGTTTTCTGGAGTCCACCAAAGACCTGGCGCAGGCCCGATAAGCACCCCGGCTGCGGTGCCTTTGTCCGCTCGGAACGAAACTTCGACCGCCGCCGTCTGTACAGCCACACTGAAGCCGCCGCGTAGTGCCGTCAGGCACGGAGATTATCGTCCACCCGCTCGAAACACGCGGGAGCGGCCGGGGAAACACACCACTGTAGACCCCAATGGCGGAGCAGTTCATCCAGACGTCGAGGTGCCGCGGCGATCGGCCGATCCAGGTATCTCGTGCGGGCGCCGGCTGCCGCGGCTCGAGCGGCCGGCGTGCTTCGCTTTGCGTGAGCGCGCGAATGTGCTCTAATGCGCCCGTACGTCGTCCGGGATACCTGAGAACCAGCTACCGGAGAGTGTCCATGAGTAGCCCGATTCGCCGCCGAGGGATGTTGACCGTCTGTGCCGTTGCCCTGGCCGTGCTGTTTGTGACGGCGACGGTGGGTTGCAGCCAGCAGTGCCCGGGCAAGTGTGGCGGGCAGTGCGGCCAGGCCAAGTGCGGCAAGGCCTGCCCCAAAGGTTGCGCCAAGCCGTGCTGCGCCAAGGCCTGCCCCAAGGGCTGCACCAAGCCGTGCTGCGCCAAAGTGGCCGGCAAGCCGGTCAACGAGACCTGCCCCATAAGCGGCAAGCCGATCGCCGACGGCGTCGCCATCACCAGTTGCTGCGGCATGACCGTCGGCTTCTGCTGCAAGGACTGCATCGAGAAATGGAACCAGCTCACTTGCCAGGAGCGGTGCAAGAAGCTGGGCTGCGAGGGGCAGTGCAAGGGGCAGTGCAAGAAGAAGAAGGCCGCGTAGCCGTAGCGACGGCCCACTCGAAGATAGCGCCCCATGCGCCCTCTCCAAGGCGCGCGGGGCGTTCCCCTTTGCCTGCGGGTCGCCGGCCCTATCGGATCAGGGCGGCTTCGATCCAGTCGAAGCGGTCTTGAAGGTCGGCGTTGCGGCCGAACAGAACGGTCAGCTTGATGCGTTTGGCGCCCGCTACGTCGAGTCGCACGGGTCCGTACAGAACGCCCCCTCGGACGCCCTGGCGGGTGAAGCGGAGTTGGCCGTCCACGCGAATCTCCACGTCCACGTCCGCGTAAGGCCCCGCCTGATCATCGACCCCCATCGAGGTGACGAACTCACTGAACGCGCCCATCAGGTCGAAGGTGATCGAGCACTGGCTGTGGACGCCCAGCCCGTCGTGGTAGACGACGCCGGCCACTCGCAGGGGGCCTCCGGTCACGTTCCGGTTGACCTGCCAGTTCCAGTCCAGCGACAGAGCCGGCGTGTGCTCGTAGCTGATCGGCTCCAGGGCGGTCAGCCACTCCCAGCGACCGCCGATCACGTCGATGCGGGCGATGCGGTCGGACCGAATGCGTAGGGCGGTTTGCTCGAACACGGTGGCCGCCACAAACCTCTCGGACCAGTCCAACGTCGACGCCGTCAGGCGTTGGCCGTCCGTGGTCAGAACGTTGGCCCGCAGCCCGTCGGACGGGTCGGGTCCATCGCTTGGGACGTCGGTCGGGACCATGGCTGCGGCCACGACCGTGTCGTGAGCCACGCGCGACTGCCCGGCGGAATCGGTCTCCACCAGGAACCCGGTTTCATCGATCGCAGCGACGAATCCCCTGACCACGTCGCCGTTGGTCAGCAGGAGGGCATCGGGCGCATCTTCGTCGCGGTCGGCCAGAGTGGTCACGGCCGACCGGAATCGCGGTTCGTCGGCGGCCGGCGTCTTCCAGGCCAGGATGCGCGTCAGCGGCACCCGGATCTTCCCGATGGTCGGGCTCTCGAAGACAACGGCGTCGTCCTCGGAACCGGTGGCCCGTCCGAACAGAAGGCCTCCGCCGATCAGCTCGAGCCGGACGGCATCCGTCGCCCTGCTGGCCGTGCCCTGGTCGCTGATGATGTGCACGACATCGGGGGTGGGGAAATGACGGGGCTCGCCGCCCTCGTCGGTGTACAGAGTCAGACCGCGCACGAGAGAGAACTCGACAAGCCGAGCGCTGATCGCGTCGTCTTTAACGGTTTTGACGGTTATGAGGGAATCGTCGGCCAGGGCGACCGGGGAGGTCAGCGCAGCGGTGACGCCGACCGCCAGCCGGGCGGTGAGTCGAAACCGGGTTGCTGAGGCTGGGCGCATGGCATCACTTCTGGAAGATCGGCAGAAGGCGGTTCGGCATTTGAAGAATGATCAGGGCCATTGCGGTTCCGTACTCCGTACCGGCCTGCCCCCGCCAGAAACCCTCGTCAGTCTGCCTGGCCAGCAGATCGTCGCGAACGGCGGGCCACCAGGGCCGCCACTGACGGTCGCCGGCCAGGAACATCGCCTGGGCGGCATAGTAATGCCCGTAAAACATGTGCCCCACGCTCTGCTCGGTGGGCGGGATAAAGCGGGCAATATATTCTAGGCCGCCTTCGATCTCCGGGCCCTGGTAGATGCCGGCGTACTGCAGGGCGGCCACGCCGGCGGCCGATCGCGCAAAAGCTGAACCGCCGGAATTCAACATGTACCGGAACCCGCCGTCGGGGTTCTGCGATTTCTTGACGTACTCGATGGCACCGTCAACGGTGCTTTTCTCCACGAAGATGCCCGCGTTGCGGGCGGCCCGAAGGGCCATGATCTCGCAGACCGTCACCGACAAGTCGGCGTCATGACGCACGGGCTGATAACGCCAGCCGCCCTCCTCATTCTGGGTCGAGACGATCAGTCGCACCGCTTTGCGCAGCGCCTCGCGCAGCTCCGGGCGCGGGCTCATGCCGTAGACCTCGGCCAGAAAAAGGGTGGCGAAGCCGTGCCCGTACATCGGGCCGTGCGACGTTTCCGCCGCCAGCAGCCCGCTCTCCGAGCTGTGATCGAGGATGAACGCGACGCACCCTTCAACGACGTCGCAATACCGCCCGCGCCCGGGCGTGTTGCCGTCCGCCATGAAGGCCAGACCGGCCAAGCCCGTGATGCCCACGTGCCGCCCGTAGTGCGACAGGCTGCCGAAGGAGCCGTCTTCTTTCTGCTGCAAAGCCAGCCAGGCCAGACCTTGCTCGGCGGCCGACGTCAGTGCGGGCGTGATTTCGTCGGCCGTCGACGTTGCCCCGCGCGGCGCCTCGGCATTCGCTGAGCCGCCCAACGCCAACGCCGTCAGAGCGCCTGCCCAGATGCGCACGACGCGCAGCCATCGGCAACGCAGATCGGACCGGCGATCCGGCGCGTCCTTCATCAGGCCTTACTCCTCTTCATCCTCGCTCAGGGCCCGGAAGTAGTCTTCGATCAGTTGGCGGTACTTCTCGAGGACGTCTTCATCAATCCCCTGAAGGACCTCCTCGCGGTCGCGCTGGGGGAGGTTGCCCCAGCCGCGGCGGAACTCGCGGAGCCGACCGGTCGCCGTGGACTTCCCCTCCCGGCCCTGCTCCGTCGCGTCGCCGGCGCTTTCGGATGCCGCCTCCGACTGGTCCGATTGTCCGCTCTCCTTCTGCTCGTCAGAGGGGCGCTGGGCCTGACGCTTGTCGGAAACCTGCTGTTGCTGACCGGAGCCCTTCGATCGGCGCCGTTGCGCCGCGTTGATAGCCTCGTCGAGCTTCGTGATGATCTCCCGTTGAATGCGCAGCGTGTCCGCACCCGGATCGAAGTCGCGCTTCAGCCGCCCGGCGGCATCGGACATCAGACCCATGATCCGGCCCATCATGCTGGTGTCCTCCTGGCCGGTGGCCTGACGGATGAGGCGCTCGGAAAGGTCCTCCTGTTCCTTCTCTTCCTGGGACGGCTCCGGCGTCACCTGCTGCGCACTGGCTGACGAGGCGCTAAGAGCGAGCGAGGAGAGCAGAAGGAACAGCGAGTAGCGAACGGCCAGCGAGTGGTGAACGGCCCGAGCCAAGCGGCGGAGCGCGAGATCGGCCACCGGGTGTCCGCTGAGTTCTCCATTCGCCTTTGGCCGTTCGCGATTCATCATTTCCTCCCGTTGGCCCGCTGCGTGACGGTCTGGGTCAGTTCGCGGATTTGCTCCTGGCGGCTGGCCAGGCGCTGCACCTGCCGCAACTGGGCCTCGGTCACGGTGTCGGGTTCGAAATCGTCGCCCAGGGTCGCCGTGCGTTTGTTCAGGTCGAGCTGCATGGCCTTGAGGACGAGGAGTTCGGCCACGTCCGGGATCGGCGACTCGTCACTGACCTGCCCCTGACCGCCGCCCCCACCGCCGGCGGGACCCTCCGCGTATTCGTCCGGCGAGGGCAGGTCGGCCGCCTCCGCCAGCGCGCCGATCAACAGGTCAAGCTCGTCCATGATGTCCTGCTGCCGATCGGCCAGCGCGTCGTCGAGACGGCGGGCACGAAGGGCATCGCCCGCCGCGTCGATCAACTCGAGCACGCGGCTGATGACCCACCGGTAAACCGCTGCGTCGCCGAGCTTGTCCCGAACCTCTTCGACCGGCGGTCGCAGGTCGTGCTGCTGTCCGGCCAGACGGGCCACACGTCGGTACTCCAACCGGCCGAGACGTTCACCGGCGGTGATCCGGTCGATTACCTCACTCGTCCGGTCGTTGATGTCCTGCTGCTGGTTGCGGATGCCCTCGAGCTTGGCCCGCAGCGCGGCGAGCGAGCGCTGCATGGCTTGGTGTGCGGTCTTCTCGGCGAGCTGTTCGAGTTTGAGGGCCGCCTGGGCCAGCAGATCGATTGCCTCGGCCTGGTGGTCGTCCGCCCGAGCACCGTCGCCGCCATCCAGGGCGTCCTCGGCCAACCCCATGGGGGCCGCTGCCTGACGAACCAATCGACCGCCCGCCGAAGCGCCGCGCATGTCGGCCAGGTCGTCGGCCAATCGTTGGGTGTTGCGCTTCAGCGAGCGCTGCTGGCCGGCCTGCTTGACGTACACGTCTGCCTGAGACTCGAGGCGTTGGGCCTCGAGATTGGCCTCCAGGAGTTCGCGTTGTTGACGGAGCAGTTCGCCCACGGCGCGTTCGGCGGTCTCGATGCGTTTGGCGAGTTCGGCCAACTGGCGCTGCTGTCGTTCGTGGAGGCCGGCCAGCATGTCGGAGAGTCCGTTTTCGGCGGCGCGTTGCTCGATCATTGCGGCGGTGGTGCGGTTGCTCCCGACGGCCCCGGCCGCGTCGCGCATTCGCTGGACCAGTTCAGCGGCCCGGGCGGCGCGCAGGGCCTGCTCCAGAGCATCGGCGCCGGCCGGGTCCTTGGCTCGGATGCCGTCGGCCAGTTGTTCCAGGCGGTTGAGCAGACCGTCGGCCTCGCCGGAGAGTTGGTCCTGCTTGCGCTGAGTGCGCCGGAGTTCGGCCTGATCGGCCTCGGCTAGCGCGTCGGGCAACTGGCCCAGGGTGCGCCGGCCGAGGTCGGCCGTTGTCGACCGGACCCGCTGCTGGCGGTCAAGCAGGTCGCGGGTCTTGGTGACGACTTCCTGGAAATCGCCCCACTGGTCCATCAGACGGATGATCTGGCCCAGGGCGTCCATGGCGGTCCGCTGATCGGCGTCGGCCTGAGTCAGCAGGATCGCACGGTCGGCCGTGTCTCGCTGGCCGGCGTCGCCCAGCCCGCGGGCCGCGGACGACATCGGGCCGGATGCGGTCTGCGACAACGTATCGCTGATCCGTTGCACCTGCTCCTGCTGCTGGGCATCCCGCACGTTGTTCAACGCCATTCTCTGGCGCAGGCGATCGAACCTGCCGGCCAGGTCCCGAACGCGATTGGCCAACCGGACCTGCCGGGCGCCCTGGCCCGCCGCAGCCTCGAGCTGGGCGTCGGCGGGCGGGGCTTGCGGTTCGGTCGTGGCGCCCAACGCCCGGGTCTGGTCGTTGAGGGCCTGCTGATCCAGCATCGCCTGCCGAATGCGGGCCTGCAGCAAGGTCAGCTCATCGCGCAGGCGGTTCTCGAAATCGGCCTGCGAGATGATCTTGAGACGCAGTTGGGCGGATCGTCCGATCTGCGGGCCGCCCGCCGCCGACGAATCGGCAGCGCCAGCCGCCGGCGGAAGGTTGTCGGTGGCCTGAGCCTGGTACACCAGGGCGACGCCCGGCTTGAGTTGCAGCGGGGCGATCTCCCAGACCTGCTCGACCAGTGCCAGAACCCGGTCACCGGCGCGGCTCACCGTCATCCGGTCGGTGAACGGCAGCTCGAACGGCTCTTCGGTGTCCAGATTCCGTCCGACCAGCCTCAGATCGGTGATGCCGAAGTCGTCGTCCGCCCGGATCAGCAGCGAGACGGAACCATCCGGAGTGACCTCGGTGACCGATCTGGGCTCGACCAGCACGACGTTGGGCGGCTGATCGGCCAGCGCCCGGATGCGGTAAACGCGACCGGTACGGTTCTCGAAGCCGTCCGTGTCGACCAGACGCGCCCGGAACTGCGTGTCGGCGATCAGGTCGAACTCGGCCTCGAGAGCTTGCCCGCCGGCGTCGGCGAAGCGAAGCGGGTGCCGGCTGTCGTCGGTGCACTCGAGGGAAGCGTCCGCGGTGCCGTCGGCCTCGGCCCGGACCGGCTTGTTCGAGCGGATGGAAACCCTGAGCCTGCTGCCGGCCACCGCGGAAAGATCACCACCGGTCAGGTCCGACAACACCGGCGTCGCGTAGAGGGCGTAGGGTGGCGGGTGGACCGTCGCCAGGGCCTCCACCACCGTCGGTCGGGGCACGACCCGGATGTGCAGCGGCCGGTCCGCCGTGCTGTCGTCGCCGGCCTTGAACCAGTAGCTCAGGTCCTCGGTGATGGCGCTGATCGTCGTGGTGTACTCGCTTTCGCCTTCACGCCGCATGGTCAGGGTCGAACGCTGACCGTCGGACGAACGCAGATGCATGACGCAGCGGAGGCCGGGGTCATGCCCGCGGATGACTCGCATGCGCAGCGTGGCCGACTCTCCGACCGCCACCAGCATGTCGCCGGTCAGCGGGACGATTTGCACCTCGCGAGGCCATTCGATCGCGCTGGTCGGCGCAACGTAGCGTTGCAGGCCGGTCTGCACGAAGCCGGGCGCCGCCCACAAAACCGTCCCGAAGACCACAACGGCCGCCAGCAATCCCAGACCCCGCACCGCCAGCGGGCCGGCGGCCAACGCATCGCGGAAGTGCATTCGTTCCACGATGCGGTCGGTGTTGGCGATGACGCGCTCGCGCATCTGCTCGGAGCCGGCCTGATTGCCCAGCAGGAATTCGACCGTGCTGCTCAGCCGGTCCTCCAGCCGAGCGGTTTGTCCCTCGCCGATTCGCCAGTTGTATTCCTCGAGTTTGGCGGCGATCTGATTCAGGCCGAACGCTGCGCGAGCGGGCCGCAGGAGCCACTGCCAGAGTAGTGCCCCGCCGCCCACCAGGTAGGCCAACCCCAGAATCACCCGCGGCACCGGCGGCAGCCACAACAGCCAATCCACCAGGGCGATCGCCAAAAAACCGAGAATGCCCACCGCAGTCAGGGCGCAGGCGCCGCAGAGGATCAGACGACGGCGCACCGTCCGCCGTAGATCGATCAGGCGCTGCAACAACCGCGACTCGTGCATGCCGGGCCTCTCGGGTGGCTCGTATGGCGGCGTAAGCCCCTGTCCGGGCGTCAGAGCATGCCCAACGCCTTTCGCAAACCCCATTCCACAGTGATCATAAGAACGAAAAGAGCCAAAACCAACTTCGAGTCCCACAGGGGCTCGGAGATGTCATCGGGAATCCTCAAGCTGCGATCCGGGATCTGCGCCAGGCCTTCGGCCAGCTCGTCGAGGTCGATCACTCGCCCGCCGGTTTCGGCGGCGATGCGGGCCAGCAGGTCGTGGTCCGCCTCCGGCCGGCGGGCTTCCAGGTCGGCGGTCTCGACGCGAAACATGGTCGACGCCGGGCGATCGCCGGCCAGCGGCACGACCTGGTCGCAGCGAACGACGTAACTGCCGGCCTGCGGCGGGATGAACGAGGCCTCGAAGACCGGCGAAGCCGAATCCACGCGCTGGGCCGCGATCCGGGCGACCGGCGACTCCCGGGCGTCAAGGAGCGCCAGCGACAACGGGTCCTCCAGCGAGGACAGCAATTCCACGTCGTGCACCTGCACGCCCAGCTCGACGCGGTCGCCGTAGGCGTAACTCCGTCGGTCGCTGCGCACGGCAAGACGACGGTCCTGGCCGGTGTCCGCCGGCCGCATCAGCGTGCGGACAAGCTGAACCCAGAAGACGTCGTGGACGAACTCACCCGTGTGGCGACGCCATCGCCAGGTGTCGTCGGTGGCGCTGAAGAAGGTCCGACCGGCGCCGTAGCGCCCCAGGACCATCAGCGGCCGCCCGGCCGAGTCGCCCCCTGTACCCGGATGCTCCAGGAGGATCTCGGCACCGGGGCGCGGCCCGAGCGTGCGGGCCGTCCAGTAGATCCCCGGCAGCGATTCGAAGAGCTGTTCGCTGACCGCCGGATCGCGATCGAAGCGGAAGATACGCGAGTGCTTGCCCTCGAACGTCAGGCGTGGCCGCAGCGCGGTCTTCAGGGCGGATTCGTAGCGCCCCAGGAACTCCGGGTCGATGCGCGCCGGGATCAGCTTCTCCAGCGGCGTCCCGCGGAAGCGGTGGGGCGCGGCCTGCTGCCCGGCGATCAACCCGAAGCCACCACCGTAATCGCCGACGAACTCGACCAGCATCTGAGCCTGGGCCGGCGACAGCCAGTCCCCGGTCGGATCGACGTCGCCCAGCAGAACCACGTCGTAGCGCCGCAGCTCGTCGGGAGTCTCCGGAAACCGACGGATCGGATCGGTGCCCTCCTGGGCGAAATCGGAATCCGCGTCCAGCAGCAGACAGCTCGACTCGATGGTCGGCTCCCGAAGCAGGACGTTCTTCAGGTAGCGGTACTCGAAGCGCGGGTAGCCCTCGACGTAGAGAACGCGCAGCTTGTCGTCCAGCACGCGGACCTCGACGCGACCCGCGTTGTCGTCGGTCTGGTCCTCCGCCTCGAGAGGATCGACCTCCACGCGATAGGCCAGTGTGCCCGTGTGGGTCGGCTTGATGCGGAACTCGACCTCCCGGCTTGCCGCGTCGCCATCGAACTCCAGAGTTTCCGAGGCCACCGCGGCGCCGCCGTCGGACTCGTCGAGCAGCCGCAAGGTGATCCGCGCCGGCGCCGTCAGCCCGGTGACCTCCACCTGAGTGCGGACGGCCAGCAGGTCTCCTCGAAACACGTTCTGATCGGCCAACACCGGCCCGACCGCGACGTTCCGCGGTGGGTCCGGCGAGCCGACGCGTAGCGGCAGGATGGGGATCTGTTGGGCTTTCGCCCGATCCAGCGGAACGGTGCCGCCGAAGGCCGAACTCGTCGCCGTGCTGCGGCCGTCGCTGGCCAGGACGATCGCGGCCAGCCGCCCGGCTTGCGGATGACTTTCGTGTTCCAGGACGCGCGTCAGGGCGCCCGGCAGGTCGGTAGAGGTTCCGTCGGCAGAGAGGTCGTTCAGGGCTGCGGTCAGGACGTTCAGTTCGTCGGCCGTGGCGATTGAGGCCTGCGCCCGCGTCGAGCCGGCGAAAGTGAGCAGACGCATCCTGTTGTCCCGGAGCATGACACGGAGGGCGGCGGAATCATCGCGGAGCAGGGCCCGCCGCACCAGGTCCAGGCGCGAGTGCTGCAACGTGTCGGCCGGTTGGGCCAGCCCCGCGCCGTCGGCGACGCTGGCGGCCAGGGACTCGTCCCGGTAGCGCTCGCGGCGGCTCATCGAGTGCGACGTGTCGACCAGCAACGCGACCCATGACGGCTCGACACGCTCGCGCTGCAGGACGAGAACCGGCTGGCACACCACGGCGATCAACAGGGCCAGCAGGGCGGTTCGCAAAGTTGCCGTGACGACCCGCCCCCA
>DATKXO010000066.1:0-2346 GCA_035528995.1 Phycisphaerae bacterium | reverse complement strand
CGCCGGGCGATTGCGTGACGTGGACCGCCCCCTGGAGCATTATCCGGTCGTCGTGAATGTCGGCAAATACGCCCACCAGGCCGCTCGTGTTCACGGCGGTGGCGATCTTGGCGGCCACGTCGGCGGTCGAGTCGCCGTGGTCGATGTTGATCGTCACGTCGCCGAAGGCGACGTCTAACTCCCAGTTCGGGTCGTCCGGATTGTCGAACTCGAAGATCACGATCGTGCCGTTTTGGTCTTCGACGGTGAACCACTCGCCGTCGGGGATCGCCCACCCGGCCACGTTGGGCACAAAGACGCCGTAGCCCATGTCGAACTCGAAGAGTTGGCCGTCGATGCTGAAGGTATCGCCGTCGGCGATCTCCTGCCCGGAAACGGCCATCAGGTAGGCCCCGCTGAGGAACTCGGCGTCGGGCATCCAACTGCCGGTCCAGAATCCCTGGTACATCTGGGGATTGGCGTCGCCGATCTCCAGGTTGCTGGCCGTGCTGAAGTCGAACCGCAAGCGGATATCCTCCAACCCGGCGTAACCGGCCAGGCCGATCCGCGCCTGCCGCCACCCGCCGCCGTCGATCAGATCCAGCGACCCCCGCACGAACGGATCGTCGCGGTCGGTGTTGCTGGCCAACAGGTCCCAGTTGGCCCCGTCGGTCGAGGCGTAGACCCGGGCGGAGTCGAAATACGCGGTATTCTCGCTATCCAGGAAGTAATCGAAGTACAGCGTGGGCTGGTCCTGCGGGTCATACCCGACCAGGCTAAAGGTTTCGCTGGTCAGCGTTCCGTGGGCACCGCCCGGGGCATCGTAATTCCAGGCGCCTTCCCGACCGAAATAGAAGCTTCGTCCCCCGCCGATGCCATAGCCGTTGACGTTCGTCCGGCTGTGGGTGAAGGTGGTGTTCACCCCGTGACCGGGATCGTTCTCGCGATTGATGGTGACGTGCCAGAGGTTGGAGTCGAGGGTGCTGAAGGCCACCCCGGTGACCCCCCCCGCCCCCAGGTCGACGCTGGTGGCCCCGTCGAGGAAGATCGGCTGCGGGGCACCGTTGACGTCGAAGGCGTAGAGGGTGCCGCTGGTGTCGGTGGCGAAGAGCGTGTTGGCGTATCGGCCGCCTTCCACGGTGGGCGGCCCGGTGGTGAGGCCGGAGAAACGGATCCCCGTCAGGATGTCTTCCGAGGACTGGATGTAGCGGAGCCGGGCCCCCCCACCCGCCGCTTGGAGGCGGTCCGGGGGATCGACCGGCGGCGGGGGCGGGGGAAGATTCGGATAGGGACTCAGGCCGGGTGACCAGGGATTGACGACCTCGTAGAGTCCGCCCCCATCGCTGACCGCGTAGAGCCTCCCTCCCACCCAGGCCATCCCGGTGATCGACCCGCCGGGCCCTTCCCCGGCAGTCTGCAAAGGCCAGTCGGCCGTGGCGCTGGTGACGAAGTCCAGCGTGATGAGATTGCCGGCGACAGTGGCGAAGGCATCGAAATCGGGCAGGTTGATCGCGGCATTGTTGATCGTGTCGGCGATCTTGTCGGCGATCAACTGCCACCGATCATCCGCAGCGAACGGAATGTCGGCGTCGGAGGTCAAGGCGATGCCGTGGGCGCTGAGCGGCTCGTAAGCGCCCTGCCAGTGGGTGAAGGAGGGCACGCCGTTGATCCCGCCGAAGGTCGAACCCACGTTGCCCGCGATGAGCATGAAGCCGAGACCGTTGTTGGTCGGATCGTTGGTCGAATCGAGCGTGGCGCCGAACGTTCCTCCGCCATTGATTGCAGCGATCACGGTGGCGGCCGTGGTGGCGGCCGGATCGACCTCGATGGTCAGGGTGCCGCCGACGGGTGGGAGCCCGGGGCCGGGAGTGAAGGTCACGTTGGCGTTGTCACCCAGGCCGGAGGTGTTGATGAAGATTACGTTCACCCCGTTGAGGTTCGGCCCCGTCGTGCCGGCCATGATCAAGATGTCGTTGTTGTCGCCGGCGGGGTTGACGGCCAACGAGGCGGCGTTGGGCGCGAAGGCGGAATCGACGGCATGGTAGAAGGTCAGTCGGTGGGGCCCGACCGGCACCCATTGCGCGTTGGGATCCGGTAGAGGAGGAAGCCAATCGTAGCGCTGGGCGTAGCCGGCATCGATCTCCGGAATAGCCGCCTCCACCGCCGCGACGATTCGGTCCAAGAAACCCCGTTGAACGACGGCACCCGTGGCGGGGTCCAAGATGTCCGCATCGGGCCAGGTTTCTTCAAATGTGACCCCCAGGTGATTGGGGTTGGTCACACCGTAATCTCCCTCCAGCCAGACGCTGGTCACAACGGGGGAAATCTGGATATTGACGTCGTTTTCCAGCGAAACGCGACCCTCGT
>DATKXO010000065.1:0-3626 GCA_035528995.1 Phycisphaerae bacterium | reverse complement strand
ACCTAGGCGACTGGTCCGGGTCGGCCTACGTCTTCGAGCGTGACCAGAGCGCCAGTTGGGCCCAAGTGGCCAAGCTCCTGGCTTCCGACGGTGCCCCGTTGGAGTCCTTCGGCGCTTCGGTCGCCGTGAGCGCCAATGTCGTCGTTGTGGGAGCCCCGAACGCTTGGCTAGGCGACTGGTATGTCGGGGCGGCTTACGTGTTCGAACGCGCCGCCGACGGGGCCTGGACGGAAACGGCCAAGGTCATGGCCGAGGACGCTGACCTCGGCCAGTCGTTCGGCAGCTCGGTCGGCCTGAGCGGAGAGGTGGTTGTAGTGGGGCACCCGGCGACGACGAGCAGGGGCAAGGGACAGGGGCAGCCTACACGTTCATTCGACGCGCGGATGGCACGTGGTCGCAGGTGGCTAAGCTCCTGGGCGAGGACGGCGCGCAAGGTGACCGGTTCGGTCGGCGCCTCGCCGTTAGTGGCAACATAGCCGTGATTGCGGCGCACGAGGACGACGACAACGGGCAGAACTCCGGTTCGGCGTACGTGTTCGCCGTCGGGCGGGATGAGGACGGCGACGGGAACGGCGTCATGGACGCCTGCGAGTGCCCCGGTGATCTCAACAAGGACTGGATCGTCGATTATCGCGACGTGCTGGTGTTGCTGGAGGACTGGGGCTGCAGCGATGGCGACTGCCCCGGCGACGCCGACCTCGACGGCGACACCGACCAGGCCGACCTCGGGCTCCTGCTGGCCAATTGGGGAAACGTCTGTCCCTAGGAGAAGCCTCGTAGCGCAGGTGGAGCGTAGCGATACCTGCCAGTTTCGGCTGCAAGTTCCTGCTGGCAGGTCTCGAAGACTCGACCTGCCCTACATCCTACGTCCTCGACGTGCTCGGCGTGCTGTCATTCTGAGCGAGCGAAGCGACCGAAGAATCTTGTGCCCGACCACGGGGTCTACCCCGCATCCGACGAGAGACCCTTCGCTGCGCTCAGGGTGACTATAAGCAACGCGCGCTAATCCTCCGCGCTCGGCTTCTTCTGGCGAAGCCGCTTGAGGTCGGAGCGGAACTGCTTGGCCGTCAGTCGGTGTTCGCGGGAAGCGGCGGTGGGGCGGGTTGGGTGGCGCGTTTTGGGGACGCTCGTCGCCGTCAGCAGCAGCTCGATCAGCCGCTGTTCGGCGAGCAGCCGATTAGCCGTCTGCGTCCTGGCCACCTGCGAGACGACGCGCAGCCGACCGTCGCGCGACAAGCGCGTTGCCAGTCGTTGGCAAATCCGTCGGACGTCGGCGCTTGACAAGGCCGGGCAGGCCCGAAAGTCGAACAGCAGCGTCACGCGTGTGCTGACCTTGTTGACGTGCTGGCCGCCCGGACCGCCCGAGCGGTCAAAATGCACCTCGGCCCACGGGCGCAACTGGTCGATGTCGAACCGTCGGCGTGACATGTGCTGGTCCCGTGTTCGCTACCGTTGAGGGTCGGGAGCACGAAATTGGTCGAGGGCATCTCGCAGATGAGCCGGGGGCTTCACCGTGCGTCGCAGCGCCGCGCAAGCTGAAGCGTGCGGCTCAAAGCGCTGTGATCCACAAGCCTCTTGCTCAGTCTACCTGGCACTCAGGATACTAGCACAGGGCGGCGTATGCTGCCACGAAGTAGATGGCCAGGCGGATTCGTTGGGGTGTCCAAACCCAGAGCATTCTTTCGCCTCCTCGGGCGTGCCCACGGCGGTCAGCGCCAGCACGTGGGCGGTCGGCGTGTCCCCAGGAATTGCCGTCGCCACCTTCATTACACTCTAGGCTGCCTGCAGTGCGGGAATCAATAGAAAAGGCGGGATGGGAAACAGGCCGGGCGACGACCGGGCCGACGGCCCGATAAGGTGTGCGCTGCATCCCGCCCGGCCACACGACTTATAACGTCAAGCTGCCGACCGCGAGACAAAACGGCCGCGAGTCTCACGGACGGGACGCGCGTGCCACCCTGCTTTCGTTAGGGGCTCTAAGGCCGGGGCGTGCCGAACTCCTGGACCCAGTAGATGCCGTAGTCGCCGCCGGTGCGAACGCCCACGCCCAGCTCGGTGAAGCCCGGGTGGAGGATGTTGTCGCGGTGGCCCTCGCTGTTCATCCAACCGTCGAAGGCTTCCTCCGGAGTGGGTTGGCCGGCGGCCAGATTCTCGCCGATCCAGACGTACACGTACCCGAACTCGGCGGTCCGGTCTTCCAGTTCCGTGCCCGTGAACGGATTGATGTGGCTGAAGTATTCGTAGTGGATCATTTCGCAGGCGTATTGCGTGGCTTGGGCCTCGAGAACCGCGTTGTGCGCGAGGGCGGCGAGCCCGGCTTGGACTCTCTCCTGGTTGACCAGCTCGAGGATGCGCGCCCGCCAGGCCTCCCCCTCGGCCGGCTCACCACAGTCCGGAAACTGGGCCGCGAGGTCGGTCCCGGCGAGCTGGGCGTCCTGCGTTCCGCCGGCGGAACCGGTATTGCCTGACCCGCCGGTGGCCGCGGCGGGGGTGGAACCGCCACCCTCGGGTTGCAGCAGGAGCGGGCAACCCCCAAAACACGTGGCAAATACGACCATCCAGCCCAGGAATCGGGCGTGCTGTACCATCGGTGCCTCCTTGACCAGGCCCGCGCCGGGCGGCAAAACCGGCCCGTGGACCCAGCTACCCTGATTGTACTATCTTCCGACAAGCCCTTGATACGACTTTTTGTCGGTCCCATACTTTACGGGAGCCCTGAACCGTCTGGCTGAGGAGCCTGGTATGCTGCGTCAACGTTGTATCGGACTGGTCGTTCTCGCGATCCTGGCGACCCCGTTGGCCCTCGTGCAGTTCGGCCTTCCCGGCTGCGTCACGGGCGGCGCCGCCGGGATCCTGTTCAACTTGCCCCCCGTGCCGGTCATTACGGCCGACGTGGTCCGCGGCGTCGCCCCGCTGATCGTTCGCTTCAGCTCCGACGCCAGCACGGACGACGGGCTGATCGTGGCCCGCTTCTGGGATTTCGGCGACGGGCAGACCAGTCAGGACATCTCCCCGTCACACACGTTTACGTCCACCGGCGACTTCACGGTCACGCTGACGTTGACCGACGAGCAGGGCGCGCAGGGCGCTCGCAGCCTCATCATCGCCGTCACCGAGGCGCCCGTCGCACGCATTGCGGTGGACACACGCAGCGCCGAATCCGCTCCCGCCATCATCAACTTCGACGGCTCAGGCTCTTTTGACCTCGATGGGGAGATCGTCGAGTACCAGTGGGACTTCGGCGACGGCTCGCGCGAGTTCCTGGTTGCCGTCCCGCACACCTATGCGTCCGCCGGCACTTATCACGCCAAGCTCACCGTAACCGACGACAAGGGCGTGACCGGAAGTGACCAGGTCACTATCTCGATCGGCATCCGCGAACCGGAGATCGAAGTTCGGGTTCCGCCGCCCGGGGTCCCGAACGTCGTAGTCTCGACGGATTCGCCGCTTTGGATCGGGGCAATCTTCGAGGTAGAGGCCGGCGTGCCGTATACGATTCGCGCGGGCCTCGACGGAGACCGGGACTTCTGCTGGGCCCAAACGGTCGTATTTGATGCCAACAGCGGCTCCACGCTGCTCACCATCACCGGGCATGACGACGCGGTGAACGCGGCCGCCTTCTCCCC
>DATKXO010000064.1:0-10166 GCA_035528995.1 Phycisphaerae bacterium | reverse complement strand
CTTGAATCGCTTGGGATTGACGATCCCCCAGCGCCTGCGCTACCTGGACGAGGTTGCGCAAATGTAGTGAAGACTTTGGGCCCTAAACCCCCCTCACGGGCCCGGCAGGGCCGTTCAGCCTCGACAAGTGTCTAACTTGGGCTAACGGGACTCTTCGTCAGTGCGCAGGGGGCGGTTGAGAAGCGAGGATCGGGAACCGGCAAGCAGTCAGGAGACCCATCGGCCGGTAGTGACGATACGGAGGGTGTCGCTTTCTCGCACCAGGTACAGGACCGTGCCGCGGCACGACAACAGGCCCTCGCATACGCCGCAACGGACCTCGATGGTGCTGCCTTGCCGCTCGATGGCGATGATGGGGCTGCGCCCATCAAAGCGCCCACTCGGCGAGAAGACGGGCGGTGCGGGGTCGGGCAGCTTGGGGTCGGTTCGGATGAAATCGACGACGTCCACGGTTTCTTCATCCGTGAAACCGTCCGGCGCCGGGAATGGCAGCAGCGATCCGTCGGGCACCGCGCGGTCATCTGTGAATGGCGTCTCCTGACGTGAGACCTGGCAATAGTCGAATAAGGGCGAGGCCCGGGGGGGCCAGGACTCGCACCACTGTCGGCTTGGCATCGGCCCGTCGGGCGAGCCTTCGGCCGCGAGAGCCCGGCAGAGGCAGTCCCGAAGCGCGTCACCGAGTCCGTCAACGCGCACGTACTTCCCCTTCCGCAGACGGGCGGTTGTGCTGTCGGGCTCGAAGAACACGGTGACCGCGTATCGCAGCACCCCGTTCCGCTCCCGGTTGTTTCTGAGGAGGATGAACCAGACGCCTATCCCTGTTGGTGCTACGTTGCCGGCCCGCTCGAGAATGTCGTCGGTCTGCTCATCGGTAAGAGGGGCCGGGTCGAAGCGACTGTGCACAACGACAGGCACCGGCGTGTCAGACTCCGTGTCGTCGCGGTCGGTGGCGGATGCCGACGGGGTGCGCTGTCGTTGGGGCGGGGGTGGTGCAGCGTTGGCGTCCCGGCTCGCGGCACAAGCTGGAAGACTCGTTGACAGAACGCATGTGAGTATCAACGCGATCGATGGAGATGCTGCGTTGCACACGGTCTGCTCCTCGCAGCGCGGGTTCCTGCGGCAGAGTCCGACCGAAGCTCCGGTGCAGCCACGCACCGGGATGGCGTTGTGCGGTGCTTCGGACAGCTACCGGTAAGTGTACCGGTGAGCGATGCAGCGGTTGCGGTGGTGCGACGGATTCACGGGTCAGCTCGGCTGACCCATGCCACCGGACGCAATGGTGGGCAGGGTGCTCAGGAAGTGAACCAGTTCCTCGGCGATCTGGTTCACGGTTTGATTCGTTGCCTCCAGCTCGGCGCGCTCAATGGTCTCCGAGAAACGGAAATCGTCTTTGCTCTCGGTGACCAGGACGTCCCTGGTCACCACGGAGGAGAAGGGAACGATACCGGTGCGCACGTCGAGGAGGACGGCCTCAGCGGTGCAATAGGCCTTGACCTGGTTGCGAGCCAGAAGTTTCTCTTTCTGGTGCGACTGGCTGGTCGTGTAGTAGACCAGCAGCAGGTCGGCCTGAAAGCGGGCGGCGGCCTCCCGTAGGTAGGAAACGGTCTGCCGCTCGGGTGTCATCAGCGAGGGCAGGAACGACGCGTCGGAAATGCGCTGCGAGGCACGGAGCGTATCAAGCAGTCCGCCGTCGATGCTCTCATGCAGTTGGGCCAGGGGCTCGGACCACCATTGGGGCGTGCGCCAGCGGCTCCCAAAGTGCAGCACGGTCAAGCGGGCCTCGCGCGGCAGCTCGATCTTCGCCGACAGAATCCGGTCGATGGCCTCGTTGCTGAGGACGGCCTGGTCGGCCGGAAAGAGGGAGCCGCGCAGCGTTGGCCGGTCGAATGATATCGCAGAGATATGGCTCAGGGCGGGAACCGGTCTGGCGGCGCTGCACCCGGCCACGGCACTCAGTGCCAACACGACGTGGAGAACAGCACGGCGGGTCATGGCAAGCTCCTTTGTCGAAATGCTCGCGAGCACCCTTGGCCGTGAGGTGTGACGAATCCGACTCGGCACACGGTGCTCGCTTGTGAAGGCATGGTACCCACTGCCGTCGCGCCCCGGCAACCGGGGGAAGGGGCCCAGTTCCAGGCGCGGGTCAGCGGGAAGGTGGGTTTCGACGCGGCGGGCGCATGTTACAGATGCAAAGGCCGGTCGCACAGTTCCGACCCGAGTCACGTGAAGGTGAACCGGGCGTGGGAAGTCCTGCCGCCCCGATGGGGCTTGGGTGGAGGGTGGGCGGTGCGTACCCCGGGCTCGCGCCCGGGGCTACTTACTGTTGCCCCTCCGGGGCTGGGTCATCGTGTTGGCGGTGTGTTCCCCGGGCTCGCCGCCCGGGGCTACTCACTGTTGCCCCTTCGGGGCTGGATCCTCGTGCCAGGAGCGGGGCGTTGGCTGTTCTACAGAATCCTGCCCGGTGGGGTTTCGGAGCGCCTGGGCTTCGGGGGGTGTTTCTTGTCGTTGGGTTTGTCGCCGCGTTTCGGGGTTGGGCGATCGTCGTTGTTCTGAGTGCGGGGGTCGGGCTGCCGGACGTTGCTACCCCTGGGGCTTGGCGGCGGTTCGCGGTCTCTGACTCTGGGGGCGGGTGTCGGCTTCGGGTTGCGGTCGGCGTCGGGCGTTTCCGGCGCGGTCGAGTTGGACGGCGCGGGGACATTGGCGTGCGGCGTCGATTCGTCCGGGGCGGGTGAACTCAACACCAGCACGGCGCCGGCGGCGAGCAGCACGGTGGCGGACACGGCGCCCGCGATCCAGATCTTCCTGTTAGCGGTCATTAGGTCTCTCCTTCGGTGATTGTCTGGGCCGCCACCAGGGCTTCGTCGGAGCGCGGGTCGTCCGTGGGCGAGCCGTCTCCTTCGCAGTGGTGGTCAGGCCTCTTCGACTCGTGCGGGCTGACCGTCGGCCACGGCCGCCAGCACGTTGGGATCACCCTCGATGGTGCCGATCACGTTGACCGGGCTGTAAGGCTTCTGGCCGAAGAACAGGCACAGGGCGCTGCCGGGCGGCCAGTAGGCCACGGTGCCGCCGGGCACTTCGGGCTGGGGGTCTTCCTGGCCGGTCTTGACGGGAATCTCGAAGTAGACCTCGTCGCCCCAGCGCTGGGCCGAGCCGTCGAAAGGCAGGGCTTCGTGAACCAGACGGGCGGTGTTCGACTCGTTCAACGCGGCCACAACGGTCACCTCGCCGATGTTGATGCGGATACGGGTCATGTCATTTCCTTTGACGCAGTTGGATCGATGGGGTTCACGGGTTTCGGGGATTGTTCACCGGGGCGAGGCGGGGCGTCAACGGGCGGCGCAGCGGGTCCGGCGGTGGGGGACCGAGTGGGGATTCTCGGTCCAGCGACTCGGCGACTCAGTACTGATTGTAGGGCGTCCCGGTTTCGTCGACCTGGTCGTTCTTGAGGTTGGCGCGGATGTCGCCGGTGTCCTCGTCGTACCACCACCCGCCGTCCTTCTTGGCACCGGGGCTCGATCCGTCGATCACCCTGGCGTCACCCGCGTATTCGCCAAGGGGAAGGGGCGGAATGGCCTTGAGATACGGACCGAAGCGGAAGTCGGCGGTCTTGGTGGCGTTCACGGCCCCGCTGAGGTCCGTGTACATGGTCATCTGCGCGACGAAGTCCTCCTTATTCAGCGGCAGTAGTCCTTCATGCTCGGCGGAATACATCTCGATGGCCCGTCGCATCGTCGAGAGGCTCCCGGTCAGGCTGGCCTCGGTCGCCCCGGTGACACCGCGGCTGATCCGGGGCACGGCGATGGCGGCCACGATGCTGATGATGGTGACGACGATCACCAGCTCGACCAGGGAAAAGCCGACCCGGCGGATGATGCTTGTGCTCATCGGTTACCTGTTCCGACCTCGACAGGTACATCGGCACGCGATGGCGTCGCATTGCATTTGTACTCTGGCTTTTCTGCCGGGTGTCGTGCCGGTCCGATAGCCCGGTGAGGTCTTTGCTGTGAGCGGCCTCAGCGTAATCCGGGGCGCGGGGCGCCGGCGCGTCTGGTGAGCCGATAACCTTGGCGATCAAAGCGACAACTCGATCGGCGTCGGTGGGCGCGGAGCGTCAGGTAGCCAGAGAGTCTGCTCGGTTCAGCGGCGGGGCTGGATTGGTCACCAGAGATAGCACTGCGGGAGCAGCCGCCGCATACCCCAAGCCGGGGCGTCGTCGGCTGGCGTACGCGCTGCACCGGTCGTTATGGGGAGCAGCCGGCGGGGGCTGTGAGTCCGTGGGCGTCTTCTCGCAGTGCGGGGGGCGTCAACCCCGGGCGGTGCAGGCCGATGACGGTGATGCCCTGGCGTTCGTAGCGCCGGCAGCGTCGCAGCATGGGGGCCTCGAAGCGGTCGGAGCAGACTACGATGGCCTCGACGCCGAGCAAGGGCGCGTCCGACAGCGGACGGATGGGCCAACCGGCCAGATCGTTTCCCTGGCGGCGGGTGTCGTCGTCGAAGACGGCCGCGATCTCGACCGGTGAAGCAACAATCGTGTCGATCAGGCTGACGGTCTTTCGTCCGGCGCCGTAGACGCCGATCCGGCGGCGCCCGGCGGCGTGGAGGTCGTCCAGCAGCTTTGCGAGACGGGCGGCATCGTCGGTCGCGTCGCGAGGCTCGGCGTCAAACCGGCCCGGCCAATAGATGAGCCGCCGGCCGGCCGCTTCGGTCAGACGATCCATCGACTTGGGGTCGAGCGGGTCGAGAACGGCCAGCACATCCACCTCGGGGAGCCGGTTCAGGGCGGTCTGCAGATCGGCGGTGCAAAAGACCAGCGGGATGCCTACCCGCCGGGCGATGTGGCGAGCGGGTGTGGTCCATTCTTCGGTTGCCAGCAGTCCCCAGTTCACGGCCCGCATGTTGCCGGCGGCCGCGGTCCGCAGGGTCATGCGGAGTTCCTCGAGGGCGAGACGGTTCCGTGTCTGCGGTGCGGAACTGCGGCATTGCCCGAGCTTGGCACTCTGTCCCGCCGGCGAGCACAGGTGGTACAGACGGAAGTCGCCGTCGAACACCTGGCGCAACTCGTAGTCCACTCCCAGTTCGGTCCGGACGGCCTCGGCGTCGAAACACCGCTCGGTGTCCAGGACGGCTTCGGGCGGGAGAGAGACGAGGCGCTGGCTGAGTTGGCGCTGCCAGCCGGGCGCCATGTCGTCCAGCCAGTGCGCGGCGCAGACGATGGAAGTCGGGTAGCTCGCGCCGGTGAGCACGTAGGTTTGATTGTACGGCCCGTAGACGAGCAGCGAGCGCTCCTGGATCGCCGCTCGGACGTCAGGGGCGCAAGCCTCCAGGGCCAGATTGCGGTCGCACGTTTCGGGCGGCAGCGCCCCGGACCAGGACCAGATGTTCAGCGTTCGGACGTTCATCCGCCATGCTCGTACGACGTTGTACAGCAGCCACGCACCCAGGAGGGCGGCCAGGGCCATCCGATCGGTCGTCGAACCGCGCAGCAGGGTGGCGGCTCCGCCGGCGCCGAGGAGGGCCAGGACCGGCCAGAACGGGACCTGGTAGTAGCGGATGTCAGCACCCTGGCACAGGTAGACAACGGCCACCGCTGCGAGGTACCACCACAGGATAGCGGGCGGTGTGTCCGTCAGCAGCAGGCCACACACCGCCAGCAGCGGCACGATCGGCTGGCGCAGCATCGTGTCCGCCAGGCGGCGCGATTTCTCGTGCAATCGGTGGGCCCAGGCCCAGGCATCGAAATGGCCGCTTTGCGAGGCCTGCAAGCCCCACATCGAGGCGAACAGCCGGGTGAAGTTCCTTCCGATGGCGGCGAGCCACAGCAGGTAGGCCAGTGTGGCCGTCAGGCCGCCGCCCAGCACGGAATAGAACGTCCAGTGGTGCGTCCAGACCGCTGCGCCGAACAACACGACGAAGCCGAGGGCCGAGGTCAGCTTGATGGCGAACGACTGTGCCGCCCAGATGAAGGCCGCCAGGGCACACCACCAGGGCGACCCCCCGGTCAGGCCGATCCACAGACAGACGACGGCCAGGACCTGCGGCAGGACCTCGAACTGTTCTCCGCTCTCGAAGTAGCCGCCCCAATGCGGCTCGCTGGAGATAAGGGCATAGACGACCAGCCCGGTGTAGTAGTAAAGGACGTCGCCGCCCGACAGCAGCCAGGCCAGCAGGCCGATGGCGATGGCGGTCAGATAGTTGTAGGCGCCGAAGTACAGGCGGGAGTACGACGCGTAGTCCTTGCCGCCGTAGGCCAGGTAGACCAGGCTGTAGAAGAGTTCGGGCACGACCTTGCTGCCGCCGGCGAACCGGGCGTTCCAGCCGGCGCTGTAGGACAGGCGATCGCCGGCGACGAACTGGTTCGAGACGTAGAAACCGGTGTCGATGTGCAGCGGCAGCTTGCGGTAGGGGTGGCGCAGCAGGAGGTAGATGGGGAAGATCAGCAGTGTGATCAGCAGCGTTTGTACCATGCTTGCGCGTACCTCGTCGGCTTCAAATGGGTTTGCGGGCGACCCCCAATACGGACGATCCGAACGGCAGATTGACGTGCCGCACGACCCGGCGCTCGGTCATGGCGACGGCCAGGAGGGAGCGGTCGAGCCAACGCGGCATCGGACGCAGGTCGGAGCGTGTCGGGTCGGTGTGGCCGTTGACGCCGTGCACCTTTCGGAGCAGCCGCACGGCGGCGATGAGCGGGAAGAGGGCCGTCGAAAAATGGGTCAGCCGAGTCACGATGAGCCCGGTCGATTCGAGCAATCGCCGCAGGCGCGGGCGGGTGAAGCGGTGCACGCCGTGCACGGCCTGGTCGTGGGAGGATCGCATCCAGCGGTAGGCGGGCACGATGATGACGAGCCGGCCGCCGGGCTTGAGCACGCGAGCCATCTCGGCCACCGCCCGGGGTGGGTCCACCTCGTAGCTGTAGACGACGTCCACGGTGATGACGGCGTCGAAGGAGGTCGTGGCACAGGGGATCTCGTTGGCCGACCCGAGGCACTGGCGCAAGGCCCCGTTTCGCGTCCACCAGCGTGCGGCGTGCGGCGAGAAGTCGATGCCGAAGCCGCGGATGTCCATTGCGCCGGCGAGCATCTCGGCGGCGCGCCCCGTTCCGCAGCCGACGTCGAGCAGCCGCGTGCCGGGTGGCAGGTTCAGACCGCGCACCGCATCCAGCAGGACCGCGCGCTGGGCCCGGTACCACCAGTACCGGGTTTCGTAGTCGTGCAGGATGTCGTATTCGGCCGGTTCCACGTCGAACTTCTCCACTGACGGCCGTCGCCGGCGGCGCGGCCGGAGGATCAGGTTGCCGCCGCCGGTTGCGTCTCGACCGTGCGGACGGGGTGGTCGTAGGTGTCGGGTTGCTCCGGGTCGAAGGCGTGCGACTTGAGCAGGATGAAGGTCGAGGGCGCCGAGAACCGGATCGCGTGGGCCTCGAACGTATGCAAGTGCACGCCCCGGCCGGCGCTGAGGGGCACGTGTCGCCGCCGTCCGGTCCGAATGCACTCGATATCCACGCGGCAGTGCCCGCCGGTCAGGAAGAAGAACAGCTCCGTGATCTTGTGATAGTGGTTCCCGATGATAGCGCCACTGCTCATCTCGCCGGTGATGACCGTTTCCCACGGTCCGCGGTTGATGATCTCGATGAAGGTCCCGCGCTCGTCCCGGCGGCTGAAGGTGGCCGGTGTCGGCGTTGCATCGGCGCTCATCAGTCGATCCTCCTGAGGCGAGCCACCAGGACCCGCAGGACGTAGCCGGCGCCGGTCCAGCAGAAGCGCCACAGGCTGGGGGCGGACTTGGACACGCCCTTGGTGCGGTCGGTGAAGGCGTAGGGCACCTCGTGGACGGTCAGGCCCTTGCGGCGGCAGGTGTAGAGGAACTCCATGAAGTAGGCCCCGTAGCCGGTGGGGATCAGCGACACCCGGTCGAAGACGGTCCGGCGCAGGACCACGAACCCGCTGTCGTAGTCCTTGATGCCGAAGCCGAGCACCAGGCCGGCGAACCGGTTGATGCACCGACTGGCCAGGACGCGCAGCCAGTGACGGTTGTCGCTGGCCCCGGCGGCGTAGCGCGAGCCCACGACCACGTCGTGGTCCCGCAGTTTCGCGATCATGTCGGGCAGCAGATGGGGCGGCATGCACATGTCGGCGTCCATCCAGCCGACCACGTCGCCGCGCGACTCGATGATGCCGCGGTTGAAGGCCGAGGCCAGGCCGCGGGTCGAGACGCGACGGATCAGCTTGACCCGGGGGTCCTCCAGTTGGCTGACCAGTTTCCAGGTCTCGTCCGGGGAGTCGTCGTCCACGACGATGATCTCGACGCCGTCGCTGATCTGCGGGCAAACGTGCTTGAAGATCTCGATGATGGTGTGGCAGATGTTCTCCCGCTCGTTGTAGGTGGCCAGGATGATCGAGACCAACTGCGGGCGCCGAGTGTCGGGCGTCGGGGATTCCGCCTGTCCGGCCGAAGACGCGTCGGCGTCGTCGGCGGGTGCGAGCGGTGGCGACTCGGTTGCGGTGGTCATCGCGTGATTCTCACCCCTAAGGCCTGCAGTCGAGCAGGCGGGCCACGACTTCCCGTTGGACGTCGGGCGTAATCGATAGGCCGCTGGGCAGGTAGAGCCCGCGCTCGCCCAGGTCCTCGGAGACGGGGTAGGTCCCGCGAAGGTCGGGCCAGCGTGGATGGTCGCCCTGATAGACGGGCTGACGGTTCAGCGGGTGGAAGAAGCTGCGGGTATCGACGCCGCGGTCGGCCAGCATGGTTCGCAGCTCGTCGCGGGACCGTCCGAACGCCTCGCCGACCAGCAGGCCGTACATCCAGTAGACGTTGCGGGCCCACGGTTCCTGGCGGGGCAGGGTGAGCCGGCCAGCGGCGGCCTCATCGGAAAGCAATTCGCTGTAGATGCGGGCGATGTCGATCTTGCGGGCGATCTTGGCTTCGAGGCGCTCGCACTGGGCCAAACCGATGGCCGCCTGGACGTTGGTCATGCGGTAGTTGTAGCCCACGGCGTGGTGCACGAAGCGCTCGCTGGTGAAGGCCTGGTTCCGTAGCAACCGGGCCCGCTCGGCGATCCGGTCGTCGTCGGTCACCACTATGCCGCCCTCGCCCGTGGTGATGATCTTGTTGCCGTAGAAGCTGAACGCTCCGACGTCGCCGATCGAGCCGACCTTGCGGCCGCGGCAGAGCGCTCCGTGGGCCTGGGCTCCGTCCTCGATGACACGCAGGTCGTGCTTTCGGGCGATCCGCATGACGGCGTTCATGTCGACCGGGTGACCGTACATGTGCACCACGACGATGGCTCGGGTGCGCGGTGTGATCTTCCGCTCGATCGCGGCCGGGTCGATGCACCAGGTCAGCGGATCGACGTCGGCCAGTACGGGCGTCGCGCCGGTCATGCACACCGTGTTGGCGCTGACGATGAGGGTGAAGGCCGGGATGATGACCTCGTCGCCCGGTCCGACGTCCAGTGCTTCGAGTGCCAGGTGCAGAGCGGCCGTCCCGCTGGAGCAGGCCACGCCGTGCCGGGCGTCGCAGAACGCGCTGAAGGTCTCCTCGAAGCGGGTGATGTACTGCCCCAGCGAGGAGACCCAGTTGGTGTCGAGGCAGTCGAGGACGTACTCCCGCTCGCGCCCGTCCAGGACGGGTTCGCAGACCGGGATGAAGGACGGAGTTTGCGCGGGGCGGATGGTCTCGACGGGCGTTGGGTTCATGGATTCCATAGCCTGACACCTGAGGGGGCTGGACGGGGGACGTGAGACTACGTTCGCGGCGGTCCGGCCGCGGTCTCCACAGCGTCCCTGTCTACACACCTTCTCCCGTTCGCCCAGGTGAGACTCAGTGACCCCGCCCCTTTTATCGGTCGATCCGGCGGCGGAAACGAACCTGTCCCGCCCGTTCGTTGGCGTTTGGGAAGGGGTAGGGGGCGGCGGCGTGCTCACGATGACCCGCCGGCTGGTCGGGGCGCGTCAGCCCCGCCGGATGAGGCTGATAACGCGGTTCTCACGGTGCTTCGGGTGACGGAGGCGCTGGGCGCCCGGTCAGTTAGGCGGTTCGGCGAGCGGTGACAGCGAGAGGCGGAAACAGGCGCCGGTTCGGTGGGGGGCGGGCGGGGGGTCGTTGACCAGTTCGAGCTTGCCGCCGAGGAGTCTGGCCCAGCGGGAGGCGAGGGCCAGGCCCAGGCC
>DATKXO010000063.1:0-2507 GCA_035528995.1 Phycisphaerae bacterium | reverse complement strand
CGAGAGTGCTCCGCCAGAGGTGGTAACGGTAGTTCATGGACATCTCCACACTTATCGGGCTGATCCTGGGCGTGGGGCTGCTCAGCTGGGCCGTCATGTCCAAGAGCGACCTGGGCACCTTCGTGGACGGAGGCTCGGTGGCGATCGTTCTGGGCGGGTCGGTGGCGGCCGCCATGATCAGCTTTCCCCTCGGCAACCTGCTCGGTGTGTTCCGGGTGATCAGGAACGCCTTCTTCACCAAGCCCCACAACGCCACCGCTCTGATCAAGGACCTGGTCAGTTACGCCGAAATCGCCCGCCGTGACGGAATCCTGTCGCTCGAGAACGTGGCCAACGAGAACGACGACCCGTTCATCGTCAGCGGCATCCGCATGGCCGTGGACGGCACCGATCCGGAGCTCATCGAGCAGATCATGCAGAGCGAGCTGGACTCGGTCGCCACCCGCCATGAGGCGGGCCGGGCCTTGTTTGAGAACGTGGGCAAGTACGCCCCGGCCTTTGGCATGATCGGCACGCTGGTCGGACTGGTGGTCATGCTCAAGAACATGGACGACCCCTCGGCGATCGGCCCGGGAATGGCCGTCGCCCTGTTGACCACGCTCTACGGATCACTGCTGGCCAACCTGGTGGCCCTGCCTCTGGCGGACAAGCTGGGCACCCGCAGCCGCGACGAGATGCTCCTCAAGGAGATCGTGATCCGGGGGGTCATGGCCATCCAGTCGGGCGACAACCCCCGAGTCGTCGAGCAGAAGCTCAAGAGCTTCCTGCCGCATCGACTGCGGGTCAGCCAGGACGAACGGAAAGCGGCCTAGGGCCCCGTCCGGTGGGGCGGGCTCATCAGAGGGCTGGCGCGTCTTCCCGGGCCGAACCTGGGTCGGCACGCACGCAGCGGTATTCGCTGCGGTGGATTGCGGCGAACTATGGCGATCAGGCGTCAACAAAGCGGCGGCGGCGGTGAGGGAGCCCCGGCCTGGATGGTCACCTATGGCGACATGATGACCCTGCTGCTGTGCTTCTTCGTCATCATCGTCGCCATGAGCGAGATCAAACAGGAGGACAAGTTCCGCCAGGTCGTCGACTCCATTCGACAGGCCTTCGGCTACGACAGCTCGCTCCATTCTGCCCCGGGCGACCAGACCCCGCTCAACAGCCTGCTCCGCCAGTTGGAGCAAATCATCGTGCCCCGCTACATCGATAGGGAAGGAGACGCCGACCAGGAGGGCATCGACGGACGCGTCGAGAAGGTCACCGACGTTCGAGAGGGCATCCAGATCGTGGTCGGCGGACGGGTCGCTTTTGACCGGTTCAGCGCCGTGCCCAAGGAGACGGCCGAGCGCCGCATCGCCAAGGTCGCCGATACGCTCCGGGGCAAGAACAACAAGATCATCGTCCGCGGTCACGCCACCAAGGAACCGCTGCCCGAAGATTCGCTGTATGCGGACCCGATGGATCTCTCCTACGCCCGTGCCCGCGCCGTCGCTGATATCCTGACCGACCACGGCGTGCGCCCCGCCCGAGTTTGCATCGAAGCCAACGGTGATCGCGAGCCCATCGTCCGCCAGGCCTATACCGAACAGCGCCGGGCGGTCAATCGCCGCGTCGAGATCATCGTCACTGAAGCCCTGCTTCAGGATTTCGCCGGGAAAACCACCACCAACGAAGAGGAGGTACCTCCCGATGACTGATGCCGAAGTTGCCGAAGCCAAACCCGCCAAGTCCAAGAAGATGCTGGCCATCCTGGTGATCGGCGGTCTGATGCTGGCCGAAGGCGCCTTGATTTTCGGAGCCATGACGTTGTTCGGCGGTAGTCCCGGTGGAGCCAGCGCCGCCACCAATGCCGCCGGCGCCTTCACACCTTCCGGCGAGATGTCGCCCGGCGACGTGGCCGAGGTGCTCATCGCCGAGCTCGACGCGTTCAACAGCCTGTCGGGCCGGCTGCAAGTCTACCACCTGCAGGTCTCCGCTCTGGTCCATCCAGGCAACAGGGGCGAGATCGAGAGCATCGTCAAAGACCGGGCCGGCACCATCTCCGACCGGATCAACACCGTCATTCGCGGGGCCGATCCCAAGCACCTCAACGAGCCCGGTTTGGAGACTCTGCGGCGCCAGATTAAATTCGAACTCGACAAAGTTTTCGGCAACGACTCCCTAGTATTGGAATTGCTGGTCCCCCAGCTCCTCCAGACGCGTGGCGGCCTTTGATTGGGCCGGGCATTGACGCGACGCCGATAATGAGTCCAACGGATTGGATTTGACCTATGGCTGAGGATGCCGGCCCAACCCCCGAAGACGCGGCTGAAACCGCACCGGGCGACCAGCCCGATCGCGACGACGCCCCGGTGGCAGTCGGTGACAGCGAGGCCGTTTCGGCCGACCCGAACCCAACCGGACCGGCCGCCGTCGAGCCCCCGGCCTCCGATGGTGTCTCCGACGGTCTGCCCCACGGCGACCTGGACGGGTCCGCCCCGACCGCAACGGACGACGAAATGCCACCGGATCCGACCGCT
>DATKXO010000062.1:0-17604 GCA_035528995.1 Phycisphaerae bacterium | reverse complement strand
CGCCGAACATCTACACGGTTGCCTATGACGGAGACATGGTGCCCTCTGTCGGGAGCCCGGTCGACACACTCAACGTGTGTCCAGGCCCCGTCCCCAGCGAGGAGACCATGGTCGCGAGTGTGGCCTATCACTACGTTGTCGTCGTTGCAGTCGAGAAGACCCCAGAGACGCTTACCGGGCCCAGCGAGAGAATCGCACAGGTCATGACGTTGGATCTCACGCTGACGGTCGTGCAGGATAGCTTTGCCCTGACGCTGACTCGCCTCCCCGACGATACAGACCCAGACTATCTGCTTTACGTCAGCGACTTGTACACGCCGCTGTTCCCCTTGAACGTGGACGTGGACCCTGCGCAGTTCACGCAGGTGGTCCCCTTTGAGACGGTGGACGGCGGTTCTGTCATCGTCGTTGGAGAGGGGGTGACACCATGAACGCGAGATTTATAATAGCAGCGTTGTTGTTTGTGGGGGTGGTGTTCCCGTTTGGATGCAGCAAGCCTGCAACACCTCCGCCGGCGGCGGCGCCGGTTCTCCCCATCAACGTGACGGTGGTCCGCGATTCCGGTGACGGTAGTCGGCCGCAGAGCGAGAAAGTGGGGTACATCTATAGCGACGGGCAGATCCGTAACCTGGTCAACCAGTGGATAGACAACTGCGAGCTGATGTTCGGCCAGAAGGTCACGATCAGTTGGACGGGCGCCCCGTCGGGTGCGGTCAACACATTCTGCGGCAACTTCGCCGGCGAGAATGAAGAACACCTCTGGGAGGGTTACTATACGCCTGACCCCAACCAATTCTTCGGATGGGTCCACTACCTTAGCAACCAAGACATGCCGTATTACGATCCGAGCAAGCTGAACATCTTCTTCGTGCCGGGGATTCGAGACAATGTCACGATGGGCGATCCCAACGAGCTGTTCATCGACGTGTACGTGGTCGATCCGAACGGTAATGGTGATACGTTGTGGCAAAACCATGCGTGGCCCTGGCACCCGATTGTGCTCGTAAGCGATTACTGGGTCTCAGCCTCGGTTAAGGAGACGATTGAGCACGAGCCGGACCCGCCAGACGGCGGGCCCGGTGGTGCGAACCGGAGGATTCCGCCGAACGATCAATACGACTTCTGGCCGGTGTTCCACGGGGTCGGACGATACCTCTTCCGCCATGACGCCGACGGGCCGTTGTGGGACTACTACGAACGCTGGCAGGGTGCGTTGGACAACTACATGAAACACCCGAACCATCGCGATGATCAGGGCGTTTTCCAAGGTGAACCATTGCAGCGGGTGCAGAACGGAACCTGGAACCAACCGTAGAGGAGCTTGTACCATGAAACGATGCGTGTTCTTTATACTCTGTGTCATCCTTGGGCCTGGAGTCGCTACGGCACAGATGTCGCTGGACGAGGCCTTTGCCGTGCTCAAGAAGCGGGGCCTGTCCGAGGCCGAACTGGTGGCGGCCTCGGAAGTGGTGCTGGCTGAATGCGCGGACGGCGACGAAGCGTGCATCCGGCGCCTGATGGACGTCTGGTCGGACCGCTGGCCGGCCGCCCACCGGCAGGTGATGATGCTGGCGTGCCAGAAGGCTGACGACGCCACGGTGGGGATCATCCTCGACGCAGTGGCCGGGATGATCAATGCGTCCAAAGAGACGAACGAACCGCCCGGCGGGCGACTCTCCCATCGGGCGTCCGAGTTCTTCTTCGAGCCGGCCAGGCTGCTCTGCGAGCGTTTGTCCGATCCGGAGCTGGTGGCCCGGTTTGCGGTGGAGAACGACCGTCTTATAGGGACCTATCCACTTCCAGCGGAGATCATGGAGAAGTATACCCTGCTCCGGCTTCGAAGGCAGAGAGCCGACGTGGCTGTGAACACCGGCGGGTCCGTGGCTGGCCTGGTCTCCAAAGGCGCAACCGAGGAGCTCCGGGCAATATTCCAGGAACTCTACGAGGAGAACCCACGTTCGGGTGGCGCTTGGTCCGCGCTGAACACCCTGGTCGATTTCGGTGACAAGGCCATGATTCCGGACCTCGAACGGATTCTCGCAGACGCCCAGTCCCAGGGGAAGCCCGGCTACTGGACTGAGCAAAAGCTCCGTCTTCTCCTCGTCCGGCTTCGCTACCGTGACGCCGAGAACGAAAGGGAAGTCTATTTGAAAGGCGCGCGCGAGGAACGGGAGTTCGGGCGGCTGCTATCGTACTACGTAAAGGGGCTGATCCGTCTCCGCGTGCCCAAGACGGCTATTCTCGAGGCCCTGGAGACAAATCAGAAACCAAACAGCTACGGCCTGGATATCACCTGGCCGTACATTGTCATGATCGATCCGAAACGGGTCGCCGAGCGTCCCCGTCCGGATGGGTTACCACCGATCATCAAGCGGTACGACGTTACTGTTGACGAGGCAATTCTCACGCCGGAGGAAATCCGCGAATATCATCGCGAACTGGCGGAAAGTCGTGCAACGAGCCGTGCTCTAACCGAGGAGAGGGACGAGCTTTGGCGCAAGGTGCGTCTCAGTCCCAAGTTCGACGAGAAAGCGTTTCGGGCTGACCCCGACGCCTGGAGGCCCGAGTTTCCGGCGGAGGTCAAGCGTCTGGCCGAGATCGAGGAGGCCCGCAAGGCGCTCTCCGAGGAGAGCGCGACGAAGAGGTGGAGCGTGCGGGCGGTGATCGACCGGGCTCCTTAACGATTACGGCGCGCAGAGCGCGTCTGCCCTTAGCATGGAAGAGGGCGGGCTGTGGATCGGCCGCAGCCCTTCCCCTCTCTCACCAGAAGACCGCCCGCTGGGCCCCCGGACTGGTGAGGACCGTCACGTGCCTGATTCATCGTCACGAGCACGTGAGCTCTCGCGGTTGAGAGATCCTGCAATCCTGATCCGCGCCGGTGCGGTTTGGAGTGCGGTGGTCTGGCTGCGGCACTCGCACGATGCCGAGAAGATCAGGGGCATCGAGATCGCCCGCAATCTGTCGCGGCTGGCAATCGCTGGCCAAACCCACGTGTTGCCGGGCCCACTAACCGACCCGAGCACGCAGGCTGGCGGAAATCGTGGAGGCCAAGAAGGCTCTGTGGGACGAGACGATGCGCACGTACACACTCGGGGCCATCGTGGAAGCGGCCCCGTTGCGGCCGAGTTCGGAAGGGAGCAACTGACCAGCGGGAGCATCTAGTGTTTCAGAGCAACTGAGGCAGTCGGGTGTTCTGGCATAGTGGCGGTTTGATGGGACCTTGAGGCGGGACCAGACTTCCCAGGTGCCCCCCTCAAACTGTCCCCTCCTTCCTTCATTCCCCTCCAGGGGGGAGGCGTGGTCGGCTGGAGGAACCGTCGTGAGCACGCACAAGCTTCGCCGGAAGGGGAGCCCGGCCCGGCCAAGGTCCTTGTCGGCTGTCCCGATGGACCGCCGCCCGGCGAACAGTGGCCGCTGGCGGTATTCGGGTTGCCCTGCGAGGCGGACGGCGATTGCCTGCCCCCGCCTGCCGGGGCGGAGTATCGCCACCCAGATCTCCTGTCCTGCACCGGCGGCGGCGTAGCCATCGCCTATTACAACTATGCGTCCGACCCGAGCAACCCGGTCTGTCACCAGCCCGACCCTGTCTGTAAGGGCGCCTGCCTCTTCGACGACTGCGGATGCCAGGTGCTCAAGGAGGACGACTGCACCGACGCCGGTGGCCAATACCAAGGCTACGGCTCCACGTGCGACGACCAGGTGGACCTCGACGCCGACAGTGACGCCGATGGGACCCTTCAAGGCTCCGAGGTGGAGGAGATCGTCGAGGAGGACGGCCTCGGGCCGTTTGTGGTGGTCAATGATGACGACGACAACAACAACCAGACGTCCGACCATCAGGAAGATCCCGTGACGGGCGAGGACGATTTGGAGGAGATCAGGTTGAGTACGACCTGTGTTCCCGACAATCCCTCGGTGGCCAAATGGTCGCTGTCCTGGAGTCCCGGCTCAGCCCTGCGGGTGTGGCAGAATCCGGACAAGTCCGGTACGCAGGTCCAGAGCGGGACCAAGTACGGCTGGGACGGCCCCGAGTTCCCCGGCGGATTGCCGAACGCCCTGTATGTCGAGGCCCTGAGCACCGGCACGCCCGCCATCACGCTCAACGTCTACGCCAATGGCCAGACCTCGGTCGGGAACGACGCCCTGAAGTTGGTGTTTCGCCAGACCCACAAGGTCCCCCTAGGCGGCGAGACAGCTTCGACCGAGGACCCCGGATTCTTCAAGGTCTACATGCCCACTAAATGGGGGGGCAAGCTCGACGTCGCTACAACAAGCGGACTCATCGAGGACCTGGCCTATCCCGACGGCACTCCCTATACCAACAACACCGAGACCGGCACGGACAAGCATGGCTGGTACACCTTCAAGGTCACCGGCTCGACCAGCTACACCGTGTCAGCCACCTTCACGCAGGAGGGAGAAGCCGCTACCCGCCCCTGGAACTTCTACTGGTGGTCCATGAAGGCCGACTACGTCTACGACGGCGGCAACCGAACCGCCGACACCACAGCCGCCCCGACGGACCTCCAGATGGTCGGCCCCGGCAGCCCCACGGGCGAGTATGCCGACGTTGTCCGTAGCGGAACGGACGGCACCCTCGAAACGACCGCGGCCGGCGACGATCAGTTCGAGCCGATGATCAACCTGTTCGACAACGAAGGCACCTACCAGCCGCTGGTCAAGTACGATGCCCGCCACGGCACAACGGCCCGCGACTGGGAGGCCCAGTACGGCCAGGGCACCAGCAATTGGCACGGCCACTGCCTCGGGGGCGCCATGGCCTCCATCCTGGTCAACCAGCCGGTCCCGGCCGCCGGGTCGAACTACAACGCGGAGGAACTGGAAGGCCTTTGGTCGGAACTGGGCGAGAAGAGCGGTATTTATGATATTGAACATGGCATTGACGGCATTCCTGCCGGGCCACCCTGCCCCGGAATTGACGTCACAGACCCATTCATTCCCAGGTTTCACGGGCTGCTCGAAGAATGGATCAAGGACGACCAGGTTGCACTCCAATCCAACCTCCGTTGCGAGGATTGTCAGCATACGTGTTCGGGCGGCACCAATGATGGCGGGATGTGCTACACTGACGCCGACTGTCCGGGCGGCGTTTGTGTTGTAGAGGTCTGGAACCACGCAGTCTACAAGTTCTCGGCCGTTTATAAAGAGGCCGTCGGTGGCAACGAACGGGTGGTCAAGATCACCACCTCGCTGTTCGCTAACCGGGACCACGCACCGCCCACCACGGACACTGCCGACCGTGAGCTCGAGTACGTCTACATCATCGAGTATTCAACGTCGGGCACGGCTGACACAGGAGCGGCGAAGGATTTCATCCGCGTTGGTCTGGAAGCGAGCTTTGCCCCTAGCAATCTACTTCACGTGGTCGATGCAGCCTGGGGCGGCGATAATGGTCAGGTGACAGAGGCCAACGTCCGAGCCGATGATAGTGCTAACTAAGAATGCCCCCGGGGCTAGGAGAATCCTGATGACCGCGAAAAGACTGTACGCCGCCGGCTGTGTGTCAATGCTCTGCCTTTTGTTTTGCGTGCGGGCGGTGCCAGCACAAGAGGGCGAACATGCTGATGCCTGGGTCGAGGATCAGCACTGGGTGCTTGTAGTGAAGCAGTACTACAGGAGTTGGATGGTTGATCTCTCGGGTCCAGGCGCGAAAGCCGGTGACGATCAACCTCGTGTCAGCCATGAATACCGAGTAATCGTCGGCGTTGCCGGCTTTCGAGAGGTCCAGGGCAGGAAGTGCGTACAGTTCACGTTTACTCCGGGCGCGGGCGCGCCGGAGAGGCTCAGAGACGACGAGTACATGTTGACCATAGACGCTGAGCAGTGGACCGTCGTAGGACTGGATTTGACCAAGGGAAAACATATCGCGCACCACGTTATCAAGAAAGTAGATGGTCACAGGGCCCTGCTCACGGACGCGTATTGCCTCCCTTTGGGTTGGGTCATCAGGCGCGACGATCTGGCGACGAGCCCTGGAGAGGAGACATTCAGGCTGGGTAAGTCCGGGAACGGCTATTCCCAACTCCGACGGTGGGTCTCGCAGGCCGAGGGGGATGGGGCGGTACGGATCAAGGTCGGCGTGTACGTGCCCGGACAGGAGGCCGCCACGAAGGAGGTCGAGCAGGTCTGGGACCCCGAGCGGATGTGGTGGCGGTCGTTCCGGCGCACGTTGGACGGGCACCTCGACCTGGAGGCGTTCCTCGTGGAAGACGAGCAAGCACCTTCGGAAACTCGTACCGGTGAGAAACCGGATGGTGACCAGCCGGGCAGGAACGCCCCGCGGGCGAAGCAGGCCGACTGACCTCGCCGGCGGCGATTGGCCCTCTCCTCAGAAGCGGGCGCAGGGACCGCTCCGGCTCTGTGCTGCTCAAACGCCGTGTGAGGCGGGCACTGGATCGTTGCGCCGAGTCTCAGTCTTTCGTGAACCAGACCGCCTTGGGCTGTGCGCCGAGCGATACTGGTTCGCTACGGCCGGAGAGGTCAGTGTTGACGAACCCGGCACTGACGCCCATGTCTTCCGAAGGCAGGCCATCTAGTTTCCGGTATCTTCCACTTGACGGACCCCGCGAACTGCACGCTGTGCCACGCGCATCCGATCGTCCCCACTTGTGCGAGACAACCAACCAGCAGAATCTTGCAGCATCTCATGGTTCACCAGTGTCAGAGCGTCTTCTGGCCGCGGCGGTCAGGCCTCCCGCCAGATCAGCTTCCCGTCGTATCCCAGCACTCCCCGTCGGATCGCGGCGTTGATGGCCGACTTGACCGGGGCGGCGATAGTCTCGCGGACGCGGCTGAAGCCCAGGTGGCGGGCGACGGCCTCGATGACCTCCTGGCGGTCGTAGTTGCAGCCCTTCCGCATGACCGAGCGGATCGCGTCAACCAGCTCGTCGCGGCTGTAGTCGTCCATCGTCTGCGTCTCGGGCCAGACGACGTCGCCGTCGGTCCCGACGATCTTGCGGCGGATAAGCGGGATGGCCGAGTTCGGGTCCGACATCGTCGAGGCACGGTCCTGAGTGGCATCACAGGGCACGGAGATCGTCCAGGAACTCCGACACAGGGTCGACGCCGGTGATCAGCAGGTAATCGCGGGCACGCGTACAGGCCACATACAGAAGGTGGCGCTCCGTGTTGTAGACCTCTTCAAGATCTGAATCGTCGGCCACCGCATCGATCCGGGCTTGGTTCAGCAAGACCTCGTCGTCGCACGCCGCCACGACGACGGCGCGGAACTCCAACCCCTTGGCGAGGTGCATCGTGCTCAGGGCTACTTTGCCCGGAGACGCCTCAGAGCCGTCATCGAGTTCCACCGCTTCGAGACCTGCCGACTCGACCGCTCGGCGCGCCCGCTTCACCTCTGCGGGCGATCTGACGAACACACCAATCTCGTGCGGCTGGACGCCCTCGGCCGACCGTCTCCGAAGCCATGATGCGATTGCATCCGCTTCCTCATCGACGGATTGAGCAGTGATGATCGTCGGCTCCGGTCCATTGAAGACAGAGACGGTGCCTCGGCGCGTTTCCGCAATGCCGTCGACATCCGACAACTCTGGAGGCAACAGCCGGTCGGCCTGCTGCCGGATCTGGTGCGACGTGCGGTAGTTCATCCGCAGCGTGTGCAGACGGCCGCCCACATCGACTCCCAAGGACCTCCAGGAGAACGGCGTTTGGAAAATCCGCTGCCCCAGGTCGCCGGTGAAGAACAGTCCGTTGGCGCGGTCGCCGCCGAGTGCGGCCAGGAACTTCAGCTGCGGAATGCTGATGTCCTGGGCCTCGTCGATGACTGAGTGGTTGAACGGCACTTCCTTGGCCAGCCGAAGGTGTTCCGTCACTTGAGCGAACAGCTTCGGCATCGTTTCGAGCTGTCGACTCTTGAGCCCGTCCCGAACCTGCTCAAAGATGGACCATAGGAGCTTCCGTTGCTTCTCGCCGAGCCGTGTCTTGCGACCCAGCCGGGCAACATCGCGGTAAGCCGAGACGACGCAGGCGGGATCGGCCCCGAGACTCCGAGTCAACTTTCAGAGGGAGGCGAGGCCGTTGACGTTGAAATCGGGCGATTGTGGGACCAGCAGCGGGGCGAGATCGGCCAAAGTACGCGCAGCGTGTCGATCACGGAGTGCGGCATCGTGCCGATCGTCGCGACACCGAACGGGGCTGCCCAGTTCATCCAGTTCCAGCACGAGTACCTGGAGCCGCCTCTGGTCATCGGGGCTCAAAACCCCCATTTGACCACACGCCTCGTTGGCAGTGCCCCATACTTTTCTCGGTATCCACGACGGGTGCGCGCATGGCAGTGCGGGTGATCCCCGTAGGTGATACCGCGCCCGAGTCATATCAATGCGAGGTGGCATACATCGTGATCAGCAGCGTCGCCGCGTAGTCCTCCTTGCCGACACGCTTGAGATGCCCAGCTTCCCTGAAGTGCTGAGGGTCGCCAGCATGAGCGCGGACGTGCTGTACGCCGCTGCGCGGGCTGGTGACCTTGTGAACAGCTGTCAGGACGGCCAGCGGTCGCTGCTGCCGACGAACGGCGTTGCGGCCGGACGGCACGACGTCGGCCGCCCCGTCATCGACTCGCAGTGCAGACTGGCGTGAGCGGGAGTTCAGGCCCCATTCTCGATCCCGGCCGACCCAGACTACCTTCGGCCCCCGTCATCCCCTGCTGTGCCGACGACGGCCGCATAATCGGCATCTGGCGAGATTCTCTGGGCGCCCGCGTCGGTCGGCACAGCGCTCAGGCGGTACGGGTACAGCGGACACGTCCTCGCGGTACACTTCTGGACTTCCACGTACTGCCATCCGCAGCACATGAGGCAGTGGGACCTGATCGCCGCCTTCCTGCTCTTGCCGGCCCTCGCCCGTCGGTACAGCCTCCGATACCGTGTTGGCACATCTTCGATTCGCATGGTGATTCCCCATTTGATCGCCTGCCGGGAGAGCGCAGAAAAGCGCCGGCGTCACTCTGGGCGTCACTTTTGTCCGTGTTGCCGGTCTGGCGCGGTGTCTGTCGCGAGTGTGGTTGGAGTGTGTAACCCGCTTCAGGGCCTCAAGAACGCGGGTAGAGACAGGCGGGACGTTGGCAGAAAGGGGCCACTTATGCTCCCAAAGCAGGCGCTCTAGCCAGGCTGAGCTACGCCCCGTGGGACGGCGATGACCTCCGTTGGCCGGCGGTCATCACGATGAAACATTCTATCCGGTAGGCGGTTCATCGCAACAGGGGCAACGTTGGCACGCGGTAGAGCGTCGCGGGCGAGCCGTTTCCGCTGCTTGCTGGCGGACCGGAGGCGTCCTACGCTACGGGGTCCGAAGCGCCGGTGTGGCGCAAAGGACCTTGCCGGGAGGCGAGCGTTGCTGCGGCGCGGCGGGGGTGGAGGTTGCGGTCTGCGGGCCGGGGTGGAGATCGCGGCTTACCGGCGGGGCTGGCCTGCGTGCGGTGGTACGGATCGGTGGTTTGGACCGGAGGCGTTGCGGGAGGGGCGCATGTCAGATGAGGCGGCGGTGCCGGTGATCGTCCTGGAGAAGCTGACCAAGAGCTTCGGCGAGAAAAAGGTGCTCAAGGGGGTGGACCTGACGGTGTCGGCCGGGCATGTCTTGGGCTACATCGGTCCGAACGGGGCGGGCAAGACGACGACGGTCAAGATTCTGGTGGGGATGCTGGACGGTTTCGGTGGGACGGCCCGGGTGTGCGGGTTCGACGTGGCCCGGGAGCCGCTCGAGGTCAAGCGACGCATCGGCTACGTGCCGGAGGCCGGGGCGCTGTACGAGGCCCTGACGCCCATGGAGTTCCTCTCCCTGATTGGGCGTCTGTTCAATCTGCCGGCGCGGAAGCTCGAGGAGAAGGCGGTCGAGCTGCTGCGCATCTTCGGCCTGGCCGAGGAACGCGACAAGCGCATGACCACGTTCAGCAAGGGGATGAAGCAGAAGGTGCTCATCATCGCCGGGTTGATTCACAATCCGCAGGTGATCTTCCTGGACGAGCCGCTGGCCGGCCTGGACGCGAACTCCACCGTGGTGGTCAAGGAACTGATCGCCAACCTGGCGTCGGCCGGGCGTACGGTCTTCTACTGCTCGCACATGATGGACATCGTGGAGCGGGTGTGCGATCGGATCGCCATCGTGGACGAGGGGCGGATTGTGGCGGACGGGACGTTCAAGTCGCTGCAGTCGCAGGTGAAGGCGGCGTCTCTGGAGCGGATCTTCACCCAGCTCACGTCGGAAGGCGGGCACGAGCAGGTGGCCCGCGATTTCGTACGGGTGATCGAAGGGTAGGGGGTCGCAATGGTCAGGGCGGTCCTCTGGATGTTCGACCGGGTGGCGTTTGTGCTCCGGCTGGCCGGTGCGGATTACCCGCAGTTCCGGGCAATCCTGCAGGCCAAGCTGATGCTGGACAATCGCCGCCAGATGGTGGCGTTCCGCACCCGGGGGCCCTCGCCGCGCAACACGTTCGCCATCTCGCTGGGCTTCTACGCGTTCATGGGCCTGTTCGTGGCGATGGTGCTGGTGGGGCCGGCGACGCCGCTGACGGCGCTGACGATCGTGCACTCGCTGTCGATCGTGCTGGTGGGGATGTCGCTGATCGCGGATTTCACCGGCGTGCTGATCGATACGACGGACACGAGCATTCTGGGGCCGAGGCCGGTGTCCGGGCGAACGATGCTGATGGCCCGGTTGGCCCACATCGGCACGTACCTGGGCTTGCTGGCGGTGGCGTTTTCGGCGGTCACGTTGATCGTGGGAGCGGTGGTCTGTGGGGCGCTGTTCCCGCCGGTGTGCCTGGGCACGTTGATCTGCTCACTGCTGCTGGTGGTGTTCCTGGTCAACGTCTTCTATCTGGTGGCCCTGCACTTCACGGACGGGGAGCGCTTCAAAGACCTGATCGCCTATTTCCAGATCGTGATGATGGTGGCGCTGATCGGCGGCTACCAGTTCCTGCCGCGGCTGATCGACGTTCAGGATCTCGGCGAACTCGAGTTGGCCGGGCGGTGGTGGACCTACCTCTATCCACCGTGCTGGTTCGCCGCGCCGATCGAGCTGATCTACGGACAAGCAGGTGGAGCGGGCGGCACTGTCGCCAATCCGTCCCTGTGGATTCTGACGCTGGAAGCGGTCCTGATTCCCGTGGCGGGCCTGGTGGTTGTGGTCCGCTACCTTGCGCCGGGGTTCGGGCGGTCGCTGATGAGCATGGGCACGGACGTCGCAGGGCCGGCGGGCGGGGCATCTGGCCGCAAAACGGGGTTGGGTGAACTGCTGGGCGGTTGGCTGGTTCGATCTCGCGAGCAGCGCGTGGGATTCGACCTGGTGTGGAACATGGCTTCGCGCGACCGGCAGTTCAAGCTGCGCGTGTATCCACAGTTCGCCTTCCTGTTTCTGTGGCCGATCATCATGCTGGTGACCAGCGAGAAAGGCCCCGCGGCGGTCATCGCCAATCTGGGCGCCAGCAAGAGCTATCTGTTCCTGCTGTACCTGGCGGCGTTCTCGCTGCCGGCGGCGTTCATGATGATCCAGTACAGCAGCCAGTTCGAGGCGGCCTGGATCTATTACGCGCTGCCTTTGGAGCGGCCTGGGGCGCTGATGGTTGGGGCGTTGAAGGCCATGGCGTGTCGGTTCGCGCTGCCGCTGTTCGGGTTGTTCGCGATCCTGCTGGTGCCGGTGGTGGGCCCGGCGGTGTTGGTGGACGTGGCGCTGGCTCTGTGCTTCAACGGCGTCGTGGTGGTCGCGGTTGCCTGGATTACGATACGGAATCTTCCTTTTTCGGAGAACGTGACGGCGCTGCAATCGGGCGGTCGGTTCGGGCGGGCGTTGCCTCTGCTGTTGCTGCCGGGACTGGCCGGCGGTGCTCACTACGGGCTGACCTTCATCCCGTACGCGGTGCCGCTGAGCATCGTGCCGGCGGCGGTTCTGTATTGGCTGTTGATTCGTGCGTATGGGCGTCTGGACTGGTCTCGCTTCGGCATGCAGCCCGTTTCCGGATGACGGGAAGGACGGCGTTGCGGAGCGGGGCGCCCGCCGGCCGAAGGCCAGCCTGTTTCCAACGCCGGGCCGGGGGTATATTCTTCAGGCATGAGTCAAGAACCGGCCGCAGCGAGCGATCAATGGACGGTCGACCGGCTGCTGAAATGGACCACCGAGTACCTCGACCGGAACGGTCTGGACGAGCCGCGTCTTTCGGCGGAGCTGCTTCTGTCGCACGCGTTGGGGTGCGCCAAGATCGACCTCTACGCCCGGCACGATCGCGTGGCCGACGACGAGCAGCGGTCCAGGCTGCGAGCGCTGGTGCGCCGGGCGGCAGATCACGAGCCCATCGCGTACCTGGTCGGGCGGAAGGAGTTCTACTCGCTGAGTTTCGAGGTCACGCCGGACGTGCTGATCCCGCGCCCGGAGACGGAGATGATCGTCGAGCGGATGATCGGCCTGTGCCGGTCGCTGGAGACCGGGCAGGTCACGTTCCTGGACGTGGGCACCGGCAGCGGGTGCATTGCGATCGCGGTCCTGTCCCAGGTGAAGGCGGCTCGGGCGGTAGGCAGCGATGTGTCGAGCGCGGCACTGGCGGTGGCCGGGCGCAACGCCGAGGCGCATGGAGTGCTCGACCGACTGACGCTGGTGGAGGCGGACCGCCTGGATCTGCCGGCGGACTGCGTGCCGGCGGGCGGCTTCGACGTGATCGTGTCCAATCCGCCGTACGTGGCGGAGGGTGACCTGACGAGTCTTGCGGAGAACGTCCGCAAGTATGAACCGCATACGGCGTTGTTCGCCGGACCGGACGGTCTGGCGTTCTACCGCAGCCTGCACGACTCGGCCGCGGGTTTGCTGAAGTCGGGCGGGTCGGTGCTGGTGGAAATCGGCGCCGGGATCGGTGACGCGGTTCGGCGGGTGATGGAGGATGGGGAGAGGTTCGAGCACGCGGGGACCTGGCACGACGCGGCCGATCCCCACGACCGTGTGATGCAGTTCATTCTTCGGAGTGGCAGCGGGCCGGCGGCCGGGGGCCCGACGGGAGCGTAGGTTCCCTTCAAGGAGGTCTGAAAGGTGGATCACTTCGAGATCATCGGCGGAAGCAGGCTGCGGGGATCGGTACGCATCGGGGGGTCCAAGAACGCGGCGTTGCCCATCATGGCGGCGTCGATCCTGTGCGAGGGTGAGACGGTCCTGCACAACGTTCCCGATCTGCACGACGTCCGTCAGTTGCTGGTGCTGCTGGGCCGGCTGGGGGTCAAGGGCGAGCGGGACGCGGCAGGGGCGCTGCACCTGCGCGTCGAGGACGAGATGAACTGCCACGCCCCGTACGAGCTGGTCAGCAAGATGCGGGCGAGCATCTGCGTGGCCGGCCCGCTGCTGGCCAAGCGCAAGCGGGCACAGGTTTCGATGCCCGGAGGGTGTGCTATTGGCGATCGGCCGGTGAACCTGCACGTCCTGGGCATGCAGAACCTGGGGGCCGACGTCGACCTGGTCAACGGCGACATCCTGTTCAAGGCCAAGAAGCTGCGTGGGGCCGAGATGTTCCTGGGGGGGCCGTTCGGCTCGACGGTCACCGGGACGGCCAACGTGATGATGGCTGCGACGATCGCGGAGGGGCGGACCGTCATCGAGAGCGCTGCGTGCGAACCCGAGGTCGTGGACCTGGCCAACTTCCTGAACGCTTGCGGGGCCCAGGTCAACGGTCACGGCACGCCGCGCATCACCATCGACGGGGTCAGCTCCCTGACGGGGACGGAGTACACGGTGATCGCCGACCGGATCGAGGCCGGGACGTTCATGGTGGCGGCGGCCATCACCAATGGTGAACTCGAACTGGTCGACTGCCGGCTGGAGCACCTGCTGGCTGTTGCGGATCGTCTGCGCCGGGTGGGGGTGAACGTCGAGCGCGCGGAGAAGGGGGTGACGGTGTCGTCGGCCCGCCGGCTCGACCCGGTGGACGTGACCACGCAGCCCTTCCCTGGTTTTCCGACGGACCTGCAGGCCCAGACGATGGCCCTACTGTGCCTGGCGGACGGGAACAGCGTCATTACCGAGAAAATCTACCCGGACCGTTTCCTTCACGTGGCCGAGCTGAGTCGGATGGGGGCCCATCTGCGTAAGGAAGGCCCCACGGTGATCGTGCAGGGCGTCAAGCGTCTGGTCGGGGCGCCGGTGATGGCGTCGGACCTGCGGGCGTCGGCGGCTTTGATCCTGGCCGGGTTGATCGCCAAGGGCACGACGCGCGTCCACCGGGTGTACCACATCGACCGGGGCTACGAGCGGTTCGACGAGAAGCTGGTGTCGGTGGGTGCCGATATCCGGCGTTTGACGGAGTAGCGAGCGGGGCGTGAGGAGCGCCGGGCTGCGACTTGCAAGCGCTCCATCCTCGAGGCGTCATGGCGAACGCGCCGCATTGAACTCGTTATCCTGAGTGATGTCCGCTGCGAGATCGGGTTTCGAGCTTCGGGAACACCCGGCGGACGTTGCGCTCTACGCCTGGGGGGACACGCCGGAAGCGTTGTTTGCCTCGGCTGCACGGGGCTTCTACGCGGCGATGGGAGAGCTTCGGCCGGCCGATTCGTCCGCCGATGAGCGGGTGGAGATTAGCCTGAGCGCTCCCGACCGGGCCGATCTTCTGGGCGATTTCCTCTCGGAACTGCTGTTCCTGTTCGACGCGCGCGGCGTTCAGGTCACCGACTTGGCGTTCGCCGAGCTGGACGAGTCCCGGGTGCGGGCCGTCGGGCGGCTTCAGCCGATCGACATGAAACGGTCGCAGTTCGACGCGGGCATCAAGGCCGTCACGCGTCACAACCTGGCCATCGAGTCACGCCCCGGGCGTCTCGAAACAACGATCATCCTGGACATTTGACGGTCCCTACGGGCTCGGGCGAGGCACGGCGCGGGTCAGCGTTTCAGGCCCAGGTCGGCGTCGGTCACGGCGGTGCTCAGGCGGAGGGAGTCGCCGAAGCGGATCAGACCGGCCGGACGGTTGATGGATGCCAGTGTCGCCACGAGTTGAGAGTCATCGATGCGGACCACCCGGTGGGTGGGCTGGGCGCGGAAACGGTCGAGCACGGAGGGGTCGGTCTGAACGAGGACGGTGACCACCGCGGGGCGCCGCGGCGCAGGGGGCGGCTCGATGGGGTCGGAAACGGTGGCATCGTTCCGGGTTATCTGAGGTTCGCTGCCTGGGGTCGACGCTTCGGGCAGGGCCAGTCGAACCAGCAGCAACAGCAGGCAGACGACGGCGGTGGTGCCGAGAACGCGGCGGCGCGTGCGGCGGTTCCGGTGCGTGCGTTCCATGGTCCGGACGAGTTCGTCGAGCATGGCTTCGCGTCGGTCCCGCCCGGTGGGGCTGAGCGCTTCGGGTGGCTGGTCAGTCATTGAAGGTCTCCTTCGCCCGGCGGCGCAGCGTCGTGACGAGTCGCCCCAGCCGCCCGTCCACGGCACTGGGCGACAGGCCGACGGCGGCTCCGATCCGCTGGAGCGTCCAGCCGAGGCGGTAGCGCAGGACCAGCAGCCGGGTGTGCGGTTCGTCGAGGTTGGCTAGTTCGTTGCGCAGCCATTTCAGTTGCTCACTCCGGGCGTCCGGCGCTGACTCGTCGCGTCGAGCCTCCGCGGAAGTCTGCTCCCAGCGTCGGCGCCGGGCCTCCTTCCGAAGCCGGTCGTATGCGCAGGATTGCACGACAACGCGCAGCCAAGTGCGCAAATGCTGTTCGGAGTCTATCGGCTTCATCCGGCGGATGACGCGGAGCATGGCGTCCTGAACGACGTCCAGGCAGAAGGCCTCGTCGCGCCCGGTGGCCCTACGGGCCTCGGCGTACATGTCGTCGAAGCGGTGGCGGAACAGACGGGCGAACGCCTCGGTGTTTCCCGAGGCGATCGCGGCGCTCAACGCTCGGACCGATTCGTTCAAGGTTCCGCCTGCCTTCGCAGGAGTCCGCGGGGTCGGCTTCGGACCGCAGCGGGTCACTGGACGAGAGTCAGTCGCAGCAGTCCAGTCGATCAGGCCGTTTGGGGCCGACGCGGCCGGGTACATGCCGGGCGACCGGTGCCTACTTGGCCTCAGCTTGCAGTGCTCGGATTATGTCCTGCTGCTGCCGAACCTGCTGCAGCAATTCGCTCTGCTGGTTCTGGAGGCGGTCGCGCTCCTCCTCGATCGCCTGCAGGCGCATCACCATTCTCTCGGTCTCCAGGTCTCTGGCGTGCAACTGCTCCTCGAGTTCGGTCACACGCTGTTGCGTCTCGGTGTCCGCCTCACTCTTGCGTTTCTGCATATCCGACTCGCGTTGCCTCTGGCGGCCTTCGCGGACCCCATCCACCACGTCATCGATGACCTCGACCTGCCAGGGGTCCCCACGGGCGATCAGCAGGCCGGTCTCCTCGTGAAACCTGACCTGTGCGGGCTCGTGGTCCTCAGCATAAAGGGCGAGCGCGGTCTCGACGGCCGTGAGCACGGCCTCCGGGCCCACACCCTCGGCCAGCAGGTCGGCGACGGTCCACACATGGGTCTCCGTGCCGGTGCGCCCCTTGCGAACGACTGTGCCCGAGACTTGGAAGACCGCCCTCTGGGATTCGTCCCAGGGTCCGATTTGATTCACTTCGATGCGGACGTGCACGTGTGCCTTGGGCTCGTAATCGCCCTCCATCAGGAAGACAGCATCGCCGAGGCCGACCGACTTGAGCTGCACGGGGGGCAGGGTGATCTCCAACACCTCCGGCGTGATGACCACAACGTTGGCCTCGGGGGTGACTTTGCGGAGGGCATCGACGTATTGGGCCACCGTCCCGCCGGGAAACTCGAGATCGATGGCCGGTCCTCCGGCGTGACGGGCCTGAGGTGGTGCTTTAGCCTGGGCTTGTGCCAGGGCGTGACCGCTGGGGCACGAGGCGAAGGCCACAGCGGCCGCGATAATGAACAACATGCTCGAGGGGCGTTTCATGGTCGATTCTCCGTTTTGGGACTCGCGATCTTGCACATACACATCCATCACCCCTGAAACGCGTCCGGACGCCGGATTTCGCGCCGCGACGCGAAGAATCCTTGTTTTGGCGATCTGCGGCCCGGTCAGGCCGGATTCCTGAGACCCCGCGGGCCGTGCTGTTATCCCACCAGGTCCTCGTCGCTGAGCGGCGGCGTGGGCGCGGTGGAGAGCAACGCCCGCCAGGCTCGTTCGATTTGCCGCTGGGGTTCGCGCATCCGGGAGAACCACAGCACGTCCTCGTTCGGGCCTCGCGACAGTGTTAGGAGCCGGCGCTTGCGGATTCGCGTGAAGACGGCCAGCGTGCCGCCCTCCATGGCGTAGCTGCAAATCGCAGGCTTTGCCTTTGAAATGCTGTAAACGAGCACCTGGATCATGCCGGGCGCCATGCGGAGGTAGGTCGGCCGGATGGTCCCCTTCCAGATCCAGACGGCCAGGGCAATCGCGCCGGCCGCGAAGAAATAGGCGAAACCCCAGAGAAACCCACGGGTCACCGGCAACCACGCCGGGAGCACGCGCAGGTAGTACAGCAGGCACAGTCCGATCAGCGTGCCGGCGATCGGTAGCCAGATAAGCTGTCGCCAGATGCCTCCCGTCGGCGTGACGATCTCGGGCTCGAAGTGCAGCCTGCCGACCTCGGGCACGTCGG
>DATKXO010000061.1:0-34130 GCA_035528995.1 Phycisphaerae bacterium | reverse complement strand
GGGGGGGGGGGGGGGGCGTGGCGGGGCGGGGCATGTTCCTGGGTGCCCGGGGTCAACAGGGCACCAAGACCGGTCTGATTGCCGCCGGGATGTCACTGTGCGGGGTTCTGGCGGCCAAGCTGCTGATCTTCTGCTTCGTGTTGTACGCGGTGTTCACCGGTGAGACGGACGACCCGGAGCTGCAGCGCGGCTACGTCATGGTCCAGCTAACGGACGAGTTGCTCGACGAGCGCGAGGTCTACGACGAGGCCGAGCGCGAAAGGCAATGGGATGAAGTCTTTAGTGAGGCCAAGAAGCGCGCGGAGCAGATGAGCGACGCGGAGGTCCGCGGGCAATGGGAACACTACCGTCAGGAGGAGGAGTTGAACGCCTGGCAGGAGGGGGACCCGCAGCGACACCGTCTGGCCTACAACGAAGCCCGCCGCACTGCCGAGCGGGAGGGTCTGGCGTACGACGACCAGCGGCGCCAGACGTATCGCGAGAATGCGTTCGAGAAGTATCGTGAGATGTCCGGTGAGGAGCTCGAGGCCGCGATCGCCGAGCTTGACGCCTGGGAGGCGGAAGGCAGGTGGGCCGATGCCGAGTACGTGCGGGACTTCCTGGTCTACCAGCACGTCGACCGGGCTTTGGAGGATCAAAGGCCCGCGGAGGGTGGTGAAGACGAGTACCCGGCGCCCTCGAAGCGCGAGTGGAAGAAGCTGCACGACGCAGCGGTCGCCGACGTGGATGCAATGACGGTCGAGGATCGCCTCGCTCGAGCCAGGCAGATCGAGCACGAGCAGGAATTGGACGGGAGGCGCAACCGGCTGGCCAGTCATCGGGCGGAACGAAGAGTCCAACATGAGGGCCTCCCCGACTGGAGTGAGGATTGGGAGAAGTTCTACGAGGAGGAGTCGACCAGGGCCGGGGAACTCTCCGAGGAGGAGGTCGAGGCCGCCGTTGCGGACCTGGATGTGTGGGAGGCGGACGGCAAGTGGTCCGACGCCGCGTATGTCCGTGACTATCTCATCTACGACCGGATCGAGCAGGCGGCCGACGAACTCCCCATTGACGACGAGGAGGAGATCGAACCTCAAGAGTGGCGGGCGCTCTACGAAGCGGCGGCGGCCGAGGTGGAGGGCATTCCCGAGGCCCAACGGGCGCGGCGTGCGCGCCAGGTCGAGGCCGACGAGGAGAGAGAATTCGAAGAGATGAAAGCCCAGTGGGAGGAAGGCCCGGCGCCGGCCGACGAGGAGATGGAGGGCGCCGTCGGAGCATTCCTGCTGGGCTTCGCGTTCACCATGTTCGGATTGATGGATCTGCTCTTCATGGGGTTGGCGGTGGTGTCGGCCTTCCGGATCGGCAGCCGGGGATTCTCGAAGGGAGAGTAGAAACCCGCCTTCCAGCCCCCGGCAACACCGAACACCGGATCGAGGGCCATTCCTGAAGCACGTCACACAGGCGGGCACCGCCTGCGCCGGGAAACGGCATGGGACTGACTGGCGCACTGCCGGGCGTGGTGAGTATCGGACATCTGCCTGGATTGCCGCGCCGGTTCTGCCAGAGCCGTGTCACGGGTTGCGTCCAGGAGACGCCGTGCTACGAGCAGTTGCGTTGGCGAGCGTCCGCACGACATCCGCTCCACGGGGGCACGTGGCGGCTCCGGTGACGAGTCAGACGTACACGTGACCCTCGACATCGTACGGCGGCTTGCTGGTTTCGCGTAGCAGGTCCGGTCGGTGCAGGGTGCGGGCGACGGCGCAGGCGGCGATGACGCTATCCAGGGCGTCGCCGCCGGGATTGTCCACAACGAGGTCCCGGACCGCGACGTCGGGGAAGTACAGTCCGTAGCCATGCTCGATGCTCTCCAGAATGCGAACCCGGGCCTGGGTGTGCTTTGCGCTTCGCCCTTTGTAGGGCGCGTACAATCCATTGTGCTTCAACGTGGAGGCCGGGCAGATTTCGAGGAGCCACGGTCGGTCCGACAAGGCGGGTTGCATCGGCAGAACGCACACCGCGGCGGACCGTACGAGCGGCGCCAGCAGGTCACGAATGCCGTGGTAGGTCTGGCGGAACAGACGCAAGTTGTACGGCGAGAACGGTGTCTGTGACTCGCGATCGGTGAGCCGTTTCGATTCGGCGCCGCCGGCGGCCTGGCGGCAGGATTGCCGGAAGGCTTTCGGGGTTGCGTAGCGCTGCCCGAAAGACCGGACGAATGCTTCCCAATCGTCAGGTTCGACCAGTGCCGCCGGGAGGCTGAACGGGAAATCCAACCCGACCACGGCCGGTCCCTGGGCTTCGATGAAGGATCGCAGCGCACCGAGGCACGGGTCGCGGGTCGTCGCTGACTCGGGCAGGTCGCGGGCCCGCCGGCAGACGGCGATGCGAAGTCGGTCATTCTCGATCGTGCCTTCCGCGATCCAGATGCGGTTGCCGGCATCGGCGGCACCGCTGAAGTCGATGCCGAAGACTCGCTGCGGGCGCTGACCAGGGCATTGCTCCGACACTGTATCCTCGCGTGCCACAGGCCTGGCGTTGCCTGGGGCCGGCTCGCCGGCGGTGCGTGGGGCGGGTGTAGCGGGCCGGGAGAGGATTCGCAACCGGCTGTGGGAGAGCGGCCGGCGCCGTTCGGCACGTTCACCAGGGACACCGTCAGGCAGTGTGGGCGTGCGGCCTAGAGCCGCGTGGGTGTTCCCGGTGGCTGCTTATCTAAATCGCCCGGTTCCCCGGCGCTTCCGCGGCCCGGCTCCCGTAGTCCGCCCGTTTTCAGGACCAGCGGACGGTCCCTGGGGCAAGTTTGCAACACCTGGTCAACTAAATCGCCGATAATATACTGTTGACGTTAGAGGTGCGGTGGCGGTAAATGCGTGGCAGAGAGTGACCATGCAGGAGAAAGTCTGCAACCTGTGGATCGAGTCCGCCGAGTTTCGGTGCATCCCCAGTGGCGGGGCACTGAATGACGGCGGGGAAGCCATCCTGATCGCGGGCGTCGCTAAGGAAGCGGGTAAGCGGTTCGACGGTCTGACCCTGGACCTCGGTCGGCTGATCGCTTCCCGCGGCAACCACTGTCACGTCATCCGCCCGGGCCTGATTTCCTTCCCGATCCAGCAATACGAGTGGGCCGGCCCGAGCCTGCAGGTCATCCAGCGCAGCGCCGGCGAGCTCGTCGGGCTGGTCGGGGACGCCAAGACGCTGTTGCCGCGCCCCGGCTGCGGGCAGGGTGAACTGGCGTGGGAAGAGGTTTCCAAGGTCCTCTCCTCGTTGCCGGACAACATCTGGGTTATCCAACACACCTGACGTCCCGGCCGTTGCCGGCGGTTTGGTCAAGGCACGGGAGCCAGGCGGCCGAAATCGGAGTTTCACAATGACCGAAGCACCGACGCCGGAAGCTGCGGCCCCGCGACGTTCCACCGGATGGGCCGTTGTCGGCGTGGTGCTGGTTCTGTTGGGGCCGATCGCCTACGGGCTGCTGCTTGGCGTGCCGCTGATGCGTGCCACCGGGGCACCTGCCTTCGCGTTTATGGCGGCCGGCGCGGCGGCCGGGCTGGTCGCCGCATGGCGCGACCGACGGATCTGGGTCCGCGGGTTGTGCGTTCTGGACGTTTTGCTGCTGCTGGCCTTCGTCTGGGTCATGTTCGGCCTGTTCGCGCTGCCCCAGGCCGAGGGCGTCGCCGAGATCACGGTGGCTCCGGACTTCACGCTGCCCGATCACACGGGCCAACCGGTGACATTGAGCGCGGCTCGGGCGTCCGGGCCGGTGCTGCTGGTGTTCTACCGCGGTCACTGGTGACCGTTCTGCATGGCGGAACTCCGAGGTCTCGGAGAGGTCAACACAGAGCTGAAGGAGCAGGGTGGCAGGTTGCTGGCCATCGCGGTGGACCCGCCGGAGCGAGCCCGGCAGGTGGTCGAGGGCAACGGCCTGGAATTCTCCATTCTCTGCGACACCGAGCGCCGGGTGATCGGCGACTATGGGCTGGTCCACGCGGGCGGAGGACCGGAGGGGACCGACATCGCTCTGCCGGCGCACCTCCTGGTCGATACCGACGGTCGCGTGGTCTGGCGTTTCGTCTCGCGGCGGGTCGAAGATCGGGTCCATCCCGACGACGTGCTCGAGGCCGTCCGGTCGCTCAAGAAGAGCGCAACAGCTCCCACAGAGCCTGTCGATGCGGCGGCCGACTCGCCCACCGCGGATAGCCCCGCCGGTCCGATCACCCAGCCCACCCCCGGTTGATCCGAGCAAGCCATCAGTCGTCGGCCTCATCACCGGTCCGGTCCTCGGGGCCGAGGGTGTGGGCGGCGTCGCTGCGCAGGGGAACCTCGATCCGAGCGCGCACGGCCTGCAATGCGGCGAAGAGCTGGCGATCCATGAGAATCTCGAGCGGCGGGGTCGCAGTGCCGGGCTGGGCATTCTGCGTGGTGGGCGCGGTGGTGGGCGACGACGGCACCTGGTCCAGCTCGTTGCGCCGGGAGGTAATGGCGTCAGTCTCGGACGGGGTGATCTCGACGACGAGGTCCGGCACGACACCCCACTCGCCGGAGTGCGCGTTCTGGGGTGTCTTATGGATGACCCTACCGTTGGGCAGGCAGTAATGGGCGACGGTCAGGCTGACGGCGGCGCGCTGTCCGTGAAGGGGGACCACGCTCTGAACGACGCCCTTGCCGAAACTGCGGGTGCCGACGATGACCGCGCGGCGATGGTCCTGCAGGGCACCGGCGACGATCTCGGCGGCGCTGGCCGAATTGCCGTTGATCAGGACGGCCAGCGGTATCGGTCCGATGGTGTCTTCGGCCCGGGCCTTGTAGCGGTCGTTGGCCTGGTCGCGGGTGACCGTGGAGACGATGGTGCCCTCGCTGATAAAGCGGTCCACCACGGCGACGGCGGCGGGCAGCGAGCCGCCGGGGTTGAAGCGCAGGTCGAGGATCAGGCCAGCGGCCCCGGCGCTGACCAGCCCCTCGAGGGCCCGGTCGAACTCGAAGGAAGTGTTGTCGTGAAAGGCGGCGACCCGGATGTAGGCGACGTCGGGGTCATGTTCGATCAGGTAGTCCCAATCGCCGGCGCCGTCATGGCGCATCCCCTTGACGGTGTGCACGCTGATCGGGGCTCGGGCGATGGCCACGGTCTCGGTGAGGTCGGAGGAGGGGTGCAGCACGGTCAGCCTGACGGTGGAGCCCGGGGCGCCGGTGAGCAGGCGGTCGACGTCGGCCACGCTCAGTCCTTCGGTCGATCGCCCGTCGATGGCCTGGATGACGTCGTCGGCCCGAACACCGGCCTGGACGGCGGGGCTTTGCTCGATGGGAGCGATGACGGTGAGTCGCCCGCCGCGCACGCCGAGCATGACGCCGATACCGGTGTACTTGCCGGAGGCGATCCTTCGGAAGGCGTCCAGTTCCTCCGGTGCGATGTAGCCGCTGTAGGGGTCGAGCTTGAGCATCATGCCCCGGATGGCGCCTTCGACCAGCCGGTCGCCCGGCACGGGCTCGACGAACTTCTGGCGGATCAGGGAATCCACCTCGACCAGCGGGGCATAGGTGCGGTAGACCGCATCCTGCCGGGCGGCCATCGGCGTTAGGCGGTAGACGGCCGCGACCAGGAGGGCCAGGATCGCCAGCCAGATCAGATTGCGTTTGGACATTGAGCCGCGCCGTTGGCACACGCGGCCGCGAGATGCCGGCGAATCCGCGCGTCAGTTCGTTCCGAAACCGGCTGCGCTCCGCGCTTGTCTGGAAGGGGATTATAACGCGGTCGGGGATTATTGCTCGCTCGCTGCGACGCTTGCGGCCGGGATTGTGTTTTCTGCGGATCGGGGGTAAGTTGACTGTTTGGGGATCATGGGCCGGGGCCTGGCACGAGCGGGTAGGATGCTCAAGCTGAAAGCAAAAACCAAGTGGTACGCGGCCGGTCTGCACTTCGAGTGCAGCCAGTGCGGCAACTGTTGTAGCGGGCCGCCGGGCTACGTCTGGGTCACGAAGGGGCAGATCAAGGCGATCGCGGAGTTTCTGGGGCGCGAGGACGGCACGCTGGACAAGAGCCAGCTCCGGCGCGTCGGTCTGCGCTACAGCCTGACGGAGAGGCCCGGCGGCGACTGCATCTTCCTGAAGCGCGAGGGGGACAAGGCCGGGTGCTCGATCTACCCGGTGCGACCGACGCAGTGCCGGACGTGGCCGTTCTGGAGCGAGAACCTCAGGTCGTCGGACGGCTGGAACCGGGCGGCTTTGCTCTGCCCGGGCATGAACGTCGGCAGGCACTACAGCTTCGTGGCCATCGAAGAATTGCGGGTTCGCAAGTAAGTGCCGCCGTGTGTCCTTAGTAGGGCTCACTGAGTGAAGCGGATGGATTCCGGCGGTATGCCATCGGCGCCGGCGTTGCCGCTGGCGGAGATGCGTCGCTGCGCCTCGGACCCGGAGTTCGTCGAGGCGGTGGGCGAGCTGTACGCCGAGCTGGACGGCGAGATCGCCGCCCACCGGCCGTCGTGCACCAACCGGGGCGCCTGCTGCCGCTTCGGCGAGTTTGGTCATCGACTGTTCGTAACGCCGGTCGAGCTGGCGTACTTCGCGGCCGTCACCGAGGGCCCCGCTGCCCGACCCACGACGGCCGACGCCTGCCCGTACCAGCGTGACGGGCTGTGCACGACCCGGGTGGGGAGGCCGTCGGGGTGCCGAATCTTCTTCTGCGACCCGGCCGCCCGGTCTTGGCAGCCGCCGCTCACGGAGGCGATTCTGGCCCGTTTGAAGGAGTTGCACGATCGCTTCAATCTGCCCTATGTGTACCTGGACTGGATTCGGGCTCTGGGGCAGCTCGCGGGAAGTTGACGGCCCTGGTCGGCCGGCGTAGGATTCGTGCTGGATCGTGCCGGCGGCCGGTTGTGCCGGCTGCCCCCCTGCCCATAGACGGCACCGAGCTGGGGCCAAGAAGCCTGGGCGGGTCGTGCTGAGGAGTCTGGTCATGCGTCGTTTGATGTGTCTGGTGCTACTGGGGTCGGTGCTCACGGCGATCGGCTGTGCGCAGTCCACGAAGGAAGTGCTGGTCGGCAACCAAGTCGCGATCAGTGCTGTTTCCGAAAGCGGGACCATGACCGAGAACTACACGGAGCACATGCACCGGGTCACGGCCCAGATCGACCGTGAGGGACGGGCACTGATGGAAGACTGGGATCTGCTCTGGCAGCGCGAACGGAGCAACCGGCTGTCACGCTGGCACGTGCGGTAGCCGGTCGGGCGGCGATCGTCGTGCGGAGGCCGCGAATCGCGAAGGACCGCGGCGAAAACGGAACCTCATGAACCTGAGCGTCTCGGCGGATGTCCGTGAAACGGACGCCCGCCAAGGCGTTTTTCTTTGGGCTTGCGGCTCGCGGCTATTGTCGAGCACCGCGTGCGCGATGCCGGCCTCGGGCGGGTCCGTCACCTCATAGTCGATCCGCCGCCTGGGTATAGCAGATGATCTTGTAGGCGAGGCGGGCGGCGAGGAACTCGGTGGCCACCTGGCCGGGAATCGGGGCGACCTCGACCACGTCGGCGGCGACGATGTGCTTCTCGGCGGCGACGAGCCGCAGCAGCGAGGTCACCTGATACCAGTCCAATCCGCCGGGCTCGGGCGTGCCGGTCCCCGGCGCGTAGGCCGGGTCGAAGCCGTCGATGTCGACGGTCACATAGACGCGCGACCCCAGGCGGTCGAGCACGCGGTCGATCCAGTCGTCGGATTCACAGCACTCGCGGGCGGTCACCGGGTGCACGGGCGTGCCCTTTCGGCGGAGGAACCGGTGTTCCTCGAGTGACACGCTGCGGATGCCCACCGGCACCACCGTCTGGACGAAGGGCAGCGTCCGTCGCATGGCCGAGGCGTGCGAGTAGCGGCTCTGCTGGTACGAGTCTCGCAGGTCGAGGTGGGCGTCGATCTGCAGGACGGAGAGATCGCGGTGTTTGCCGGCAACGGCCCGGACCAGCCCCGCGGTGATGCCGTGCTCGCCCCCCAGGCCGATGAGGAACTTCCCGGCGCGGACGATGCGGCGGGCGGCGGCGTGGACGTCGGCGTGCATGGCTTCGGGACCGGCGGCGTTGGGCTCCAGGGCGTCGAGCGTGGCGATGCCGGCGGCGTGGAACTCGGCGCCGAGTTCATCGTCGAACAGCTCGACCTGTTGAGAGGCGGTGATGATGGCCTGCGGCCCGTTGCCCGCACCGCCCCGGTAGCTGGTGGTCGCTTCGTAGGGAACCGGAAGGACGGCGTAGCGGGCCTTCTTGTAGTCCGTAAACCTGGGCTCCAGGCCGCCGAAGACATTCGGGATTGTGTTCATGCGCTGGCCTCTGAACGTGTCGCCGAATCCACAGGTTGGAAGATAGGGGCCATCGGCCTGATGAGCAACCGTCAGGAGCGTCCGGGGGTGGTCGGCCTTCGGTTCGATCCGGTGCAGCGCGACGTGGCCTATGCGGCGAGCGACGTGGCCGGCGTCTACCGAAGCACCGACGGCGGCCGGACGTGGGAAATCCGCAGCGTCGGGCTGGGCAACTATCAGGTGGCCTGGTTCGCCGTCGATCCGGATGGAACGGTCTACGCCGGGACCTCGTGCGGCGGAACCTGGCGTCTGCCACCGGGCGACTAGAACGGCGATCCGTGGCGGAGCCGCTCGAGATGCTGCCGAGCGAACGTTGCGGGCCCGTGCGCATCACCTTCAGTGACCGGCATGAGGACGGCGCGCCGTTCGTCTCGCCGGACGGTGAGTGGGTGGCGTTCGAAAGCCACCGCACCGGGGACGAGGAATCCCCGAGCGACCTGTGGACCATCGCCCTACCCCAAGACCCGGGGTCGTAAACCAGCTAAGGGACTGCTGGTACTGTGGCCGTTTTCGGTCGGAGAGTTGTGTGCCAACGCGCTAGCACTCTGTCGGACTTTGAAAAGGCACCCTCGATAGAACGCCCAAAACACGGTTTCGTGTTGACGCCTGCAACACGCCACCCTCGATATTAGCGTGAAAACGAGGGCGGTCGCGCAAAGTCCGACAGGCTGCTAGGGCCGGCATTCATACCGGGTGTAACTGTGACCGACTCGCCTTTGCTTGACGCCCCCCAAACCTTGCTCTACGATGACAGCACAGTGCCGGCATGAGAGGCTCGGCGGGAGCGCCGGCTCAGATAGGGTCTGATGGCGCGGACGGATGGGGCGTCAAGCATGGTCGGAAACCGTCGCACATCAGCGGTTCCTCGTTCATGCGAGACCACGACGGTGTGCCGCCTTCCGGAGCGGCGGGATGGAAGGGCGAGGTCGGTTAACCTGGAGGTTCATGTCATGTTTCGCATTCGTCCGTTGGCTTCCGTCGCGATAGCGACGGTTTGCATCCTTTCGCTCCCGCCCGGTTGTGTTAAGGGCGGTTCTAGTCCGGAGCTGCCACCGACTATCCTCGCCCTCGGACCCATCGCTTGTGGGTGCGACTCGGAGTGTCTGTTCGCCGTTGAGGGAACGCTCGCGAGGGCACTTGAAGGGGACGAGGAGCTGTTCCTGGCTGTCATGCCCGTGGATGATGCTGCCTCACGCTACTTCCTTCAGTTCGGCGACAAAACCGTTAATGAGACCCTTTGGACAGCACAAGCCCAAGCTGGAAGCGCGGACGTCCCGCCGCAGTCGGAGGATGTCTTTGAGGTCTATGCGATCGTCGTGGATGGGTCGCTCTCGGAGGGCCTACCCTTGGACCCGCTCCCGGCTTTGTCCCCGCAGTACATCCCTGGCCTCCTTGCCGTTAGCGACGCGCAAAGTCTGACTGTTGAGTGCGAGGGCGAGCCTGACCCCGAGGACCCAGACCTGTCGCCAGAGCTGCCCGTGCTCGATGCACTGTCGAGCCACACCTATTGGCACCTTTACTCACCGGTGCGCGGCCAAGCGGGCGAGTCCGTTCCAGAAGACCAAATACGCAGCGAATTACAGATGCTCTTCGATTCAGGGGCTCGCGGCCTTGTAACCTACGAGATGATGAACGGTGTCCAGCTCGCGCCGTGCATCGCCAAGGACGTAGGTTTTGAATGGGTGCTTGCCGGAGTCTACTGGTGGACCAACGGGGTCGACAACGGACAAACCGACAGCACTCTCGAGCAGGAGAAGGCTGCTATCGACAACAACAGCTCCTGCATCGACGGCATCGTCATCGGTAATGAGGGGCTGCTGGACTCCGACGAGTGGAACCAGCCCCGCTACACGGTCGCAGATCTCGAACGGGAGCTGCGTGCCATGGCGGCGGACTATCCGGGAAAGGCCGTCACCACGGCTGAGGGAAGGGACACCTACGAGCAGCATCCACATCTCGTCTCGGACGAGGGCCTGACGGATTTCGTGTTTCCTAACCTCCATGCGTATTGGGCCTTGGCTGGGTCACCCCAGGACGATCCGAGCCAGCTGGATTCGACCGACGGCGTGAACTGGCTCACCAGTACGATTGGAGCGGAGCCTTTCTCCCTGCGTGGAGACAGACTGATCGTCATGCATGAGGCGTGGTGGCCGGCCGAGAAGGGACAGGACGGGGAGGAAGATGCCCAAGCGGCCTTCTTTCAGGGAATGTTGGATGCCGGCGTGAGCTTCTGCTGGGGAGAGACCGTTGACCAGCCCTGGAAGTCTGGGCCAGAAGGCTCGATCGGTGCCCACTGGGGCCTGTGGCACCATGATGCAGCATCAGACACGTATGAGCCCAAGGAGGTCGTAGATGTCATGAAGGCCAACAGCCTTTGAGGCGCTCGCTATCCCGTCCGGAGAAACGTGGCTTTGGGCTTTTGTGGATCGCCTTTTCTTGCGCTAATCGGTTGGCTTTTCTTCTTCGGTATGTTGGCGCGGATATCCAAGGGCAAAGACCCCTGGTCTTGGTGGAAGGAAACCTAGCCGGCTGACCCCGCGCTCGTGCTTGGGGCTCGGATTGGAGGGCAACCGACTGGGACTCCCCCCGGCGGGAGCGCCGGCCGAGGCCTCCTAGCAGCGGCGCACCCGGGACCACTTGAAGCGTGAATCCAGTCTCCGCTGGCCCTGGCGTCCGGAGCGAGGCGAGCATGGCAACGCTAGCGTGGGCCATGCCACCCGACCGCCCGGCGCTATAGCAGCTTGCGCCGGTCGAGCATTTCCTGATAGGCCGGGGTGGGGTCGGGGTAGGCGTCCTTCTCCGGCAGGTTCCACTTGGCGAACAGTTTCTGGTTGTCCTGCTCGCCCGTTTGCAGGTCGCACAGCTTGCGCTCGTCGTGGTGCTCCTCGTGGTGGATGAGGGCCCGGCGGCAGCCGATCACCTTCAGGCCCGCTTCGAGCTGGACCTTGAGCGACAGGTCGGGATCGAAGGCGAAGAAGTAGTACCGCTCGTCCGCGTAGCCGACCCGTTCCAGCAGACTGCGGCGCAACAGGCCGAAGTTGGCGTAGGGGTAGCCGCGTACGTTGTAGATCGCGTAGCGCCGGCCGTCGTGCTCGACGGTGTCCAGGACGTTGCGCTGCCGGTCCCAGTCGTGATAGAACGCGACCATGCCCAGGTCGGTCAGGTCCGGGCGTTCGATCATCTCGACGGCCGCCTCGACGGAGCCGGGCAGCAGGAGGGCGTCGTCGTTGAGCCACATGACGTAGTGTCCGGTGGCGGCCCGAAAACCCTTGTTGAACGCCCGGACGGCTCCTTCGCGGACCGGCTCACGGATGACGCGCAGGTCGTCTCGGCGGGCGAGCCATTCTGGCGTGCCGTCCTCCGAGGCGCCGTCCACGACGACGATCTCGGTCGGCAGGTTCACGTGGTCGCGCACGGCCGCGATGCAGCGCTGCAGCCGGGTCAGCCGGTTGCAGGTAGGGATGACGATGCTGACCACACGATGATCGTTCACACGCACACTCGTTGACGGGCCGACGTGCCCGCCTCGTGTGGACCGGACGCGCCGGCGGCTGCCGGCGTCGAACAACCGCTGCCGGGCCGGTCCTAGCCCTATTTATCGGTAATTCGGCCAACCGATCTGCGCCGATCTCGGTACAATCCGGGGGCGAACGCGCAGAGCGTACGGAGCGTGGCGTCATGTGGGCGATGTTGCTGACAACCATGGTGTTTGCGTTGCCGGTCGGGCAGGCGCAGACCGCCGGGCCGCCGGCATCGCGGGCCGATTCTCCCCAGGCCGCAGCCGACGAGCCCGACGCCCAAGAGGAGGGCGCCCTGGAGGGGATATGGCCCACCGAGCGGATGATCGAGTCGATGATCCGGCGCTGGGCGTTGGAGGCGACCGAGGTCTACGAACTGGACGACGAGCAACAGGAGCAGGTCGAGGCCCGAATGCTGGATCGCGGTACGCGGTTCCTTCGGGAGAACCGGCGCGATTTGCAGCCGCTGGTGAACGAGTTTTTCGAGGCCCGCCTGGCGGTCGAGCCGCCGTCACCGGAGCAGGTCCAGGAATGGTCCTCGCGGGCCCTGCCGGTGTTCGACCGAATCCGCACCGAGATCGAGGAGGCGAACGACGACATCCGCCCGCTGCTGTCGCCCGCGCAGAAGGCGCGCTTCGAGGCGGAGGCAGCCAAAATGAAGATGGGTCTCGACGGCATGCGGACCCAGATCGCCCAATGGAAGGAGGGCGAGTTCGCCAAGCGTGACTGGTGGGACCCGCCGCGGAAGGCCGAGGCGCGTCCGACCTCGCAACCGGTTCTGGCCCGCGACGGGGTCCGGGTGCCGGACCAGATCGCGATGGAACTGTCGGCCTGGGATCGGTACGTGGCCAGGTTCGCCGAGACGCATCAACTGGACGAGGCCCAGCGTCGAACCGCCAAGTCGGTGCTCGACGAGGTGAAGGAGCGTGCCCGGGCCCACAGGGAGCGTCATGAGGACGAGCTGTTCAAGCTGGAGCGGCAGATCGCCTTGCCGAAGGCCGAGCAGGCGGGTGACGTGGTCAAGGAACTGGAACGGCTGTACGGTCCCATCGACAAGCTGTTTCGCGAATTGGAGGAACGGTTGAATCGGCTGCCGACGCAGACCCAGCGCCGAGCGGCCTCGCAGCCCGCGGTTGAATAGCCTCCACGGAGACGGTGTGCATGCAATCGGTTTATGAAAGTCTGGCGGAGCGCGGGTTCATCGCCCAGTGCACCGACGTGGAGGAACTGCCCAAGTTGCTGGCCGGCCGGCAGGTCACCGTGTACTGCGGGTTCGATCCGACGGCCGACAGCCTGCACCTGGGGACGCTGGTCCCCATGATGGGTCTGTCCCATTTTCAGCGGGCCGGCCACCGCGTGCTGATCATCGTCGGCGGGGCCACCGGGATGGTGGGCGACCCCAGCGGGCGATCGGACGAGCGCAGCCTGCTGACGGATGAGCAGGTCACCGCCAACGTCGAGGCCGTCAAGCGGCAGTTGGCCCACTTCTTCGAGTTCGAGGGCGACAACCCGGCCAAGTTGCTGAACAACAACGACTGGATCGGGTCGATGAGCTTCGTGGACTGGCTCCGCGAGGTGGGCAAGTACTTCACCATCAACTACATGCTGGCCAAGGACTCGGTGGCCCGCCGCCTGGAGAGCGAGCAGGGCATCAGCTTCACCGAGTTCAGCTACATGACCATGCAGGCCTACGACTTCCTGCACCTGTACGACGCCGAAGGATGCACGCTCCAATGCGGGGCCACCGACCAGTGGGGCAACATCACCGCGGGGATCGACCTGATCCGGCGCCGGCGACAGGCGGCGGCCTACGGGCTGACCTTCCCGCTGGTCACCGCGCCGTCGGGCGAGAAGTACGGCAAGTCGGCCGGCAACGCCGTCTGGCTGGACGCCAAGCGCACCACACCGTGGGACTTCTACCAGTGCCTGGTGCGGCAGGAAGATCGGGAGGTCGTCCATTACCTCAAGATCTACACCTTCCTGCCGATCGAGCAGATCGACGCCCTGGCCCAATCCATGCAGGCCGCCCCGGAGAAGCGCGAGGCCCAGAAAGCGCTGGCCTTCGAGGTGACCCGCATCGTTCACGGCGAGGAGACGGCCCGGGAGATAGCCCGGGCGGCCGAGGTCGTCTATCAATCGGAGATCAAGGATCTGTCCGACGGCACGCTGTCGGCCATCTTCGCCGACGTGCCGTCCACGGAGGTCGCTACGGCCGACCTGGACCGGGGCATCGATCCGATCGAGCTTCTGGCCCGCACCGGGCTGGCCAAGTCCAAGAGCGAGGCCCGGCGTCTGATCAAGTCGGGCGGGGCGTACGTGAACAACGTCCGGCTGACGGACGAGGTCACCATCAATCGCAGCCATCTGGCCTCCGAATCGTTCATCGTTCTGCGCAGCGGAAAGAAGAACTACCACCTTCTGCGCGTTACGTCCGGCTGACCGCGTTTCGGTTTGTAATAGACCGGCGTCCGTTTCACATTGCCTTCGGCGAGCGTCCGCTCTGCGTTTGGTGCGCTGCCCGGTCGGGATCGGGGGCGGCATCCACGGTGCCGGCGGCGGATCATTCCTGGGCAAGGTAACCGAGCGCGATCAGGCAGGCGTTGTAGGTCCAGTGGGTCAGGATGGATGGCAGCAGCGAGCCGGTGTAGTGGCGCTGCAGGGTCCAGATCAGGCCCATGGCCATGACGATGGGGATGCCAATCCAATCGCCGGCGAGCTGGAAGCTGTGGACGCCGCCGAACCACAAGGTCACGATCAGCACGCCCCAAGAGGCTCCCAGTGTCTTGCTGAGAATCGGAAACAGGAAACCTCGATAGTAGAGTTCCTCGAACAGTGGAACGACCAGGGCGATGATGGTGAACGCGGTCAAGCCCTCGGGCGTGGAGACCATCTCGGCCAGTGGGGATTCGCCCGTGGAACCGAAGCCGAGCACAACAGCGCCCAGAAAGGCCGCCAGGGCACCGACGAGAATGCAGATCACGTAACTGCTGACCGGGCGTGGGCCGAGGGCGAAGCCCTCTGTGACGCTACGATCATACTTGCGACATAGGAAGTACCAGCAGACGACCGCGGCGCCGGCATTCGAGGCCAGGGTCAACGCGCAAATCCACATCGCCGGCAGGCCCATGGCCAGGTCGGTCGGTAGGTCCTGGCCGGTCAGGCTTGCCTGGAACCCCATGGTGAAACCGGCGGCCACGCCGAGGCTGAGCTCGACACACCAGATGATGGCCACGCCCATGAGCAGGTCGCGCCCGCCGACCGAAGCCGGCTCGGGCGGAAGAACGGGGCGAGCCACGGGAACCGCGGGCGGGATGTCGCCCGGCTGAGGTTCCGGAAAGTCGGCCGACATGTTCTTGCTCCCGGGGTGTGCGGAAAGGGCGCAGCGATCAGCATATCCGAGTCGAGTCGCCGGACACAAGCCCACGTCCGATGATCGGCGGACGGATCGCGACGGCCCAGTGCGCCGGCGCGGGCGAGCGCCTGCGCCGCGTCGCGCGTCGTCTACTGATCCGCCTTCTTGTCCATGACGGGGAGCGTCGCCTGGACGGAGCGCACGTGGATGTCGCGCTGAGGGAAGGCGATCTCGATGCCGGCCTCGCGGAAGGCATCGTCGATCGACTGGTGCAGCTCGTGCCGTACGATAATCCAGTCTTCGATGTCCTTGACCCAGACCCGCAGCTCGAAGTCGAGCGAGCTGCTGCCGAACTCCTGGAAGAGCGCCTTGGGGGGCGGCTCGGACAGCACGCGGCGATTGCGCCCGGCCACGTCCAACAGGGTCTGCTGGGCCTTACGCGTGTCGGAGCCGTAGGCGATGCCCACCTTGACGACCAGCCGCAGCACCTGATCGGACAACGACCAATTCACCACCTGCCCGGTGACGAACTCCTTGTTGGGGATGACCAGCTCCTTGCGGTCCCAGTCGATGATCGTGGTGGCCCGGGTTCGGATGCGCGAGACCTTGCCGGTCACCTTACCGACGGTGACGATGTCGCCTATTCGAACGGGGCGCTCGAAGAGGATGATCAGGCCGGAGACGAAGTTGGCGAAGATCTCCTGGAGACCGAACCCCAGCCCCACGGTCATGGCGGCCACCAGCCACTGGACGTTGGACCAGCCCACGCCGATGGCGCTGGCCACCATGACCACCGCGACGATGATGATCAGGTACCTGGCGGTTGTGGTGATGGCGTACCGCTCCCCCGCTTGCAGCGGCAGGTGTTGCAGCAGGCCGATCTCCAGCAGACCGGGCACGTTCTTTGCCGCGATCGACGCGACTACCAGGGTCAGCAGAGCGACGGCCATGTTGGCCAGCGTGACCGGGACGCTCTTCTCCACCGTGCGGGGTACGGCCACCCCTTGTGGGTCAACCGTCGTCTCGGTGACCTTCTCCGTCGTGGACCAGAGTTCCACGGTGTCGAGGATGTTCAGGGCCGGAAGGACGTCGACCCATATGAACCACAGGCCGACCACCACGGCGATCACGCCCAGGCTGCCCAGGAGCTTGCGGGTCTGCGTGCTGATGATGGAGAGGTCGAGTTGGGGCTCGGCCCCCTCATCACCCGGGATCGGCTTGCCCTCTTGCCTGGCCTCATCGCGGGCGGCCGCACGCCGCTGGCGAAGCTGCTCCATGGCCAGCTTCCGCCGGGAGACCAGCAGCCAGCGCAGAGCGAGGGCGTTGAGCAGCGCAAGACCCAGGATCAGCCAGACCGAATCGAGCAGTCGGTCGGCCAGTTGAAGGGCCGTGTAGTAGTAGCCCGCCGTGGCCAGCACGGCCAGCAGCAGCGGCAGTCCCACGCCCAAGGGATACCAGAGGGCGCGCAGGCGATGGAGCCGCCCGGGTTGTGTGGCCGCGACACCTCCTCGAAAGATTCCGCCTGATCGTCGAAACAGCCGCTGTGCCAATACGGCGAGCAACACTTGGCCCAGGATGAAAGCGAATCGACCCAGCGAGTTCTGCGACTCGTTCTCGCCCGTCCATTCGACCGCTGACACCACGAACACCAGGGGCAACCCGACGATCAGCAGCCACCAGGCGCACCGGCGGATGGCCCTCAGACTGGCCGCCGGCCACTCGAAGTGGGCTTCGGCGAGCCCCTCCCGACGACAAACCTGCCGAATGAGAGAGACGGTCACGTATACCACCGCTACCGCCAGCAATCCGGCGGCGACCGCCTTGGCGAAGTCGGGCGCATCGAAGGCGCCGGCCAGGCGCCAGCCGATGAACCAGAACACCGAGGGCCACAACACGGCGATCAGAAGCGTGAGAACCAGTGCCCTTACGGTCAGCGAGAAAGCCTGGGCCTGCGACCTGGAGGCCTCCCGGCCAATTGTGCGAAGCCGGGTACGAAGCCTGCGGCGGCCCAGGAGCAAGGCGAGAAAGAGCGGCAGCGCCACGGCCGTGGCACCCGGGCTCGCTCGTGTGGCGGACCACAGGGCCCCTGTGGTCGCGGCCCAATCCTGAGGGCTCAACAGCCACCGTACCGCTGACCAGGTCAGGGGACCATCGGACAGGCGCGGTGGCGTGGTGCTGCGAATCCAGAGGACCCGCTGATCGATGTAGTCGGCGAGTCTTCCCACCTCGACGATCAGCCGGCGCTCCTCCGCGTCCAGATCGACGACCTTGGCGAAGTACGTGTTGTAATCGCCAATCAACCCGTCGAGGATGCCGCGCCGAGCCTGCAGGAGTTCCCGACCGGCCGACTCGATTTCATCGCGTTCGGCGGCGTCGGGACCGACCTCGGCCAGGACCTCGCTCAAGAGGGGATCGACGTCGGTCAGGGCGTCACGCTGATCGTCGTACTCGATCAGATCCACCTGCACCCGCGGAATCTCCGATCGCCGGGCGGCGATCGACCGCTGATGTCGGCGGACGTCCGGGAGGGTCTCCCGCTTCTGGCGGAGCAGCACGCCCATCGGACCGGTCAGCCCGGCCGCCTCCACCTTCGAGGTCACCTCCTTGAAGTAGGCGGTGACCTGATCGCGCGTTTTCGCGATGCGCTCCTGTTCCTGGGCGACCTGCTCGATCTTGCCGGCCAGCTCGACGCGCTCCTTGGCCAGACCGGCGTTCTCCTCGGCCAGGCGGGCGACGGCCGGATGCTTTTGGGCAGCCTCCTTGTGGGCTCTTCGCGCCGCAGTGGCCGCGGCCTCGACCTCCAGACGCCTTCGCTCGTTGACGGTTTCCTGCCAGGCCTTGACCAGCAGGTCACGCCGGGCAATGTCCCGGGCCGCCTGGTCGCGACGCGCGGTCAGCAGCTCGCCGCGGGCGTCGTAGCTGGTGATCTCCTTCTCGTAGGACGCAATCTCCTTCTCGAGAGCCTGCTTGCGGGCCTGAAGCGAAGTCTGCCGGGCGAGGGTGATCTCCTTGGCTTCGGACGGCGGCGGGGCGGTGGACAGGTCCTTGATCCGGTCGGCCAGCTTCTGCTTGGCCGTTGCCGTGGCCTCGGGAAGCTTGACCCGGCGATCGGCCCGGCGGGCACGCTCCTCGTCCAGCCCTGTGGCGCGCTCACGGGTCGCCTTCAGTTCCGCCTCCGCCTGGGCGAGCAACTGCTCGAGCTGGGCCAGCGACGCATCGGGCGGAATCTCCGGCTTGGCTTCCAGCAGAGGTTGGGCGAGTTCGGCCCGGATCTCCTCGAGCCTCCCCGGTGCCTCCTCCCGCAACTTGTCGAATTCGGCGGTCTTACCGGCCCATTCTTCGGCGTTCCGCAGGTCAGCCAGGGCTTGCTGGTAGAGCTCGCCGACCCTGACCTTGACCGTGTCCTCCAGCTCGGGAGCCTCTTGGGCCTGCTGGAGACGTTGCTGCACCGTCTCGACGGTCAGGTCGGCCGGGCCGACCTTCGGCTCCGCCGGCATGGTTGCGGGGGCCTGCTGGGCGCTGGCCGGGAGCGCCGCCGGGCCCAATGCCGCCCACGCCAGCAACAGCGTCAGGGTCTTGTTCATGGTCCTACCTCTCAGGCCGTGCTAGTAGCGCCGAGGAAGGCGTCAAATGCAAGGGGCACGGCGTGGCGGATGCGGGTGGGCTCGACGGCATGCGGGCCTCCCTGGGGCCGGTCGGTGTTGTGCCACCGGCTTGGGTCGCCCTAATATGCCGGCATGTTGACCGGATTCGTTCGACAGTCGGACGGCACCATCGACACGCTCGATACCACCGAGGCGGTTACGGCGGCGTCCGCCCGCAAGGGAGTCGAGCTCTGGATCGACCTGGAAGAGCCCACCGACGACGAGGTGCACGCCGTCGGCGCGGCGTTTCGGCTCGACGCCGAGGCGCTGGAAGACTGCCTGTCCGGAGAGCAGCGGCCGCGGATCGACGAGTTCGAGGATTACATCTTTCTGGTGCTCTATGGAGCGCTGAGACCGGACGGCAACTCGGAGTTCGACCCGCGGAAGCTGGCGGCGTTTCTGGGGCCGAACGCGGTCATCACGGTGCATCGTCAGCCGATTCGCAGCCTGTCGAATGTACGTGACCGCTGCCGGCGCAACGCTCGCAACCTGCTGGACCGCGGGGCGGACTTCGTCCTGTACAGCATCATCGACGCGATCGTGGACAACTACATCCTTGCGGCCGATGAGTACGAGCAGCGCCTGGAGGACTTGGAGGACGACTCGCTTCGATTGGACGTGGATGAGAGCATACTGGCCAGGTCCGGGGAGCTTCGGCGGGAGCTGCTCGAGCTTCGGCGTCTGGCCACGTCTCAACGCGAACTGCTCACTCCGGTGGCCAAGGGTGAGTACGAGCACGTCTCCGAGGTCCTGGAGCAGCGCTTCGCCCACGTCGAAGACCACCTGATGCACGCGACCGAGCTGATCGACGCTCTGCGCGATCGCCTCAACGCCGTCCACGACAACTACCACAACGCACTGGCCCACCGCACCAACGCGATCATGAAGACGCTGACGTTGTTCGCCACGATCATGCTGCCGCTGACGCTGGTCGCGGGAATCTACGGCATGAACCTGCCGTTGTGGCCGCCGCCCGACCATCCGGCCAGCTTCTGGGGCGTGCTGGGCGGCATGCTGGCCATCACCGGCACGGTGCTCTACTACTTCCGGCGAAAATACTGGCTGTGAGCCACGTCGTTACCGCCCCCCTGCGGACGCGGCGCGCCGGACGGTGCGCTGCATGCATCGGGTGCGGCCTGCTCGCCGGCGATGGCTGCCGGGTTGACAACGGATCACCAAGGACCGCTCGCGGGGTACGCTCTTGCAATCGTTGCCCGGCGGCGGTATGGGTGCCCGGATGCGATGGAGCCAATATTTCATTCCGACGACCAAAGAGGTGCCGACCGAGGCCGTGGTGCCCTCGCACCAGCTCATGATCCGGGCCGGCATGATCCGACAGATCGCGGCCGGGGCCTACGCCTACCTGCCGCTGGGCTACCGGGTTCTGCAGAAGGTGACCGAGATCGTCCGGGAGGAGATGAATCGGGCCGGTGCCATCGAGCTGCACATGCCGGCCATGCACCCGGTCGAGCTGTGGCAGGAGTCCGGACGCGTCCAGACCATGGGCGACACGCTCATCCACCTGCCCGATCAGCCCTGGCGCAGGGGCACGGTGCTGGGTCCGACGCACGAGGAGATCATCACCGAGATCGCCCGGGCCTACATCAACAGCTATAAACAGCTCCCCGTCACGCTGTACCAGATCCAGACCAAGTTCCGCGACGAGCAGCGGCCCAAGAGCGGCGTGCTGCGCACCCGCGAGTTCCTGATGAAGGACGCCTACTCCTTCGACCTGAATCAGGCCGGCCTGGATGTCAGCTACCAGAAGATGTACGACGCCTACTGCCGCATCTACCAGCGCAGCGGGTTGCCCTACGTCGCGGTCGAGGCCGAGTCCGGGGCCATGGGCGGGCACGCGTCGGCCGAGTTCATGGTCGCCACCGACGCCGGTGAGGACTACATGGTCCGCTCGGACGACGGGTCGTACGCGGCCAACGTCGAGCGGGCGGAGATGGCCCCGCTGGAAGATCCCGGTTGTGACGACCTCAAGCCGCTGGCCGAGGTTCACACCCCCGGGCACAGCACCATCGAGCAGGTCTCGCAGTTCCTGGGCTGTCGGGCGCAGGACCTGATCAAGACGATCATCTACCAGGCGGACGGCAAGCCGCTGGTGGCGCTGGTCCGCGGCGATCATACGGTTCACGAAGGGAAGCTGGCCGCGTTCGCCGGCGTCGCCCGCGTCGAGCCGGCCGACCCCGACCTGATCCGCCAGGTCACCGGCGCGGAGGTGGGGTTCGCCGGGCCGGTGGGGCTCGAGGCCCGCGTGATCGCCGATCAGGCGGTCACCTTGATGCACAACGCCGCCACCGGGGCTAACAAGACGGATTACCACGTCACCGGCGTCAACCCGGGCCGTGACTTCCAGATCACCGAGTCGGCCGACATCCGCTACGCCGTCGAGGGCGACCGGGCGCCGAACGGCTCGCCCCTGCGCTTCGAGAAGTGCATCGAGGTCGGGCACGTCTTCAAGCTGGGCACCAAGTACACCGAGTCGATGAAGGCCCACGTCCTGGACGAAAACGGCAAGAGCGTGCCCATGATCATGGGCTGCTACGGGATCGGCGTGAACCGCATCGTGGCCGCCGCCATCGAGGCCCGGCACGACGAGAACGGCATCTGCTGGCCGATGTCGATTGCTCCGTTCCAGGTGTTGATCGTGGCCCTGGACGTTCGCGACGAAAGCGTGAGAGCCACGGCCACCTGGCTGCACGACGAGCTGGAGTCGCGCGGCGTCGAGGTGTTGCTCGACGACCGGGACGCCCGCCCCGGCTTCAAGTTCAAAGACGCGGACCTGATCGGAGTTCCGGTGCGGATCACCGTGGGCAAGCGGGGTCTGGCCGAAGGGGTCGTCGAGGTTAAGAAACGAACCGAGGATGAGGTCCTCCGGGTTGCCCCGGACGAGGCCGTTGCCAGACTCCTGCCCCTGATCGAGGCGGAACGCTCATGAAGCCTATGCGCGTGTACGCCGACACTTCCGTGTTCGGGGGATGTCTCGATTCTGAGTTTGCGAAAGAATCGCGGCGGTTCTTTGAGCTGGTACGCTCGGGGCAGGTAGTGCTCCTCATCAGCGAGGTGGTTGTCGAGGAGTTGGCTGGGGCGCCACCGGAGGTGCAGGAGGTGCTGAAGTCCCTGCCCACCGGAAGCCTGGTTCCAGTGGAGCTGACGCCCGAAATCCTGGAGCTGCGCGAGGCATATCTGGCCGCGGGTATCATCTCGCGCAAGTTTGCAGATGACGCCACCCATGTGGCCGCCGCGACGGCCGCCCGCGCTGACGCGCTGGTTTCGTGGAACTTCAAGCACTTGGTGCGAATCGACCGGGTGAGGGGGTATAATCAGGTGAACCTGCAAAACGGGTTCGGCTTGCTGTCTATCGTGTCGCCCCAGGAGGTGTGGGTCGGTGACGACGAACGCTGACAAGGAGTTCGACTGCGTCGAGTTCAAGCGCCGGGCGCAAGTGCGAGTCCACGGCGCGATCAAGGACCTCTCGCCCGAACAGGAGATCGAGTACTTCCGCCGGGCTGCCGTACAGGGCCCGTTGGGAACCTGGTGGCGCTCGGTGCGGCAGCCGGCGGCAGCGACCGACGCGCGAGTCTCGGCAGACTGAACGCGAGACGGGTTGCAGACTGCCCCCATCCCGCCCGACAGGACAAGAGCGATGAGTCTCGGCGATGAACAATCGCGTTTGATTCATCCCTCCGGGACTCGGTGGCAGAGTATGGCCCGCATCCCCCGCCCTAAGTGGCAAGCCTGATCTCCAATGTTCCTGGGGAGCATTGCAGGGACTACCAAACAATACACAGCAGTGGATCACCTCGGGATGGGGCTCGCTGCCCCGGAATCCTCTTCGCATGCCGCGCCGGGAATCCCTTGTCGTTGCCTGCGTGGACGGGCGGCGTCGGATGTGGTCGAATCCCAGTCGTTATGGCTGCGCGTGTTGGCTGGATCGCGGTGATTGTCGGGCTCGTGCTGTTTGCCATCGCCGTAGTATGGGGCGGGCTGGGCACGCTGGACGCGCCGCCGCCGGATGCCGTCACTGCGAAGCCGGCCCAGCGCATCGTGGCCATGGCGCCCAGCACGGTGGAGATCATCTACGAGCTGGAGGCCGGCGACCGGCTCATCGGCGTCAGCTCCTTCTGCACCTACCCGCCGCAGGTGGCCGACCTGGCCCGCATCGGCGGGCTGCACGACCCGGATTTCGAGCAGATCGTAGCCCTGGCCCCCGATCTGCTGATCACCCGCGGTACCGGCGACGCCCTCCGGCGGCTGTGTCAGCAGAACGGCATCCTGGTCTATGAGGACCCCAGCGACAGCCTGGCGGGAATCTACCAGGCGATTCGCGAGATCGGCGATCTGCTCCAGCGACCGCGGGAGGCGTCAGAACTGGCCGATCGCGTTCGCGGCGAGCTGGACCGGGTCCGGCAGCGGGTCGGCGACCGCCGGCCAGTGCCCATGCTGCTGAGCATTCGTCGGCCCGGCCGGATCGGCAAAGTCTACACCGTCGGCCGAGGCGTCTATCTCAACGATCTCATCGAGATCGCCGGTGGGCGGAACGTCTTCGGTGACGTGGCGGCGGGGTGGCCGGTGGTCGGCCCGGAGGAGGTCTTGTCCCGGGCGCCCGAAGTGATCGTCGAGGCGATGCCGGATGTCGAAATGGATGATGACCTCCGGGCATCGGTAATGGAGCAGTGGCGGGCGCTGGGGCCGATCCCGGCCGTCCGCGACGGACGAGTGTACGTGATCACCGACGACTTCGCCCTGACCCCGTCGCCGCGCCTGACCGGGATGGCCCGGCGGCTGGCCGAATGCCTGCACCCCGAGGTGGCCATCGATGAGTGACGGCCGGCCGGCTCTGACGACCGAGCAGTTGCGCTTCGGGTATCCCGGGCAGAGCGAGTTCCTCGGTCCGCTGGACTTCAGTTGCCGCGGCGGCGAGTTCTGGGGCGTCATCGGGCCCAACGGGGCGGGCAAGAGCACGCTGCTGCGCTTGTGCGCGGGTCTGCTGGCGCCGACACGCGGCCGGGTGCTGCTGAACGGTCGAAGTGTCGGGGCAATGGCACCGCTGGAGCGTGCCCAACAGATGGCGTTTTTGCCGCAGCGGCCGATCGCCCCGCCGGCGGCCACCGTGCGCGAGATCGTGCTGCTGGGGCGGTATCCGCATCGTCGGTACCACGTGTTCGAGTCGCCCGAGGACGAGCGTGTGGCCGAGGACGCGCTGACCCGCACGGAGACGCTGGTCCTGGCCGACCGCCCCATGGAGACCCTGTCCGGTGGAGAGGCCCAGCGGGTTCACCTGGCCGCCGCCCTGGCCCAGCAGCCGCGACTGCTGGTGCTGGACGAGCCGACCACCGCGCTGGACCCGTATCACCAGGTGTCCATCCTGTCCATCCTGCGGTCGCTGGCCGGCGACCGGGGCCTGGCGATCGTTGTGGCCACGCACGATTTGAACCTGGCCGGTCGCTTCTGCGACCGGCTGCTGCTGCTGGCCGACGGACGGGCGGTCTGTTGCGGAATCGCCGACGAAGTCCTGGCGCCGGCTACTCTGGAGCGCGTCTACCGAGTGCCGTTCCGCAGCATCGAGGACCCACAGGACGGGCGGCGCTACGTCTGGCCGGTAGTGGGTGACAAACCCCCGTCACCCCCGGCGGAGGGAGACTGATGGGCCCGTTGACACCGCGACGACTGTGGCTGTCCGTGGGCGTCTGCGCCCTGGCCGCCGTCGCGGCGATTCTGATCAGTCCCGGTGTGGGCACCACGCCGCTGGGCCTGGTCGATGCCTGGAAGTCGCTGGGCGATCCTGAGGGGCACGCGCAGGCCTATACGATCGCGTTCGGACTGCGGCTGCCACGGGCGGGCAAGGCCCTGCTGGTGGGCATGACGCTGGCGTTGTGCGGGGCGGTGTTTCAGACGTTGTTCCGCAACCCGCTGGCCACACCCTACACCCTGGGGATCGCCAGCGGCGGATCGCTGGGGGCGCTCGTGGCCATCAAGCTGGGATTGGTGGGCGGATTCCTGTTCCTGTCTCCGGTGACGCTGTGCGCCTTCGCCGGAGCGGCGGCGGTGGTGGCGGCCGTAGCCACGCTGGCCCGGGCCACGCGCGGAATGTCCAGCAACAGCCTGCTGCTGGGTGGCGTGACCATCGCGTTCTTCTGTTCGGCCCTGATGCTGTTTGTGCAATACTTCGCCAGCGAACGCGAGGCCTTCGCCATCATGCGCTGGATGATGGGCTCGCTGGAAACGGTGGGCATCGAGGAAGCCTTCGGGCTGTTGCCCCTGCTGGTCGTCGCCTGGGGCGTGCTGCTCATGCAGGCTCGGGCGCTGAACCAGTACGAGCTGGGGGAAGAGGTCGCCGCCAGCCGAGGGGTCGATCCCGGACACCTGCAGGCGGTGTGTATCGGGTTCGCGTCACTGGCGACGGCCGCGGTCGTGTCCGTGTGCGGGCCGATCGGTTTCGTCGGCCTGATCGTGCCGCACGCGGTGCGCGGCGTCTTCGGTCGCGACGCTCGCATCCTGCTGCCGACGGCCGCCCTGCTCGGCGGCACGTTTCTGATCGTGTGCGATTGGGTCAGCGCGCTGGGACCGCGCGTTTACGGGCGCCTGGTCGGACAGGAATACATCGCCCATCTGCCCATCGGAGTCACCACGGCGTTGATCGGGGCGCCGCTGTTCTTGGTCATACTGCGGAGGCGACTGCGGTAGCGTCTGGTACAGAAGCGACGTTGCACGGCGGCCCACACTGGCGGGCCAGCCGCCGGTGGCACCCGGCAAAGGTGCACGCCGCAATCCGGCGGGCGGATCGTTACGTTTCGTCCGGCTTGAAGACCCAGGCGTGCGTGACCGTCTGGTAGTCCAGCATTTCTTCGGGTTGGAAGTACAGGGCGATCTCGGTCTCGGCCGTCTCGGGCGAGTCGCTGCCGTGGACCAGGTTGTAGGTCTTGGAGGCACCGAAGTCGCCGCGTATGGTACCGGGCTCGGCCTCGTAGCCGAACGTCCGGCCCATCAGCTTGCGGCAGATGTCGATGCAGCCGGTGCCGGCCAGCACCATGACCACCACCGGGCCGGAGGTGATGTACCGGATCAGGCCGGGGTAGAACGGCTTGCCCTTGTGCGGGGCGTAGTGGCGCTCGGCCAGTTCCTTCGATATCTGCATCAGCTTCATGGCGGCGATGGTCAGGCCCTTTTCCTCGAAGCGTTGGATGAGCCGGCCGACCAGTCGCCGGTGGATGCAATCGGGCTTCAAAATGATCAGCGTTTTCTCGTCCACGGATGGCTTCCTTTCCGGGTGCGCCTGGCTCCGGCCGGTCCTGGCGGACTTGATCCGTCCTTGCGGCACAAGGGTCGCTCGTTCACGCCGACGTGCGACGGGCACTGGACAGCGTGCGGCCGGGGCGACACTGTAGAAATCGGGTCGCCGCGGGTCAAGTCGCCGCCGGGCTGGGCGGGGCCTTGGACCGTCGTAGCGGGCCGATGAGCGGCCTGGAGAACTTCTTGCGATTTCCGTCTTGCCGTCGGGTCGCGGATAGGCAAACTGGTACACTGATGTCGGTGCTCTAGGATCGAACTTGTCCGGTGCTATCTCAAACCTGTGAATACGCCCTCCGAGCGGTGACCTACATCGCCCAGAAGCAGGACGAAGGGTCGGTCCTCGCCCGGGAGATCGCGTCCCACACCGGCGTTCCGTTGAAATACCTGCAGAAAATCCTGCGGGACCTGGTGCGCAGCGGAGTGCTGAGCAGCGTTCGGGGCATCGGCGGTGGCTTTCGGCTGCGGGAGCCGCCTAAAGATCTGCGTCTGGCCGACGTGCTGGCCCCCTTCGATGACACTCTGGAACGCACCACCTGCCCGTTTGGGAAGGCTCAGTGCGACGACCAGGACCCCTGCCCCGTCCACGACCGCTGGGTGAAGGTGGTCGAGGCCTACCGCAGCTTCCTGGAAACCACGCGGGTCGGCGATCTGATGGACCGGCCGCTGCCGGAGCGCAAAGGGTAAGGCCCGCGCCGCAGCGGCGCGTCAGGAGCGCCCAGCCAGCGCCGCGATCAGGCCGGCGTGACCGGTCGTGGCGCCGTCACGCCGGTAGGAAAAGAAGCGCTCATCGCAGATGGTGCACCGGGCCGCCAGGTCGATCCGCTCCTCCGCTACGCCGGCCGATCGAAGCTGGGCCACGCACGCCGACCACAGATCGAAGAAGACCGAACCGTCGCGATGGTGAAAGTGCTGTTCGTGGTCCGGCAGGGACTGTGCGGCCGCGCGGATCACGTCCTCGCCGACCTCGTAGCAGCAGGCACCGGCCGACGGACTGATGGCCGCAAGGATTGCCTCCGGCCGACACCCGAAGCGCCCGGCGAGCGTCTGGACCAGTCGGCCCACCAGGCCGGCCACAATGCCGCGCCAACCGGCGTGGGCCAGGCCCAGCACCTGGCGCTCGGGGTCGCAAAGCACGACCAGCGGACAGTCGGCCGATCGGGCCAGCAGCGGCACCCCGGGTCGATCGATCACCAGCCCGTCAACCCCCTCGATCCGTCGCCCGGTCATGGACGGCTGGAGCACCGCGATCTCGCGGCCGTGCACCTGTTGCATGCTGGTCAGCTCGGTCGGGTCGCAGCCCAGTGCGGCGCAGAGCCGTTGGCGCCGGTGGTGGGCACCGGTCCCCGCATCCGGTGACACGCGATTGGGACGCAGCGTGAAGGCGTGGGCCACCGAGGCGTCCGCCAACAGGCCCGATTCCAGCGTGGGCATCCCGGCGGCGAGGCCGGCGCGCCAGGTGGACCGCGGTGACACGCGAAAAGCTCGTTCCTGTCGAGAGTCGGGCGGCGTCACGGCTCAGCGTCCGGCCGGTGGGGCGATCTTGAGAAGCACCTTGATGTTGCCCGGGTCGGCGGCGGCGCCCAGGGCTTCGATCCCGCGTTCCAGGCGGAAGGTTCGGCTGATCATCGGGCTGACGTCGATCTGCTTGCGGGCCAGGGCGCCGATCGCTTCGGGGAACGGTCCGCAACGGCTGCCCAGGATGGTCACCTCGCTCACCACCGCCGGCGCCAGATTGAGCGTGGCCTGCTGGGCGTAGGTGCTCTTGAGCACGATGGTGCCCCGGGGGCGAACCAACTGCAGGGCGATCTCCAACCCTTCGGCCGACCCGCTGCACTCGACCACGACGTCCCGGTCGGCCCGGGGGACGAGTTCGTCCACCGGTTTGGCCATGATGCCCTTCTTCTCGCAGAGCAGCAGCGTTTTGGGATTCCGCCCGATCACCTGCAGGCGGCAGCCGCTGGCGGCCAGCACCTGCGCCACCAGCAGGCCCAGACGCCCGCTGCCCACGACGGCCACGTTCATCCGCCGCTCGATGGGGCACTGTTGGATCACCTGATAGGCGGCGGCCAGCGGTTCGACGAAGACGGCCTCCTCGTCGGAGATGCTGTCGGGGATGTCGTGCAGGTTGCGCTCGGGCACGGCGATCAGCTCGGCGAAACAGCCGTCGCGCCCGGCGATGCCCATCACGGTGCGGTTACGGCAGTGGGACGACAGCCCGCTCAGGCACATGTCGCACCTGCGGCACACGCAGTTGATCTCGCAGACCACCCGTTTGTTGCGTCGCAGGCGCGGGCCGGAAACCACCGTCCCCACCATTTCGTGCCCCGGCACGCCCGTAAAATCCATGTAGCCGTGAAGAATTTGCAGGTCCGTGGCGCAGATGCCGGCCAGCCGCACCTGCACCAGACACTCGTCGGCCGCCGGCTGGGGGTCGGGGTAGTTCGTCTCAAACCGCAACTGCTTGTCGAAGACCAAAGCTTGCACGAGCGGTCACATGTCATCCTTCTTGGGCGTGAAGGTGGCGAAGGTCCGACGGGTGTTGTCGATGGATCGTTTGAACCACCCCTTGGGCGGCGCGTCGAGCACCGCGTCGAGTTTGCCGGCCTCGGCGAAGGGGTCCTGGGTCTGCTCGAGCCAGGCGCGCCAGCCAACCGGGTCGTAGTCGAAGGTCTGCCCGGTCAGGCGCATCAGCGATCGCTCCGACTGATAGACGACGCCGAAGTCGCGCTGCTCCAACGCGGCGATCAGCGGTTCGAGCACAACCCGGTCGCGGCAGTAGCCCAGCAGGCAGGCCGCAGCCTGCCGGATGTCGCGGGAACGCTCCTGTCCGATCAGCCGCACGGCCATGTCGCGCAACGTCGGCTGCTGTTCCGCGGGAAGGTGGCTCTGCCCGGCCAGGGCTATGGCGGTGCGCAGGGCTTCCAGGCGGATGTCGGCCGATGGAGGAAACGCCGTGGGACGCTCGGGGTCGGTGGAGGACTGCTCGAGCACCTCCACCAGCGTGGCCGCCACCCGCGGGTTCTGCGACCGGCGCATGGCGACGAGAGCCGCGCAGCGGACGGCCGGACTGCCATCCGTCCGGGCGATCGTGGCCAACGCGTTGAGCACCACGTCGTGGTTCAGGTATCGCGTCCTGGCGACCTGATCGACGGCGTCGCGGCGATCGTCGGGCAGCTCGCTCTCCAGGGCCTGATTGAGGTACCTGACCGCGTCGGCCTCGGTCACGAACACCGGATGCTTGTGCCACCGGTGCCCCGAACAACCGCCTGCCAGCAGCAGGCCGACGGTCAGCGCGAAGGCGATACCGCGATGCGCGTTTGACAAGGAAGGACCTCCCCAGCAGGGTTGACCGCGCCGCCGGTGACGATCAGGCCGGGACTCGTGCGGCGTTGCGGGTGGCGGGGCCGGGTGTGCTGATGAACTCTTCGGGGCAGACGCGCACCACGTCGGTGATCGGCTCCCCCAGAATGCGCGACCCGATCGACTGGAACTGCTCCGGGCTGTCGCTGACATAGCAGAGCAATCTACCAGGATCGTCAGACCCGCTCAACGTGCCCGAGCCCGTCAGCAGAACCTCGACGTGCCGGGCCGTCGAGGTGGCCGAATCGATCAGGATCGTCTGTTCGCCGAGGAACTCCTGGATGGCGGGTTTGAGCAGCGGGTAGTGCGTGCAGGCCAGCACGACGACGGCCGGGCGCAGCCGGCGGATGGGCTCGAGGTACTCGCGGACGGCCATCTTCACGATGGCGTCGTTCTCGCGACGCCCCTCCTCGACCAGCGGCACGAAGAGCGGACAGGCCTTCTGAACGACGGCCAGCGTCGGGTTGAGCCGGTTCAGAGCGTTGCGGTAGGCGTTGGACGCGATAGTGGCCGCGGTTGCGATGACGGCCACCACGTCTCCGTCGGCGGCGGCCTTGACCGCGTCCTTGGCCCCGGGCAGCACCACGCTGAGCAACGGCACGTCCATGGCCGAACCGCCGATCGGCACCGCCACGGCGCTGGCGGTGTTGCAGGCGGCCACCACGCAGCTCGGATCGAAGCGCAGCAGGAATCGGAGTATCTCGCCGGTGAAGCGCCGGACGGCCTCGGGCGACTTGGTGCCGTAGGGCACGCGGGCCGTGTCGCCGAAGTAGACCAGGTTGTGATGCGGGAGTCGCCGGCGCAGCTCACGAACGACGGTCAGCCCGCCCAGGCCCGAATCGAAGATCGCGATGGGTCGGTGATCGAAGGGCACGTCCCTGGCCTCTCTCTGGTGTGCGGATCCTTCCAGCTCGAATCGACCAACCCAATCATCGCACGCTTTCGGGAAAGATCAAGCGCCAGCCGGCGTGCGCGGTCGGGCGGCGCAGTCCTGCCGTCCGCGGGGAGGTACCGGCCGGAACGTGCGCCTGTGATTTCATCGACCACACACTGCCCGGCTCTTCACTCGGTCAACCGCCCTCCGCCCAGAAGTCCGGCGGAACCGGCAGGCCGATCGTTCCCGGGGCGCCGAGGCGGGCGCGGTAGAGACGGCGGAAGTCTTTCTGGGCGTCGTGCCAGCAGGTGGTGACCGAGGCTTCGCCCTGGCGTGCTGCGATCAGGGCGCTTTCCAGGGCGAAGACGGCGTCGGCGGCGGCGTCGGCCACACAGCGGGCGGCGGCGCAGGCGCTGGTGGCGGCCGCGGCCCGGGCGGCGGCGACCGCCGCGTTGCCCACGTCGGCGTCGGCGTAGGCGGCGGCCAGCGAGGCGGCCCGAAGCTGCTGCATCCGGCTCAGCATCCGGGCGCTGGTCCGTTGCTCGTCGGCCTGGTCCGTAGCCGCGGTGGCGGCCTCGGCCATCTCAATGGCCCGGTCCGCCCGCGGGTCCTTGGTGAACCGCTGCACCCGCCGGGCGCAGCGACAGGCCCAGGCGATGATAGAGCGCTGCGGTAGCCGTTCGAGCTGCTGACGGACCATCGGGATGTTGACCCGGACGCCGGCCTCGGCCACGGCGATCGGCGTGGGTCGCTCTACCACCGGTTCGGGTCGAGAGGCCTCATCCAGGGCGGCACATAGGGCATCGCCGTTGGCGAAGCGATCCTGCGGGTCCTTCTCCAGGCACTTGAGAATCACTGCGGCCAGCCGGCCGGGGAGCTTCGGTTGCAGGTCGCGCGGGTCCGGCGCCGGCTCGGAAATGTGCTTGAGCATCTGGGCGAAGGGGCTCCCGCCTTCGACGGTGAACGGCAGGCGGCCGGTGGCCAGCTCGAACATGGTCGCCCCCAGCGAGTAGACGTCGCTGGCCGGTGTGGCCCGCTCACCCTTGCACTGCTCGGGACTCATGTACGCGGGCGTGCCGATGTGCTGTCCGGTTCCCGTGACCCAGGTGGTGGAGTCCAGGGCCTGGACCACGCCGAAGTCCGAGACCTTTACCCGACCCTGCTCGTCCAGCAGAAGGTTGGACGGCTTGATGTCCCGGTGCACCAAGCCCTGTGCGTGAGCGGCGCCCAGCCCCCGGGCGGCCTGGAGGGACGTGGCCAGCAGCTTATCCGGCTTGGGCCGGCGGTCGGCCCTGCGCTGGCGTGCGATCCAGTCGGCCAGGCTTCCGCCGATCAGCACCTCCATGGCGATCCAGATCCGCTCGTCGCCGCCCTCGCGGGACTCGGGCGGATAGATGCGGACAATGTTCGGATGCTGCATCTCGGCCAGGGCGCGTTCCTCGCGGGCGAAGCGGGCCCGAATCTCGGCCGAGGCCTGGTACTCGCCTTTGAGAATCTTCAGAGCCACGACCAGGCCCGTCTCGGTGTGGACCGCCCGGAAGACCTTGGCCATGCCCCCCACGCCGAGCACGTCCTGAAGTTCGTACGGCCCGACCCGCGCACCGCGGGCGTAGCGTCGGCCGAGGAACTCATCCGCCGGCTCGGCGGCCGTGCGATCGACCACCACGCGGATGTCGTCGAGCAGGGCCAGGTTGTCCTCGTGGAGGCAGGTGCGCTGACGGCATTGCTCGCAGGAGTCCAGGTGGCGGTGCAGGGCTTCGGTCTGGTCGGCCGGGAGTTGGCCCTGGTAGTACCTCTCCCACTGCTCGTCGCTGGGGCACGCGTGGGTCACGGCTGGTCGGGCTCCGATTCGTCGGGTTCTTCGCAGCTCGGATTCGCATTCGTCCCGGCGGGCGGCGAATCCTCTTCATAGGCTTCAATCCAGCGGCGGATGACCTCCAGGGCGCGTTGCTTGTAGACGTAGACGCTGGAGGTGGTCAGGCCCAGCTCGGTCGCCACCTCGTCGACCGGCCGACACTCGACGGCGTAGTGCAGGAACGCGGCGAAGACTTTCTCGCTGAGCGTGTGGCGCACCTGGCGCATGGCCTCAGCCAGCAGGGCGTAGCGCCATTCCTGTTCCCAGATGTGGTGTTCGGCTTCTTCGTGGTGGTCCTCGAGACCGCTGAGCAGGTCGATGCCGTCGCCCGTGTCAATGGCCTGGGCCCGACTGGGGCGGCGGCGAGCCCGGTGGGCGACGAGCGCCTTGTTGCGGGCGACGCCGTAGAGCCAGGCCCGGAAGCGCCCCTTCTTCGGATCGTACTTGTGATCCCGGAGGGCGTCGTGGGCGGCCATCAGGATGTCCTGCGTGGCGTCGTCGGTGTCGGCCTCGGTGAGGCCCATGCGCCGACAGAAGGCGCGAATCATCGGTGCGTAGATGCGATGGAAGTCCGCCCAGGCCTGCTGGTTTCGCCCGTCGCGGACCTGCTCAAGCAGCCGGGTCTGGGTGCGGTGCAGACTGTCCGGTTCGACGCTCACGATCGATGCGCTCTTACGGTCGCCGCCGCCGGCAGCGACGGGGCTCGGCTGTAATTCGATGTCACATCATAGGATACGCGATTATCGTTCATCATGGCCCGGTTTCCCAGCGTTTGTCGGTAAGAAACCGATCTCCGCTCGCAAAACCTGAATAGACGGAGAGCGACCCCGGGAAGCACCACGTGCGGGCGGGGCCGGGTGAGGGTGGCCGGCCCGAGCCTGTACGGGCAGTAACGGATCATCGATGTGACCGGGAGTATCCAATGGTAGCCCCGTGGACAAGCTGGCGGCTGGAGATCAGGGAGGTTCGAGCGGCCTCGCGGTATGCCTGGCTCGAGAGCATGGCGGCGGTTCACGGACCGGCCGTGCGCCGGATGCTCCGCCGCATGTTGGGCAACGAAGACGACGCCCTGGACACCTACCAGGAGTGCATCTGCCAACTGGCCAGACGATCGGGCGAGATCCCGCTGCGTAGTGCCGCGGGGTACGCCTACCGGACGGCGGCCAACCTGGCCTTGGAAACGATCCGCACGCGCCGGCGTCGGGCGGCCCATCGGGACCGTGTGGTGGCGTCTGTCTGTGACCGCCGCGACCTGCGAAGCGACGAGCCCGCCGGTTTCGCCGAATCGAGCCCGAACCACCTCCTCGTTCAGCTTCGCCAGGCCGTCCAAGCGTTGCCCAACCACCTGCGCGACGTGGTCGTCCTCCGCGACCTGGGCGAACTCCCCTACAGCCGGGTTGCCGGCATCCTGGGCATCCGGGCGACCACCGCGCGGGTCTACCGCCGCCAGGCCATCATTCGGCTGAACCGGATGCTCGCCAGCGCCACGGCGGAAAACTGAACGATACTTCACTCCCTTAGCCACCGAGGAAGACCGGCTCCGCCGGCGGAACGGCCCATGCGTCCGTGCGGCCGGCACGGCCTGCCCGTCGGGCCGAGCCGGTCGGTGAATTGGCCCGGCGGGTGCGTGACGGTTTAGGTGGGTGCCACTGGCAGCTTGTCTGCCAGTGTGTGTGCTCCACACGCCCACCCAAGAGACCGCACGGGCGGACAAGCCGCCCGTGGCACCCCAAACCGAATGCCGCCGGAAGTGGCACGGACCCTGGGCCGGCCGGCCGCAGCCCGCCGAATTGACAAGCCGCCCATCCCGCGGTCAAATACGGACCCAGATTCACCGACCCCTGGTGTCCGAGCTATCTCCGATGAACGCAAACGCTGAAGACCCCACCGAGTTGCCGACCGCGCACCGAGTGGTGCTC
>DATKXO010000060.1:0-3361 GCA_035528995.1 Phycisphaerae bacterium | reverse complement strand
TCGAGACACGGAAGTTGAGTTGCTCCGCCTGCACACGGGTGGTGGGAATCGTGTAAACGATCACCCACTCCTCGACGCCGTACTCTTCGTTCCAGCGGTTCTCCTGGCTCTTGATGTCATAATCCTTGAGGCTCATCAGAAATGAATCTTCCCGAGCATGCCGCCCGTGCTCGTCTTTGCCGTCGTGCGTTTTCGGATGCTGACCACACCGCTCTGCGTGAACACGTCCTCAACCGAAACGGGCTTCAAGATGAACGGATTGGCGAGTTTGCGCCTGTACGTACTCTTGATCAACCACCGCCCCGGCAGAACCGTATCGTTCGGATCCACCTGCACGCACTTCGGCGAGTAGACCCCGCCGAACCCCTTGAGTACCGTCCCCGGCATGGGCACTCCCGTAGTCGCCATGCTCGCCGCAATCCCCCACTCCACGTACGTTTCGCCGAACGCATCGCGGCTCACCATGTACCGGGCCGTCGCGCAGTACGCACCCGCCAGCACCGGATCGAGCGTCTTGATCGCCACGAAGGTGACGGCCGCCACGTCACTGCCGGTCGCCGCCTCGTCTTTGAAATACTGCTGCACCCCCACGTCCGAAACCTTCGGGCCGTCGATCGCCCGACTGAACCACTCGTCCGCCCAGATGTCCTGCATGTGGGCGCCCGGCGCCAGCAACGTCTCAAGAATCGCCTGCCCGGTGTTTCCACGTGGAACGACGAACTGCCGCCCGTAGATCGTCAGTCGCCCGTACTCCGAAACCTTCACCTGCTTCGTGCGCACCAACGGGAGCACTTCGGGACATTCGGTCTGTGACCCCTGCACCACTGATACCCACGTCGTGCGCGTGTCCGTCGGTAGAGTGAAGATCAGACTGCATTCCACGCCCACCGTTTGCGTAAGAGGATCGAGACTCTCCGTTGCCATCGGCAACGTAGTGCTTACGCCCACGTTCTGCGTGAGTAATCGCGGCAGGATGGATGCCAAGACGGTCTCAACGCCGATCTCCTCGGTCAGCAATCGCGGCTCATGCGATGCGAGCAACGTCTCGACGCCGATTTCCTGCGTCAGCAATTGTGCTGTTAGCGGCATGGCTTATGACGCCTCCCGAAGCCGTATCCTGAACTGCACCGGCAGACTCTGGCCGACCACCACCGTAATCGAACCCCCGAACGCAATCGACGAGATCAGCACGTCGTTTGACCAGTCCGCGGCCACCGATTGCAGGTATGAGCCGTTTGCATCGGTGTCCACTAGGCCGGCCACAAGAAAAGCATTGTTCATTGCAGTAAACGTTGCGCCGGCACAGGTGAACAAGACCTGCATGCTCGTTGCCTGATAGTCGCCCGTCGTGGTATCTTTCGCCACCGTCCATGGCGTGTTCGTCGCATCATCGGGGTCAACCAACTGCCGGAAGTAGCCGGTGCCGGTCGGAGTTTGCTCGTAACTCCCGATCGTGTCCATGTCGTCGTCCTCAACAAGCGACGTGCGCTTGTCAAGCCCAATAGCGAAGTTGTGTGTGCGGATCACCACGATGCCGCCGGTGATGTCCGCCGCGGCACCCGTCGGATCGGTAGTGAGGCCGATATTGTTCCCGTCTACCTTGCTTGCCACGCGGTAATAACCCGAGGTGACGGAGGTGCCGCCCGCCGTGTACCCGCCGCACAGGAACAGATAATCGTTCGCCATGACCTTGGCAAACGGAGTGCCCGCGTCGCGATCAATCAGCTTCTTGTCGGGGGTGCCGTCCGCGTGGTCATAGGAGCAGTCTTTCGCTACGATCATCCACGGGTAGGTCGTGAACGCCGGCTCGAAGATCCGGTTGAGAAGCAATTCTTCCGCCCCGTCGTGCAGCAGATTGTGCCGCCACCCGGAATCCCACAGTTGCCGCCCGTCAACATCGATCAGCCGCGCCCGCCCCTCGCAGTGCAGACCGCGTTTCTTCTTCGGAACCCAAATGTGCATCGCTATGCTCCTTTACCAGACAACCTCTGGCGTGTTGTAACCCATGTATATCTCGTCCTGCTGGATCGACGCCCGCAGGCAGTCCACGAATTCCAGGTAGTAGTGCCCCCTCGCCCCGCCGCTCCGCTTCTGCTCCGCCTTCGCCCGGCACGCCGCCCGGATCGTCAGCGCATGCTGCGGTCCCCCGATCGGATACTCCCCCGCCACCACCGCGTCCGGGTTCACGTTGAAGCGATATCCCGCCGTGTAAGTGGCGTCCGGCGTCGGGTAGACGATCAACTCCCACCGGCTGCCCGTCCCCGCCACGAATGCCTTCGGTTGCACCGCCGCGTAATTGGGAACACTCGTCGTGCTCACCCCCAGCCGCATCCGATGGATCTGCTCAGGCGTCACCATCCGCACCGGATCGTAGTAGTCCGTCGTCGATTGCAGCACGATCTGGTTGCCCACGATCCCCCCGAACGTCGCCGGCAGGTCATAGTCGTAGTCGTTCGCCTCGAGGGTGAGCGTCGCACTCGGCGACAGAAACGACCACACGTGGCTTCCCTTCCCCAGCACGTCCGGCGGGTAGAGAAACATCAGGTACGCTTCCTTGATCATCCGCGCCAGCAGGGCCGCATCCGTGAAGTCCTTGTAGGCGTCCTGGATCGCCGTCATCAAATCGTTGTAGGTCGCCGTCAGCGTCGATTCGCCCGCCGTCGCCGTCCCGCTGGCAAACATGTCGTCGACCGTGAAGTTGCCCGTGTTGTACACATAACTGACCGTGTACTCGTACGTCTGATTCTCGATGATCGTGTCGGCGGCCTCGGCGCCGCCGTAGGTGAGCGCATAGGTGTAATGCCCCGTATCGCCGGCCGCCTGGGTCATGGCAGACCCCGCTGCAACGATGGTCTCGGCCGTCGTCGGGTTGGTCACTTCGATGGTGGGCAGGGCGTCGGCATCGGCAAGCGCGTCCGCCGCGCCATAGAGCCGGAAGTTGATGGTGAAGATCGCCATTGTCTTTTTACTTTTACCTTTTTACTTTTGCCTTTACGTGACGCTCTTGTGTTTGTCGATCCGCACACTGTGTGAGAGAGTAGCAATCGCCGTGTTGATCGAACTGATCGCCGCGTCCAGGCGCGCCAGGCGCGTCTCCGTGCAGACGGTCGCAAGCGCCGCGCTATCCGTGCCGCGCATTACCGTCTGCGTGTAGATGATCAGCGGCTCAATTTGGATGTTGGCAGTGGTACTCACTGCCGAAAGTACTATCATGTCCGCATTGGAATCCCCGGCATCGGCGAAATCAAAGATATAGATTCCGGGAGTATCCACAGCATCAAGTTCAGTCGGGTTCTCGTCTGTCGTTGCGCCGCATGCCGCACCGTCCTTGCTGTATTGCGCCGTGATGGTTGCCGCCCCG
>DATKXO010000059.1:0-13692 GCA_035528995.1 Phycisphaerae bacterium | reverse complement strand
GACTCGATATCTGATTGAAGCCACAACGCGAGAAGTTCAAAATACCCGGTTCCCAACGAAACCGGAGGCGCCGAAATGAACGATAACCGGCTGTCCCAAAGGTACTTACGAGCAAAAACCACTGCGCGCAACTGGTCGTTTCGCAGCGCAAATGCGCACAAAACGCACAGAATTCGGCGCCAAACCGCCCGTTTGTCGCCCAACACCCCCGCCCCCGGGCGCAAACTCACCCGCCCTGCGGTAGCATCCCAAAACCAGAGCGGGCGAGCATGTTCTACCCGCCGCCCAGGAGCCGACCCGTGCTGCTGATCAACAACATCGCCGAACTGGTCACCTTCCCCCCCGGCCCCATCCCCGGCACGCAGATGCGCAACGTCCAGCGCCTCCGCGACGCCTCGCTGCTCATCGACGGCCGCGCCATCACCGGCTTCGGCCCGCACTCCGACGTCCACGCCCCGCCCGGCACCGACGTGATCGACGCGGCCGGCGGTTGCGTCGTCCCCGGACTCATCGACTGCCACACCCACGCCGTCTACGCCGGCACGCGCGAGAACGAGTTCGTCCAGCGCATCGAGGGCAAAACCTACGTCGAGATCGCCGAATCCGGCGGCGGCATCAACGCCAGCGTCCGGGGCATCCGGTCGGCCACGGTCGACGACCTGGTCGAATCAACCCTCCCCCGCCTGCACCGCATGCTCCAGGCCGGCACCACGACGGCCGAGATCAAGAGCGGCTACGGCCTCACCGTCGATGACGAACTCAAGATGCTCCGAGCCGTCAGGCAACTGCGCGACCGCCAACCCATCGAGCTGGTCGGCACCTACCTGGCCGCCCACACCATCCCCCGCGAGTTCGCCGGCCGACCCGACGAATACCTCGACCTCGTCCTGGCCGACGAAGTCTTCGAGCGGATCAAGCGCGAAGACCTGGCCGAGTTCTGCGACGTCTTCTGCGAGCGCAGCGCCTTCGACGTCGACCAATCCCGCCGCGTTCTGGAGACCGCCAGGCGTCACGGCCTGATCCCCCGCGTCCACGCCGACCAGATCACCCAGATGGGCGCCAGCCGGCTGGCCGCCGAGGTCGGCGCCATCTCGGCCGACCACCTCGAAACGACCGACGACGAGTCCATCGCCGCGCTTGCAGGAGCCGGCACGATCGGCGTGCTCCTGCCGGCCTGTTCGTTCTTTTTGAGTGTCGATCAGGCCCCGGCCCGCAAGCTGATCGAGGCCGACCTGCCCATCGCCCTGGCCACCGACCTCAACCCCGGCTCGTCCATGATCGAGTCCATGGCCCTGACCATGAGCATCGCCTGCACGCAGATGCGCCTGACGCCGGCCGAAGCACTCGTCGCCGCCACCGCCAACGCCGCCGCCGCTATTAACCGTCACAATCGCATCGGCGCCATCGCCACCGGCATGCAGGCCGACCTGCTGATCCTCGACGTGCCCCGCTTCGACCAGTGGGCCTACCACGTCGGCCGCAACTGCGTCCGAACGGTGATCAAGGCCGGGCGGGTAATTGTAGACAAAGGGATGCGGATTCCGCACTGCTGACCGCCTGCTCGCGTAGCTTGCGGAAGTTGCTCGAAGCGCTCCGCAAGACCCGGGCGTCGAGATCGCCCACCCGATACATCCGCGCCGCCCCGACCTGTGCCCCGGTCTCGAGCCCGACCTCTGCAAGACGCTTGATCGCATCGACCGCAACGTCCCACCCGGTCCGGTACAAGGAAAGGAACAGCTCGGGGATCGAAGCGGCCCGCTGCGGGGCAACCGACTGCCAGCGAACGATCGGCCCCGCGTCGATAGCGGCCTCTGCTACGTGCAGCGTGACGCCCACCTGCTCCGGCTCGTCGTTCGCCAGGGCGAACAGAGCGCTCTTCACGCCACGGTACGCGGGCAGCCTGCCGCAATGGATGTTCAGAGCCACACCGGCCGAGTCCAGAACGGCCGCGTCGACTTTGCGCCCCCCGAAGATGAGCAGTACATCCGGCGCGATCTCGCGGACCCGTGCCGCGTGCCCGTTGACGCTATCGACGCAGTGAGCGCCCGGAAACTCGACACCACCGGGCGTGGCACGCGCGAGGAGCCCGTCGAGTTCCCGCATCCAACGCCCGTACTGTCGGCGCCACCGGCCCGTGCCCCAGCGGCCCCATCGGTGGGCCAACGACCAGTACCATCTCTTCAGGGCCGGCGCGGCGGTCACCCGTTGCGTGAAGCGTCCCGGCCCCCGCTGGAAGAAAACGTGTACCCGTGCCCCCGGCACCTCGCAGGTCAGGCGGGCGGCCCCATAGCGGCACAGAGCGGCGCCCGCCGGGCCGGTGCACAGCACGACGTTCTCGACCTTGCGCGGACCGATCATGGAACACCCATCCCGACACTGATCAGCCGCTCTTCCAGTTGCCCGATGCCGACCCCGTCGCACGGAACCCGGCGTATGTCCACGCCCATGCCACCGCCGAAGTTCACGCCGCCCGAAGCGCTGACGAACTCGTGCCCCGCCGCCGCGGTGCAGGCCACGGTGTCCAGGTTCCAGTCCCCCGACGTCCCGAAAGGCACCGCGAACAGGCGCCGGTAGTTGGACAGATCGGCCAGTGCCTCGTGGTTGTCTTCGATCTGCCGGCGCTGCCGGGCCCGGTCGAGCCGCGAGAAGCGCGGGTGGTCCACGCTGTGGTTGCCTACCTCGATCAACGGGTTGGCCTGACACTCTTCGAGATACCCGCGATCGAAGTGCAAGCCGGGCATGGCCGCCAGGTCATCGCCCACACTGCCCAAGTGTCGCCGCCTGGCCAGCACCTCGGCCTCCGCCTCCCGCCGCAGATACCTCACGTAGGACGGGCCGGGGCAGGGACCGAAGATCTCTTCCAGCAGTTCGCGCCTGCCCTCCTGTTCGAGCCAGGCCACCTCGAATAGCCAATGTCGCCCGCCCTTGAGAAACGCCCGGTTCACGAACACCGTGCAGGGCACTCCATGCTTCTCCAGGATCGGCAGGCTGTACTCGCCGAACGTGCCCGGCCCGTCGTCGAACGTGACCGCCACGCAGGTGCGCGTCAGAGCGCCCGCCCGGGCCCGGCGCACACCCTCCCATAGCGAGACGACTTCGTACCGGGCGCGGACATAACGCAGGTGGTCGTCGAAGGCGTCCGGATGCGTGGTCACCCCGGCGCCCGAAAGAAACCGCGGAGGGTCGGGCTCCACCCAGTGATAGAGCAGGACGATCAGCGTCGCCCGGCGATCCAGCGCCGACCGCACCAGCGGAGGCCGCACCACGGATCGAATGGCTGACTTGATTCCCATGAACCTGGCCGTCTCTGTGTCAACCGCGGGGGGCGCTCCGGGCGCGGGCGATCCCGCCGCTCTGCCCACCGGTCCGCCCCATAGCCGCAACCGTGCGGGCGTAGACCCGCCACGGCAAATAGCCAACGAGGGCATAGCGCCATCCGCGCAGCCGCCACGGCCAATGCCGCAAGTAGGTGCGGGCCAGCCGACGGGCGGCACCCTGCTGCCCGGCCGCCTGCCAGCGCTGCATGGTGGCAAAGAACCGGTCCTCCACAGCTTCCTTGACCAGCGCCGCGCCCAACTGACGCCGCACCTGCGGATGCCGGGCCAGCAGATCGAGCTTGGCCCCCAGTTCCACGAGCGTCATGCCCAGCCGAGCCGCCGATGCCTGACCGCAATAGTAACGATACCTGCCCAGAGGTTCGGGCTGTTTGACGATGCGGTGTTCCACCGCGATTCGCAGCCACAGGTGGTAATCGTCCGCCGGCCAGAAGCACCCGTCGAAGCCCCCCACCTTTCGCAACACCTCGGTGCGTACGCAGGCTCCACACCCGTTCAGGCGATTGCTGTGCATCAGTTCCGCCAGGCAACGTTCCGGAACCGGGTCCGGGAAACGCGTGGGCAGGTCCTCGCCCTCCTCGTCGCAACGAACGGGGTGGGCGTACACCATGTCGGCCCCCGTCTCGACCATCGTGCCCACCTGGGCGGCGATCATCCCGGGCAGCCAGTAGTCGTCCGCGTCCAGGAACATGACCACGTCGCCCACTGCCTCACCGATCGCCCGGTTCATGGCCGCCGCCCGACCCTGGTTGACCTGACGGATCAGCCGGAACGGCGCTTCGTATTCCGCCGCGATCCAGGCCGACCGGTCCGTCGACCCGTCGTCCACCACGATGCACTCCAGCGGGGCCACGGTCTGGGCGGCAACGCTGTCCAGCGCCTGACGCAGATAGCGCTCCGCGCTGTAGCACGGCACCAGCACGCTGACGGTTGGCAACCCATCGCCCACGGCACGACTCCGGCGCACGAACCGGGCCCACGAACCACCCGCTCCCCGGTTCGGCAACTCATGATGTATCGGACGTTTGCCGTGGCGACTTCCGATCCCTCTGCCCGCCCCGACGCCGCCACGAACCCCCGATTCCTGTTGCAGCAACCGACCGCCTCACCTATATATGCCGCCTATGCAAGATAGGACCGAAATCCGGGACCTGAAGGACCACGTCGGCCGCGAGGTCAACCTGGCCGGCTGGGTGTACAACACCCGCTCCTCCGGCAAGATCGCCTTCGTCATCCTTCGCGACGGCACCGGCCTGTGCCAGTGCGTCCTCGAAAAGAAGGACGAGACGGCCGACATCTTCGACCTGGCCAAACGCCTGACTCAGGAGTCGTCCATCACCGTCCGCGGCCAGGTCGTCGCCGACGACCGCGCCGTCGGCGGCCACGAGTTGAAGCTCACCGACCTGAAACTCATCCACGAAGCCGTCGACTACCCCATCACCCCAAAGCCGCACGGCAGCGACTTCCTGATGAGGCACCGGCACCTCTGGTTCCGCTCCCAGCGCCAACACATCATCCTGCGCGTCCGGGCCACCCTGGTCGACGCCATCCGACGCTATTTCAACGACAACGGCTACGTGCTGATCGACACGCCCATCTTCTCAGGCTCGGCCGGCGAGAGCACCAGCACGCTCTTCTCGGTCGACTACTTTGGGGAACCGGCCTACCTGGCCCAGACCGGCCAGTTACACGTCGAGGCGGCTTGCATGGCCCACGGCAAGGTCTACTGCTTCGGCCCCACCTTCCGCGCCGAGAAATCCAAGACCCGCCGCCACCTGACCGAGTTCTGGATGGTCGAGCCGGAGATCGCGTTTGCCGACCTCGACGACGTGATCGACGTGGCCGAGGACTTCATCAGCAGCATCCTCGGGCGTGTTCTGCGCGACCACCGGGCCGACCTCGAACAGCTCGGGCGCGACGTCGGTGAGCTGGAACGCATCCGCAAGCCCTTCTACCGCGTCAGCTACACCGAGGCCACCGACATCCTGCACGGGACCAAGGCCAGCAAGCTGCTCGAAAACGACCTGGTCGAGAAACAGGCCACGGTCAAGGAACTGACCGCCAGGATCGAGCAACTCGACGAGACCGCCAAGACCGCCAAGAAGAAGTGGCAACAGGAGAAGGCCGCCCAGGAGGCCACCGTCGCCCGCATGGACCGGGCCGAACTCGAGGAGCAGGTCCAGAACATCCCCAAGCACCTCGAACTGGCCACCGACTTCCAGTGGGGCACGGATCTGGGCGGCTCCGACGAGACCATCATCTCCCGCCTGCACGATCGCCCCGTCTTCGTCACGCACTACCCGACCGAGGTCAAGGCCTTCTACATGCGCGTGGATCGCAAAGACAAACGCCTGGTCGAGAACTTCGACCTGCTGGCACCGGAAGGTTTCGGCGAGATTATCGGCGGCTCGGCCCGCGAGGAGGACTACGACATCCTGCTGTCACGCATCCGCGCCCAATCCCTGCCGGTCGAAGCGTACGAGTGGTACCTGGACTTGCGGCGCTACGGCAGCGTTCCGCACGGCGGCTTCGGCCTGGGTGTCGAGCGCACCCTGGCCTGGCTCTGCGGCCTCAAACACATCCGCGAGACCATTCCCTTCCCGCGCCTGCTTGGAAAAATATACCCATAGCGGCCCACGGTTCGGAAAATCCGAGCACTCACTGTACAAACGCATCCTCCAATCCCTTGAACCCATCCACGCGCTTCTTTCCGATTTCCGGGCGCGAAAAACCTGTTTGCGAAGCCCTTCATACAGCTTAGCTTCAATGACCCGGCTTGGCAGAACGAAAGTACTGAAGTCCCAACCATCTACTCTGTAAACAGTTAGGAGCGTAAGAAGGTCCAGGCAAAGGGGTACCCGCCGGCCAGTACTCGTTCCAGAAACGGCGCGTTGTTTTTACGATAGGTCCTTGACTTGTACGCCCGAGATTCGCTAATCTAAAGCAAAGATACAAACCGGTATCCCGCAGTCGAGCATTCCGGCCAGGAATCGCTGTACGACGCGAGGGATGAGAGAGAGCTGCCACGATCCCGTGGCAGACTACGGGGAGAAGGAAGGATGCGGTCTCTCTCAGTCTTTTGCGCGGTCAGCTTGGCTCTCTTTCTTACCACGACTACTCAAGCTGCCATGGTTACCTTCCCGGCGTCGTATGAGTTCAGCGGCGCGTGCCCTCCGGAGGGACCGACCCCCTGGCTAACCGCCACGTTCGATGATGAAGGCACACCGGGCTCCGTCGATCTTCTCCTCGACACCACCAACCTCATCGACAATGAGTTCGTCTTCGAGTGGCTTTTCAATCTCGACCCCGACCTCAACCTGAGCGCCCTCGTTTTCTCCGCGCCCATCAAGACCGGCACGTTCACGGATCCGACCATCAACACCGGCGTCGACACCTACATGGCCAACGGGGACGGTTTCTTCGACATCCAGATCGACTTTGACAGCACCGACGGTTCGGCGAAACGCTTTGGCGTGGGAGACGCCGTACAGTACACCATTACCGGCATCCCCACCCTGACGGCCAATTCGTTCAACTTCCTCAGCGCGATGGACGGCGGTTCGGGCGAGTTCCCGACGGCCGCCCATGTCGGCGGTATCGGCTCAACCGATGATCAAAGCGGTTGGGTGTCTGTCCCCGAGCCTGCCGCGCTGCCCATACTGGCCGTCGGCGCCCTGGCTCTGCTTCGCAGGAAACGCGAGTAGCGACCCGCCGACCGCAAAGCACACCAGGCCCATGGCTCAGCCCCATGGGCCTGTTTTCATTGCTGGCCAGCGACGGTGGGCCGAGGCGCGCTCGCCACCGTTCGCCCCTCATCCCTGCGGGCGGGCCGGCGCCCGCCAGAACGGTTCCCCCTCAAGGAAACCGCACCATGATCGTTTTGGCGTAGTTCGGGTCGGCGGCGAAGTCGGCCGGCAGGGGCGGCGCGGCCACGATCTGGAATCGCCTCCCGGCCTCGGCGGCCACAGCGGCCACCTGCTCGCGAAGCCACGCGGCCGATTGGGCCCGGCTGTTGGTCGAGCACAGCACGAAGCCACCCGGCGCCAGCACGCCCAGCGTCTCGTCGATCAACCGCGGCAAGTCCGTTGCGATCGAGAACACCCGCGCCGGTCGTTTGCTCCGGGCGAACGTCGGGGCATCGAGGATCACCAGGTCGAAGTGCAGCCCCTGTCGGCGGGCCCGCTTCAGATAGTCGAAGATCTCCGAGCGTATAAAACCATGCCCGCCCGGGTCGATCCCGTTGACCTCGAAGTTCCGCTTTCCCCACTCCAGGCTTCCTGTCGAGATGTCCACGCTGAACGTCTGGCTCGCCCCGCCGGCGGCCGCGGCCACCGAAAACCCGCAGGTATAGGCAAAAGCGTTGAGCACTCGCCGGTCGACCGCCAGCTTCCGCACCCGACGCCGGTTGTCGCGGTGGTCCAGGAACAGACCCGTCGAGTAGCCGTCGTACAGCCGGACCAGGAAGCGCAGATCATTCTCTCGAATGGCCAGTTCCTCGGGCACCGCTGTGCCGATCAGCGGCTTCGGGTCGCACAGCTCGTCGGCCACCGCGTCCGCGTCGCCGCGAGCCTTGATGAAGCGCTTGTGATAGACGGCGGTGGCCCCGAAGACACGAGCGTACCATTTCCCGATCCGGCGAACCCGATCGGTGTCTCCCATGAACTTGCCCTGATGGGTCTGCAGGACGATCGCCGGTCCCAGCTTCTCAACCACCAGGCCCGGGACGCCTTCCGCCTTTCCGGAAAACAGCCGCCAACTGTCGCAGCCCTCATCGACCAGGCAGCCGATGCGCGAACTCAACGCGATCTGCAACAGATCCTCGATCAGATCGCCGCCGGCCAATGCGGTCTGAAACGCCCGAGGCTCGGACGTTTCGACCCGCACGGTCTTACGCGTGGCCGGATGCGGGAACGATATCCGGGATCGGTGCAGGAACAGTCGGCCTGCGGGCCGACGCCGGTTCGTTCGGTGATCGACGGGCACGTCACCAAGTGGCGTTAGCCCGATGGATCGCAGGTCGGCCCGCACTTCTGCGGTGCGCGGTGAGTCGTGGCGAAACTGGACGAGCGAAAGGTCCTTGCGATGCCGAACCAGCCGCACGCCCGGCGAGAATCCCCCGGCCTGGCGACCCCGGCGATCCGCCGGACGCGGCGACCGCGGTTGCCCACGGACCACCGCCAGATAGTCCGTCCTGGATCTTGGCGTTGCCAGCGACTTGCGCAGGCGGGCTGCCGCTTCCTCGGTCTTGGCCAGAACCACGATGCCGGAGACGTGCTGCTCCAGCGGCCGGACCATGAGCAGCGGCGCCCTGCCCAACACGAGGGCGATCGGTTCCGCCCCCGCGCTGCCGGCCGATCCCGGCTCCACCAGGCGCAGACCGGCCGGCTTCTCCACCAACAACAGTTGGTCGTCCTCGAACAGCACCTTGACGGTTTGAGCCGCGACAGCTCGCGAATCCATGGGCGATCCTCATCCCGGATGCAACAGAACTCGGTTACCGGGCCAACCCGCGATCATAGGCCCCACAGCCAGGCCGGACAATCTCAAGCCGCGGCGAGAAAGGGCAGCGTCCTCTCCATCCACCGGCGGGCGACGCCCCGAGAGGGTATTGATTGATTCCCCGATAACGTACATGGTGCCGATCTGCGGCGCCGCCCGGGGCGAAAACCGGAGGTCGCCGCGGCTCCGGGATTACTATAATTCAGTGGGCCCGGTTGGACGAAGACACGGCTGGGCCCGCCGCCGGCATGGCGCCGGCCGCCGACCAGGCGAGGGTAAACGATGGACTGGCAAGCCGTTCGAGAAGAGTTCCCCATCACCCGGAACTTCAACTTCCAGGATCACGCCGCCGTTGCGCCCCTGTCCCGCCGCGCCGCCGACGCCGCCCGGGAGTACCTCCAACAGGCCCAGGACAACGGCTACCTGGCCGACGGATTCTACAAGCACGCCGAGCACGTGCGTCAGCGGGCCGCCGCCCTCATCAACGCTAACGCCGACGAGGTCACTTTCGTCAAGAACACCAGTGAGGGCCTGAACTTCGTGGCCAACGGCATCAGTTGGAACCGCGGCGACAACATCGTCACCACCAACGTCGAGTTCCCGGCCAACATCTATCCCTGGCAGGCCCTCCAGTCGCGCGGCGTCCAGGTCAACATGGTCCTGGAGGAGGACGGGCGCATTCCCATCCAGAAGCTGATCGAGGCCGTCAACTCGCGCACCCGACTGGTGACCATCTCCTCGGTGCAATTCGCCAGCGGATTCCGTACCGACCTGGCCACCCTCGGCCAGTACTGCACCAGCAAAGGCGTTCTGCTCTGCGTGGACGCCATCCAATCTCTGGGGGCCATGCCCATCGACGTCAACGCCATGCACATCGACTTCCTCTCCGCCGACGGGCACAAGTGGCTCTGCGGTCCCGAGGGCGCCGGCCTCTTCTACGTCCGCAAGGAACTGCAGGGGCACCTGCGCCCCAGTTGTGTCGGCTGGCTCTCCATGAAGAACTGGGCCGACTTCTCGCACTACCGCTTCGAGTTCCGAGACGACATCCGCCGCTACGACAGCGGGGCCTACAACCTGGTCGGCATCTATGCCCTCGGCGGGGCCATCGACCTGCTCCTGGAGATCGGCATCGAGCGGATCACCGCCCGCATCCTGGCCCTGACCGACCGCATGGTGACCGGCCTCCGCGACAAGGGCTATCGCGTCTACAGCTCGCGACGGCCGGCCGAGGCCAGCGGGATCGTCTCCTTCCAATCCGACGTCCACGACCACGAGGCCATCCAGCGACACCTCCGCAGCGAACACCGCATCGTCATCGCGGTGCGCAACGGGCGCCTGCGGGCCAGCCCGCACGTCTACAACAACGAGAAGGAGATCGATCGCCTGATCGAGGTCCTACCGCGGCATTAGAAACCGTCCCCTGGAATGCCCCAGTCGCGCCCCGTGTCGTTCAAGCACCGCCCAAGGTGTGCAGCACTTCGACCACCAACTCCTCGGGTACGTCGTCACGCAGCGTCGTCCGCCCCAGCCCCTCCAGCAACACGAAGCGGACCCGGTCGCGGGCCGTCTTCTTGTCACGAGCGATGTAGCGAAGCAACTCGTCCGCCGCCACCGGCGCCTCCAGTGACGTAGGCAGACCGTACGCCTCGATCGTCTCGACCACCGCCGCCTCCGACGCCTCGTCCAGCAGCCCCATCCGCACCGACAGCCGGCACGCCGCCACCATGCCCAGGGCCACGCACTCCCCGTGGCGAAGCTCGTAGTTGCTCCAGCGTTCGATCGCGTGGCCCACGGTATGCCCGAAGTTCAGCGCCGCCCGAACGCCGCTGCGATCCCGTTCGTCGCGCACCACGATGTCCGCTTTGATCCGCACGTTCCGCTCGATCAGCTCGGCCAGCACATCGGCGTCGCGAGCCAGCACGGCATCACGAAACGAGCCGTGCCACTTGAGGAACGACGGATCGGCGATCGCGGCGTGCTTGATCGACTCGCCCGTGCCCGCAACCAGATCTCGCTGCGACAGCGAACCGAGACATTTCGGGTCGATGATCACCAGGCGCGGCTGATGAAACGCTCCGATGAGGTTCTTGGCCGCACCGTGGTTGACGGCCGTCTTGCCCCCGATGCTCGCATCGACGTCCGCCTCCAGCGTCGTGGGACAGATGACAAACGTCACGCCCCGCATCCAGGTGGCGGCTACGAATCCGGCAAGATCGCTCACCATCCCCCCGCCCAAAGCCAACACTGCGGCGTCACGGGCGTAACGACCGGCGGCCAGACGATCGTACAGCGCCGACGCCTGTTCCAGAGACTTGCTCTCATCGCCCGGCGGGAGAACGTGCAGCTCCGCCTTCAGCCCGGCGTCCACCAGCGACCGCGTGACCCTCTCCCCGTACAGTGGGGCGACGTGGCCATCGCTGACCACCAGCACGCGGTCGGCCCAGCCGGCCTGGGCCAGCAGTTCCCCAACCGAAGGAAGCGCCCCCGCTCCGATTCGCACGCCGGTCCGCGCTCGCTCCAGCTTGATCTCGAACTCGGTCATCACCCGACCCTGGCCTGGGCTTCCGCTACGAGCCGCCGCCCGGCAGCGTACCCGATGCCGACCACCCGATCCACGCCGGCCCGCCCCGCTTGACCCCGCCATACCTAACCTTGCCGTGTGGAGATAGGGGATCTACACAGCTTATTACAGTTCTGTCGGCCTTCTGGACCTCGCACGCAGAACCAGAAGCGGCCCCATGCGTATAACTCAGTGGCGAGGGCGGGGCTCCAGCCCATCCCCCGAGGCGAAAGGGGCTGCCTTCCGCGAGGAATCGCCCGATGAAGCCGCTTCAGCCGCCGCGGTAGGCCCTACATGTTGGGTGTCGTCTAGAGCGGAACCGCAACCTGCCAGCATTGAGCAGACGGCCTGCCGACTGAGGATTGACGAACCGATCGATCCGGGTTAGAATCCCGCCCATGGCACGGTCAGCAACTATCACACCCCCAAAGAAGACCCGTAGGGTCCGTCCTTCAGATAAACCGTCCATTCGCACTTACAAATCAGCCGTCAAATGGCTGAACTCTCTGACCAACTACGAGCGCATGGGCGCGGCGGTGTACAACCGCACGAATTTCAGTCTCAGTCGTATGACGCGGCTCCTGGCCACGATGGGCAATCCCCATCGCCAGATCAAGACCGTTCACATCGCCGGCACCAAAGGCAAGGGCAGCACCGCCACAATGCTGGCACACATGCTCCGGGCCACCGGGTACAAGGTCGGCTTGTACACCTCCCCCCACCTGCTCACCATCCGTGAGCGCATCTGGGTGGATGGCAAGATCATCGGGGAGACCCATTTCTCTCGCATGGCCCGGCGTTTCGTCGAGGCCCTCAAGGACGGGGTCCAGCCCAAGTACTTCGAGGCCCTCACGGCCATCGCCTTCGCCTACTTCGCCGAGCGCAAGGTCGATATCGCCGTGATCGAGACAGGCCTGGGCGGCCGGCTCGACTCCACCAACGTCATCAAGCCCGAGGTCTGCGGGATCACCAGCATCAGTTACGACCACGTGGAACAGTTGGGGCACTCGCTCAGCTCGATCGCCGCGGAGAAGGCCGGCATTCTCAAGACCGGTGTCCCGGTGATCAGCGCCCCACAGGTGCCGGAGGTAAAGAAGGTCCTCCAGGCGGCGGCTGCCAAAGCGCGAGCCCCCCTGTGCCTGACCGGCGAGGACATCGAGTTCAGCGTGCGGTTCGAGTCGTCGCGAGCCTTCGGCCCACACACGCGACTCAGCCTGACGACTGAAAACAGCCGATTCGAGCACCTCCACGTTCCGCTGCTGGGCGCCCACCAGGCGATCAACTGCAGCCTGGCCCTCGGCATCCTCGACGCCCTCAAGGGCCGCGGTTTCGAGATCGACGACCAGAGAGCGATAGCCGGCCTGAGCAACGTCCGCCTGCCGGGTCGCATGGAGACCATCAACGAGAACCCGCGCATACTCGTGGACACGGCACACAACGCGGCCAGCATCGACGCCCTCATGCGGGCCATCGGCCAGAACGTGCCCTACGACTCCATGGTGGTCATCTTCGGCTGCAACAAGGACAAGGATGTGCTGGGCATGCTCCGCCACATCCAACTCGGCGCCGACAAGGTGATCTTCACCTCCACCGGGTCGCCGCGCACCGTTGATCCCGACGACCTGGCCAGCGCCTTCTCCGAACGCTCCGGTAAGATGGTCCAGGTAGCTCCAAAGCTGGAGGACGCGATCCACATCGCCTCCAGCGCCGTGACCAAGGAAGACCTGATCTGCATCACCGGATCCTTCTACCTGGTCGGGTTGGCCAAGAACCTCTATCCCAAGACCGAGTGACCCCCATTTCCAGCGAAGAGCGAATCGCCGTCTTTCGGGACGGCCGGGTGGAGCTGTCCGGCCCGGTGGATTGGCCTTCCGGAACGCGCCTCACGATCAAGCCGATCGAGTTCCCAACGGCCCCGACCGGCGGGCCTGCCGGCCCCGTCATCATTGCCGGTTTCGGGTTGGCCGGACGCTGCGTCGCCGATCTCCTCGAGCGCGGCGGAATCGACTACGTCGTCGTGGACCAGAACCCGGTGACCGTCGAGACCCAGGCCTGCCTGGGGCGGCGCGTCCTCCAGGGCGACGTCTCCCAGGAGTCGACCCAACGCGCCGCCGGCATCGAGTCGGCCTCCATTCTGGCCCTGACCGTGCCCGACGAGCAGGCCGTGCTCCGGGCCACCGCCCTGGCCCGGCGGCTCCGACCCGGCATCTACATCATTGCCCGAACCACCCACACTTCCGCCGGGCTGAGGGCTTCACAGTTGGGCGCCGACGAGGTCATCAAGGCCGAACAGGCCGT
>DATKXO010000058.1:0-3041 GCA_035528995.1 Phycisphaerae bacterium | reverse complement strand
GCGATCTCCTCGCGAATGACGGCCATGGTTCTCTCCGGCGTCGTGACGAACGACACGTCCCGCATCGTGAACGTCCGCACATCCACGCCGTGACGCCTTCCGGTCACGTCGGCGATCTTCTCGGGCAGGTTCGTCACGTCGATTGTGTAGGTCCATGTCGCTGCCATTGGCTACGCTCCACACCTGTTTCTGCTGCTATCGCCGAAACCCTACCTCAGCGGCTTCCATATGCACTTTCCGTCGGGCAACGTCACAAGCCGATGTGTCGCCTTCAACCCGTGGCGAATGCCGCTGCCACGGCCCGTCTCGAAGTCGGTTTCATTGAGAATGTCGTTCCTACACTCGTCCGCAATCGCCAGCGCCCGCTCCATCTGGGGGGTCGGCTCGCCGAAATCTTCGTCCAGTCGGCGGACGCTCGTCCGAAGGGCCGGAACGCCGCGTTCGATTACCGACCTGCTTTTCTGTGTCTTGGCCATGTTTCTCTACATGCCCCGTGGCCGGGCCGGGTCCTCCATGACCCGGCCCGCCACGAGGTTCGTTCTTTAGGGTCAGGAAGAAGTCAGCCCGGTGGCGTTCGCCACGAGCTTCGGGCAGCGGCAGAACGGAGCCACAACCCGATACGCGAAGGCGTCCTTTACGACAGACAGATTGCCGGTCGTGACGTTCCGTCGCGTATGCCAGCGGCCGTTGGCGTCGTTGGGCAACCACAGCGGCTGCCGACCGGCGTTGCCGAGCTGGAGCCACTCGAACACCTCGGGAGCCCACACCCGAACCGTGGTCGGCGACATGAGCTGCTCGGGGATAAACACGACGGGCGGCAGCGAGAAGGTCTTCACGACCACGCCGTCGTAACCCATCACGCCCAGAACCTTCTTGGCCTTGGCGTCGGCCAGTGACTGAACGGTGGTGACGTTCCACCGGCGGCTGGCATCGCCAACCGCCCGCTCGATGCAGGGCATCAGGTCGGGAGGCACCTGACAGACAAGGGACTTGCTGAACTCGATCCGCTCTCTCGCCAACTGCATCGCGGCCGGACCGATGTGCTTGCTGACCGTGACGGCAATCCAGTCGAACAGGGCCGCAAGGTCGATCGGCTGATCGACGCCGCCCGACGCGAACGACTTGTTGAACGGCACCAGGTAGTTGTTGCCGGCCGTTGTGCGGATAACGTCGAAGTAGGTGTTGTCGATGTTGGCCATCGAAATGAACCCGGCATCGAAACCGACCGCCGAGCCGTCGCCCTGATGCACCAGTTCGTCGCCATCGGCCACCTGATCGAAGGCGTCATTGGCGCTCTCGATCGTGATGGTCGTCTGCGTCCCGGACAACATGACGCTGGCGGTCGTCGCGGAAGTGAGTTGCACGCGGAGGGCCGGATAGCCCAGATCGTACGTACCCACGATGCCGTCCTCGAACACGTCGGTCACGACGCACTCGTTGTTGAGCGTAGCTGCCGTGGTCCCGTCGCGGATGTGAATGACCTCGCCGGGGGTGAAGTTGGACACGCCGCCCTGGTCAATCGTGAGGATCGCCGTGTCGGCGGACCCGCCATACGCGCCGCTGCCGTCCGCAGCATAGACCGCCATAACAACGGCCTTCAGGGCGTCGGCGTCAGAGTTGAGAAGCTGGTCCTCCTTCTCATCGAGGTTCTGGAGCACTTCCAGCGCCTGTCGGGCCGCAAGGTTCCAGATGGCCAGCTTCCCGCCGTCCACAACATCGGCGGCCATGAAGCTGTGCTGGATGGTGGCGTCAATCCGGCGGAGGTTCGACCGGGTGATCTCCAGTTCGGTGACGGCAGTCTCCGGCAGCGTGGCCGTACGGGCGTCCGCCTCCAGATTGCTGGTCACGCCAGACCCACTGTAGCGCTGGGTCAGGAACTTGACAGTGGTGCTTCGGCTGATGGGCGTCCGCTTCTGGATGAAGCGGGCCGTGTTGCCGAAGTACGCGCTGGTAACGATGTGGTCTCGCTCGAAGACCTTATTCATCATCGCGTCGGCCTGCGTCAGCGCGACGCTTGATGGAACGATAATGTCAGCCATTGGTAACTCCTATCCGCCCGATATGGTCCCCCGTCCGGGCATCTGCCCGGAGTTGGCGACCTCATCGAACGATGCTTCAGCTACCTCCTGGAGGGACATATCGGACCAGGGCCTTTGCGCCCGTCCGCCAGCCGTCTCCACGAGGGTCGCTGCGGGTACTTGTTCGTGCCGGGCGGCCTCGGCCGCCATGTCGGCGTTTGCATTGCCGCGGAGCAGGGGAAGGATTTGCGAAGCCATTTCGCTGATGACCCCTTCGTCCATGCCCGCGAGCTTCACGTCTCTGTCCGGGTCGTGTGGGTCCACCCTCTGCTCGTAGGCCCGCCAGGCTTGAGAGCGGAGGAGTTCTCGGGCCGACACGCGGCCGAGGTCGAGTTCGACCTCGCGCCCGCCTATGGTGACCTTGGCCGGCGTGGAACTGGCCTTGATGCCGTACTTCTCAAGCACGGCGTCGAGAGCGGCGTCCTCGCCCTGCCGGCGTTCCGCCATGCGGCGTTTGCGATCGTCGGCTTTCTGGGCGGTGGCCGCCTCCTGCTGCCATTCCTTTCGAGACTCGGCGGCGGCCTTCTTTGCCTCTTCGCGGGCGGTCCACTGTTGAAGGTCGAACCACCCCTTCGGCGTCGTCGGCCACGGTCGGCCGTTGGGTGCCAGTTCCGGCTCTCCGGCCGGCTGCTGGTAACCTTGGGCCTGCTGGCCCTGTGCCTGCTGCGCCACCGTCTGAGTTGCCTGCTCTACCGTCTGGCCCGTCTCGGACATGACTTCCGCGATGAGGTGTCCGATGGACGCAGGCGACTCGCCCGGAAACAGCGGCGAGAGCGTGTCCATCATGGCCTTGATCTCGTACCCGCTGGGCGAGTCGCCCTGCGCGAACGAGTCAAAGCCACGCTGCTTGAGGCTGATGCCCAGCTTCGCCATCGCGGCAAAGTTGTACGGATCGTTGCGGTACTCTCGGGGAACCACGTTCTCATCGAATACCACCTTGCCCGGAATCGACGGAGGCTGACC
>DATKXO010000057.1:0-4298 GCA_035528995.1 Phycisphaerae bacterium | reverse complement strand
CGTCATCTCCACCGACGGCGGCGTGACGGACAACATCGAGGTCGTGCAGAACTCCGCGTACATCCTGGACGGTCTGGACATAGGCAAGGGCCAGTCGATCCAGGCCAAGAACTTAACACCGGGCAGCAACTACACGAACCTTCGCGTCTTTCTCTGGTAAGGTCTAGTGAAAAGGGGCCGTCGATGAGCTGGATCAAGGAACTTCTCACGCACGAACTGCCGCCCACAGGGCAAACGACGAGCTACGCCGATTACGATGACGGGTATTATGAGACCGGCTGGCCGGGCGCCACACGCTTCCGCGACAACGGCGACGGGACGATCCAGGACTTCGCCACCGGCCTGATCTGGGTCAAGCAGCCGGAGCTGATCATACCGAACCCCGGATGGCAGGTCCATCCGACCAACCAAATCCAGGTCGCCGAGGGCGATTGGATCGCGGACCACGAGTACCTTAACGCCGACCTCGTCAAGTATGTGGCGAACGGCAAGTTCTACGTCTGCATTGCCGGGCACGGCTCCGTTCTGGGCCTAAACGACCCCATCACAGCGGAAGGAGTTTGCTGGATCGAGACCGTCTGGACCGCATCGGCGGCGGATCTCACGACACCGGCGACGATGGCCTGGGCCGCCGCCCTTGTCAACTGCCATGCGCTCGATTACGCCGGTAACACTGACTGGCGCCTGCCCAATATCCTGGAGCTTGCCAGCATCATCAACCATGCCTACACGGGCGCGAAGTATCATTACAACGCCTATTTTCCCAACGGCAAGGTTGACTTCCCTTACTGGACGGGCACCACCTACGAGAAGAACACTATTTGGGCCATGTACACCGCCTTCGGTACGGCCACAAGCACGCCGCACGATAAGGTCAATACGGATCACGTCCGTCCCGTCAGGGGAGGGTTCATCAATGGCTGACCAACTTATGATCGGGCAGATCAAGCACGAGAAGCTCGCCGACGGATCCTGGCGGCTGACCCATCCCAGCGGCGTCGTCGTGAAGGTCTCGCCCGAGGCGCAGCAGGATTGTCTGGCCGCCCTGGAGGCCCGCCTGGCGGAAGGCGAGCAGCAGATCCAGGACTTCAACGATCGGACAACCGCCATAGCGGCGCTTTCCGCCAAGACGGCCGTGTCGCCATAGGAGATCCAAAAAATGCCCGGACTGACGAAGCTCCAAGCGGTCAACAAGTGCCTGAGTGCGATCCACGAATGGCCCGCGGCGGCGCTGGACACCGCCGGGGACACCATCATCACCCGCGCCGAGGAGGAGGTCGATAAATACTGCACGCAACTGCAGCAGAAGGGCTTCCACGAGAACACCGAGGACGACATCGAGCTTTTCCCGCCGGATCTCCAGATGTCGCTGACCGGGGAGGTGACGGGCACGTTTATCGCCGGTGAGACCGTCACTGAAACAACTTCCGGGGCGACGGGCACCTTTTACCAGATCGACACGGACATGTTCCTGCTCGTGGCCTCCGGCGAGTTCACGGGGGGCGAGACGCTGACCGGTTCCGACAGCAGCGCGACCGTCACCGGCGACGTGCCGACCGCCATAACCGAGGGGCAGATCGTCCTGGCCGCGGATGTGCTGGAGGCCGACACCTGGGGCGCATCGGCGGGGCGAGACGTCACCATCCGCGACGGGAAGCTCTTTGACCGGGACAACAACACGCTGGTATTCACCGAATCGCTCAAGATGCAGCTCATCCGCGAACTGCCCTTCGCCGAACTGTCGGTCGGCTTCCGCTTCTGGATCGCCTGCGCCGCCGCCGTCCGCTTCCAGCGGTCGCACCTGGGCTCGAAGAACGCCGATCCCGAACTATTGCAGGAGATGGCGGACGCCCGCGACACCTTCTACCGCAGCAACGCCGATCGGGCCGACCACAACATACTGCGCACCACGATGGCCCGGCAGATCCAGGGCAGGGGCGGGACGTACATCCCGACTCGATAAAGGAGAGGGCAGTGGCGAACCACGTCATCCCCATCCCCGCGATGTGGGGCGGTTCATCGACGCAGGCGCCGTCGGTGCGATGGGCCAACCAGGTCGGCGAGGCCGTCAACGTCGTCTTCGACGTCGCCAGCGGCTTCACGATGCGGCCGGGCGCCAAGTGGTTCAAGACGATCAGCGACCTGGACGAAACCGTCGACTACCGCCTCCACCCGATCGTTCGTGACGAGACGGAGCGATACCTTCTGCTCTACGCCGACACCATGGTGCGCATATTCGACATGGCCGGGACCGTCGCCACGGTCAACGGGCTGGCCCCCGGGACCGACGCCAGGGCGTACCTCGACGCCAACGACGCCGGCTGCGATCAGATGAGGCTCGTCACCGTCGCCGACCACACGCTGCTGGCTAATACCACGGTGCCCGTCGCGGCCAAGGCGTCGGATCCCTACGAGATCGAGGAGTTCTGGCGCGACTTCGGCGTGATGGTCGCCCACACGCGGGCCGCCGCGACCTACCATAAGACCGAGGCCGACACGCCGGCCCGGCTGGCGGGGTACTTCTTCTACGACCCCGATCCCGACGCGGATGGGACTTTCGCCACCTGGCATCGGGCGAAGGCCGGGGTGGGAACCTGGGCAAAGACGGATGCCTCCTACTGGACGGACGGCGCGCACAACCCGATGGGCGTGCAGCTGGCCTTCCGCCGCGTCGACCTGTCCGACATCGTCGGGAACGTCGCATGGACCGAAGCGACCAAAAAGCTGACCAAGGCGGGAGCCTTCGCCGGATACACGCCCCAGGCCGGGGACATGATCCGCATCCTCGACGGCACGGACACGATCGAAAATTACATAGTCTGGAACGGCGTCAACTGCGGTTGGTTCGAGATCGACTGGGACAACGAGAACAACGACGACGATAATCTCTACCTGACGGAGACAATCTGCGATCCCGTCGGCGATGAGGCGAACATCAAGTTCGAGGGCATCGGCGCGGCCTTTGAGGTCATCGTCAATCTCACGGAAAGCGGCGTGACCGACCTGCACGACGTGGCGGCCCGCCTGCAGGATACGCTGCAGGGCGAGGGGGCGCTGGACGCCCTGATCGGCTGGACGATGGCCGGCACCAGCAACGGTTACCTTGAAGTGACGAGCCGGTGGCGGGGGGCGGACTCGCTCGTTTACCACCCCGCCGCCCCGATCACCGCCGGCCTGTGGAACCTCCAGGCCGACGGCCACCCGTTCAGCAATCTCGCAACGGCCACCTCGACGGCGGGCACCGGCACGCCCGCCACGGAGACGTTCGCCGTCCTGGACCGCTGGACCCGCAAGCCCAAGCCCAACCAGCCCAAAGCGGTGCTGGACGCCACGACCATGCCCATCAAGATCGCCCGGATCACCGTGGATCCGCTGGTGTTCATGGCCGACACGATCGAATGGGACCCCCGCTACACCGGCGACGAGGACACGAACCCCCTGCCGAGCCTGTGGGACGACGGCGCGACGCTGGCCGACATCGCCTTCCACCGCAACCGTCTGGCTCTGGGCGGCGGGGAGAACCTCGTTCTGTCGCAGGCGGGCGAGTTCTTCAGCTTCTGGATCGAGGATTACGACAACCTGGCCGACGCCGACCCGATCGACCAGGCCCTTTCGGCCAAGAAGGTGACGATCATCGACTCGCTGGTGCCTTTCCGCGACGCGATGGTGATGTTCACCAAGGCGGGCGAGCAGTTCGAGATGAACGCGCCGGAGGTTTTAAGCTACGAGACGGCCGCGATCACGCCCTCGACCAGCTACGATTCGATCGAGGGCGTCTGCCCGGCGACGGCGGGCGGGCAGATGTACTTCGTCGCCAATTCCCCGGGCTGGGGCCAGGTCTACGAATACTTCTACGATGATTCCGCGGCGGCGAACGTGGCCGCCGAGATCACCTCGCACGTGGCGGGCTGGCTGCCCGCCGGGATCAAGACTGTCGTGGCGTCGCAGAACCAGCGGGCCGTCTGCGTCCTGCCGGAAACCGGCAAGGATATCTACGTCTATCGCTATTTCTGGCAGGAGGGCCGGAAGGTCCAATCCGCGTGGGTCAAGTACACCTACCTCTACGACGTGATCGACATAGCGATCATCGGCGGGACGGTCTACCTTCTGTGCAAGCAGGCGACCGGCGACGGGATCCGCATCATCGCCCAGCCGCTTGAGGTCGAGGCCGCCCCCGCCGGGATGCCTTACCTGCCGCGCCTGGACCATTGGTTCCTGGCGACGGGCGCCTATGACGCCGGGCCGCCCGCCGAGACGACCTGGGATTACACGACGGATGACGTGACGATCGACCAGGT
>DATKXO010000056.1:0-4046 GCA_035528995.1 Phycisphaerae bacterium | reverse complement strand
TTCCCTTCGTAATCGTGAATGGAATAGGCATCGATGTAATTGCCGCCGCCGGCCTCCATGAACGCCTCGTTCCAGGGCAGGTCAACGCTGCAGGTGTCCGGCCCCATGACTATGGCCGCGGGGTCGATGCCCTTGATGATGGAATAGGCCGTCTGCAGGAGCGCCACGTAGTCGTCAACCGATATGAAAAGGTTCGGCTCGTTGATGATCTCCCAATACTTGACCTTGCCCTGCATCTCGGTGGCCCACGCGGTCACGTGTTCGGTGGTGATGTCGCCGACGTTCGTGAACTGCATCAGAAGAGTCACGCCGTATAGTTCCGCGGCGTCCAGCACGGCGTGGGCCTGGGTGAAAGTCCTCTCGGTATTGGTCCGGTCCAGCATCAGGCCACAGAACGCCTGCAGCGGCTCGTTGTTGTTTCCGCGGGTATCGTCCATCTCGCCCCAATCCAGGGTGTTCATGTTCGCAAACGCGGGGGTGACGCCCATGAACTTCGCTTCGCCGGCGAAGACGATCAGGTACCAGCTGTAATTCGGAGGCGTGAAGGAAATGGTCTGGGGGTTGAGCGTGGTCGTTCCCTCCGCGACGAGCGTCTTATTGATATCGTAAATCTGGTAGGCGCCCGTGGTCGTGCTAAAGATGATGTCAATCGGCGCCAACGAGTAGCTGATGCCGTAAGGCGCGTTGATGGTGATCGGTATGGTCGGCACCGCATCCGTCGTCGCGCTGGCCTTGTTGGTGTAGACCGAGTCGCCGGCGGCGTTGTAGGCCCGCACGCGGTAATAGTAGGTCGTCTCGGGGTCAAGGCCCGTGTCGTTGTAGGTGGTGACGCCTTCGCCGACGGTGTCGATCTGGGCCCACGCGCCTGTCGTCTTCCGCTCGATCTTAAAGCCGTCCTCATTGTCGGAGTTGTCCGTCCAGGCGAGGTCGATCTTGTCGTAGCTGACAGTCGTCGCCGTAAGGTTGGACGGCGCAGTCGGGGCGCCCGGCGGCACCAGGGAGACGATCTTGACCTGGCCAGCCGTGCCATAATCCACCGAGAAATACCCGACCGGCAGCAGGTTGGTGAATTCACCGGTCCGCGTGCCGGTGTAGGTAATGCACACGCCGTTGTTTGTTATGGCCCCCTCAATCTCGATCGTGTTGTTGTAGTTCAGATCCAGGTCGCCGGTGCCGGTGATGGCCAGCTTGCTTATGTTGGTGCCGTCGGACTGGAGATGCAGAGCGCTGCCGTCGTAGAACGTGACGCCGGTGACGTTGCAGGTCAGCGTGGCGATGTCGCCGAAGTTACCGCTGCCGGGGTTGATGGTGCCGGAGTTGCGCACGTTGTTGCCACCGTCACCGACGATTCCGTTGCCGGCCAGCGTGCCGCCGTCGTAGAGCTGCACATAGTTGCTCCCAGTCGCCGACCCGGTGGTGTTGGTTGCCATCAGCGTGCCACCCCTCACATCATAGAATGCCGGATTGGTGCTGGCCGCAGGGATTTTCAGGATGCCGCCGGGGGTCCCCACGGTCTCCACCGTCGTGACGATCCCCTGGACGGGTCCCGATGTATTAAGCCCCTGCGTTATAACCAAGGTCGTCCCGCTGGCGGCGAACACCCGCGGATAATATCCGTCCCTTATGTAGAGCGGGCAGTCGATGGTCTGCGTCCCGGCAACACTTGCTCCGATGTTGCCATATACGCTGAGGGTGCCAGTGCCGCTGAGGGTCCACTCGTATGGGTCGCCTGCTATATCCAGGGTCTGGCACGTGGCGTCTGTGGCGCCGATATCGGGGTCGTAGTTGATATCGGGGTTGAACGGGCTCGCCGGATGCCCGATGTTCATCAGAGCGTCTCTGTCGCTGTCCGGTATATAATCAACCCAGTTATCCGCGTCGTGCCAGTCGGCGGTCGTTCCCCGCCAGAAGTTATACGTCGGCGCCCACGTCGTGTCGTAGGCCTCGAAGGAGTAGTCCGAGTCGCCGACGGCGTTGTAGGCCCGCACGCGGTAATAGAAGGTCGTCGAGGCAGGCAGGCCCGTGTCCTCGTAGGTGGTGACGTCTTCGCCGACGGTGTCGAGCGGGCCCCACGTGCCCTCCGCGCCGGTCTTCCGGTCGATCTTAAAGCCGATCTCATTGTCGGAATTGTCCGTCCACTCCAGGTCGATCTGGCCGGAGGACACCGCCGTCGCGGTCAGATCGCTCGGAGCAGCGGGTATCCCCGGCGTCTGCGTCGTAGCGTAGGCCTCGTTGGAGTAGTCCGAGTCGCCGACGTCGTTGTAGGCCCGCACGCGGTAATAGTAGAGCGTCGAGGGGTCCAGGTCCGTGTCGCTGTAGGTGGTGACGTTGACCCCGACGGTGTCGATCTGGCCCCACTCGCCCTGCTCGCCGGTCTTCCGCTCGATCTTGAAGCCGTGCTCATTGTTGGAATTGTCCGTCCACTCCAGGTTGATCTGGGTGGAGGACGCCGCCAGCGCGATCAGATTGCTCGGGGCAGCGGGCACCGCCGCCACGAGTGTCGTCGCATTGGCCTCGGGGGAGGGAACCGAGTCGCCGGCGGCGTTGTAGGCCCGCACGCGGTAATAGTACTCGGTCTCGGGGTCGAGGCCCGTGTTCTGGTAGGTGGTGACGCCTTCGCCGACGGTGTCGATCTGGCCCCACGTGCCTTCCGCGCCGGTCTTCCGCTCGATCTTAAAGCCGGTCTCATTGTCGGAATTGTCCGTCCAGACGAGGTCGATCCGGCTGTTGCTGATGGCCGTCGCCGTGAGGCTGGACGGCGCGCTCGGCACGCCCGGGGGGACCACGCTGACCTGTCCGGGCACTGAATAATCCACCCAATAGTCGGTCGGCAGGTCGGTGTTGGCGAACGTACCGGTGAGCGTTCCGCCGTAGGTGATGCACGTGCCGGCTGCCGTCATCGTGCCGTCCACGGTGAGCGTACTGTCGTCGGTGCCCTGGTTGAGGACCAGGTTGCCGCTGACCACCAGCTTGCTTATCTCGGCGCCGCTGGCCCGGATATTCAGAACGCTGCTGTCGTAGAACTGGGCGGCGCCGACGTTGGCGGTCAGTATGCCGATGGCGCCGTCGCCGGGGTCGATGGTGCCGTAATTGTCCAAGTTATGGGCGCCGGTCCCGACGCACCCAGTGCCGGCCAGTGTGGCGTACAGTGTGTCGCCGTGGTAGAGAAAAATAGTGCCGCTCCCCGTCGCCGACCCGGAGGTGTTGGTTACCAGCAGCGTGCCCCCAGACACATGCCAGTCAGCCGTGCCGGTGCAGGCCCCAGCGAGTTTCACGGTGCCGGCGGGATCATTCACCTTCTGGTTCGTCCCCGCGACTACGGCCGAGGCTCCCGTTAGAGTAAGCCCATTCATTATAGCAAAGGTCGTATCGGGGGCGGCGAGCAACCGCGGAGCGCCGCTCTGCATGTTCAGAGGGCAGTTGACAGTCATGTCGTCCATGTAGCTGCCGAGATCGGCATAGTTGGTGAGGGTTGCCGTGCCGCTGAAGGTTATGGGGCTATAGTAGTCGCCTGCCATCTCCAGTTTCCCGCACTCGGCGTCTGTGGCGCCGATATCGGGGTCGTTCGGGAAGGTCTGATAAGGCGAAAACCCGAACAGAATCTGTGAGTCGCTGGTCGGCACCCCCGTCTCCCAGTTACTCGCGGTGTGCCAGTCGGCGGTCGTTCCGATCCACCGGTTAAGCGTGAGGGCCAGGGCGGGGGTGGCTGCGGTCAACACTGCGATCACAAAGGCGACCAATGCAATGTTCTTCTTCATCTTCTGGCTCCTTTTCTGTCCGCCCGCTGTCCGTATGGACTATGGCGGAGGCGGCTGTTCCCTTCGTGTCTTTTCTTCCCCCCGCCTGTCGGTCCCCGCCTGTCGGAAGCGGTCTTCGACTGTACGAAGGGGTCTTCGACTGCTCCGGGGCCGCACCGGCCCGCGGATTGTGATTCATCATTTGGAGTGCATAATCGAAATTCGCCGGGCGAACATCTTACTTGTCCCCCCTTTGGGAGATGGACTACTATAACCTACAGCCACAAATCTTTCGCTCTTTGAGAAGTG
>DATKXO010000055.1:0-20788 GCA_035528995.1 Phycisphaerae bacterium | reverse complement strand
TTCGCCCTCGCCCTCGCCCTCGCCTTCGCCCTCGCCCTCGGCGCCGTCCGGCTGCACCGTCACGGTCTGGTCGAAGGTGCCGGCCGCACCGTCCAGGCAAGCGACGTCCACGGAGATCGTCGAGTCGTCGGCGGCCGGCGTGTACTCGGTCTGACAGGAGTCGGTCGGATCGAAGGCGCCGTCGCCGTCGGCGGACCAGGAGCAGTCGCACTCGGCGTCGGTCGCCTGGCTCTCGATTGTGGGGAGCGGGGCCACAAGGACGATGGGCTGGCCGGCGACGAGGGCGTCGAAATCCACGTCAGGGTTGGCCGACAGAAGAGACGCGGGTTCAGCGCCGTCCCCGCCGTCCAGTCCGTCCGTCTGGCAGGCATTGCCGACGTCGTCCTCGTCGTCGTCGGCCTGGTCCGGGTTGGAAACTTCGGGACAGTTGTCGCAGACGTCTCCGATGTAGTCGTCGTCGGAGTCCTCCTGGCCCGGGTTGGGGGTGATTCGACAACTGTCGCAGAGGTCGGGGATGCCGTCGTCGTCCACGTCGAGGCTGTCGCCGAGGGGGAGCGGCAGGATGCCGTGACGGGCCAGCCGGGACACCTCGAGCAGGAACTGGCAGCGGCGCTCGGTCGTGTCGGGAAACACGGTGATCCCGCCGAAGAAGTTGGTCGAGGTGGGCAGCACGCTGGTGAAATTGGCCAGCTCGATGGGCTGGTCCAGTTGCAGAATCTCGAGGTCCCCGCTGTCGAATACCCAGGGGACGTCCGTCGCGGTCAGCTCGACGGCCAGGTCCTCGAATTCGCCCAGACCGGTGTCGACGAGAAGGACATTCAACGGGTCGCTGGCCAGCTCGACGAAGATGAACACCGGCAGGACGGGAAGAACCGAATCGAACGTGCCGCCGTCGTCGCCGGTCTGGCGGATGGTCATCTGACCGGCCAGCTGTGGCACTTCCAGCGACAGTTGCACTTCCACGTCCCACAGTGTCGGTTGGCCGTCGATCATTACGGTGATCGGTTGTGTGCTGATCAGGCTGAGGGCGGTGATCTCGATCGGCACGGTGGCCTGGCTGCCCGGACCGTTGAGGGTCGCGTCCTGCGTTCGCGTGACGATGGTGTCGGTCAGTCCCAGATCAACACCCTCCGGCGGGGCGAAGCTGGGGTTGAAATTCAGCTCAATGCCCTGGAACTCGACGACGCCGGCGAACGGCTCCGAACCGAGGCCGAAGAAGTCGGCCGGAATCGGAGTCTCGGAGAAGTCCTGGTAGGTCTGGCCGTTGCCGACCGTGGCCCAGAAGTCCGAACCGGCCTGGATGGTGGTCTGGGCGTGCGCCGTTGATGTCCCGGCCAAGCCCGCAACGAAGACGATCAAGAACAATCGGGCGGACCCGAATCCGCCAGCCACGTGATGGTTCCGTGCTACGCGAAGCATGAGGCGATCTCCTGTTTGCCGGTCAAAAGGTCGGGGCGGGCTCTCGCAGATCCGAAGTCGTACCTAGTGCTGCCCCTCGTTCGTCAGGTTCCGTCTCACGGCTGCAGGTCCTCCGTCTGGACGACGCGGACGAGTTCGCCGGATATCAGGTACTGTACCTCTTTCAGGATCACCGGCGTGCCGTCCGTGATTCTCTGCTCATCCGTGGCGGCGGCGGCTTTGATGCCCTGCAGGTCGCCGATCCTGGTGGTCAGGCCCACATCGACCCTGGCGGCCAGCCCGTCCTCGACGATGTAGACGTGGCCGGTCGTCTCGTTCACCGGCAGAACGGCCTGTATGGGGACGTAGAAACCGGTGTCCGCTCCGGGCCGCTTGAGCGACACCTCAAGCGGATCGCCGGGTCGGAACAACCAGCGTTCAGGCGCGAAGAGAGCGCGGTCGCCGTCCGCCACGGTGTCGGGCACGCCTGCGGCAACGTTGGCCGTCGGCCCCAGACCGCCGGTGTCGGTCAGTTCCTGAAGACGGAACAGGCCGGGCGCACGCAACACTCTTTCGCCGACCTCGACGCGCACTTTCCGCAGGCGGAGGACGGCTCCCTCGGGGGGCGGAGCGGGCCGGTCCTGGCTGTCCTCGATATGCCAGACGTAATGGTAGCCTTCGGCCGGATCCGTGCAGATCGCGGACACCTCGGTGCCGAGGGCGCCGTCGGGATGGCCGACGTCGAGCAGGGTGATGGGCCAGATCTCCTGCACAAACGGCAGGTCGGGCAGGGCGGGATCGTCCGGACCGGCCGGGCGGACCTTCTGGTTGCGAAGCAGGATGCCGATCCGGGACACCGGCGTGACTGAGCCCGCCACGGTGTCCTTCAGCCAGACGGGGGCCGGGCGCGGTTCGCCACCGTCGGGCGGGCAGACGTAGACGGTGTCTTTGAGGTTCAGCGTTCGGGCGGTCTCCGCGGGGACAACGACGCTGACCTTCAGCGGGTCCATCATGACGACTCTGGCAACCGGCTGGCCCGGCTGGACGTAGGTGCCAGGGATCACATGCACCTCGGCGACACGACCGTCGAGCGGGCAGATCAGTGTGCAGTACTCGAGGTCGTTGCGCGCCTGCCTGGTGTGTTCGCTTGCCTGATCCTCCCTGGCTTTCAACGCCTGGACCTCGGCATGCTTGGCGGCGACGGCGGCCTCGACCTCCTGGACGGTGGCCTGGGCGACCTGGTAGGCGGCCTCCTCGCGGTAGTATTCGGTGGCGCTGCCGGCCTCCTGCCTGACCAAGCGTTTGAGGCGTTCGAGGTCGTTGTGTGCCCGGTCGCGTTGGGCCTCGGCCGCTGCCAGCTTGTGCGGCAGAACCTGGTCCAGTTCGATCTGGACCTCCGCGATCCGGGCCGCGACGTTGGCCACGTCCGCCTCGGCGGTGGCGACCGCCAGCTCGTAGCGCGTGGGGTCCAAGCGGGCCAGCACCGTGCCCTGTGTCACGATGTCGCCATCGGGGTTGGTCAGACGCCCCTTGACGTCTTGGCCCTGGTCGACGACCCAGTCGACGCGCCCGCCGATCTCGAAGGCGACGTTCTGCTCTTTCCACGACTCGACCGAGCCGGTGAGGCGCAGTTTCTCCGCCGGATCAATGCGGCGCAGCTCGAGCACCGTCACGGGTCGCGGAGCGGGCTGTGGCGGCGTTGTTTCCTGCTTGGGGCACCCCGACGCGGTCGCCAGGATCAATAGAATCGCGGCGGTTGAAAACGGACCTCGACGGAAGAGACGCATGGATCACTCCACGGCAGGTCGATGGATGGGAGTCGCTCTGGCCCGCGCCAGGGCAAGGCGACTTCACAGGTGGGAACCTACCCGGGATCAAACCGGCAATCCATAGCCCATCTTCGAAGCCCTGTTGTCCTCGAACGGGATTACACAGAAATGGTGTGGCTTGGGGCGTGAGAATCTTGGCAGCAACGGGCCGGGCTACATCCTGAATGCGCGCTCCTGCTGAATCCGCTCGGCTTGCTCGCTGATCCAGCGCTCCGCCCGACTCCGGGTGGGGAACCGCAGGAGCAGGACGAACAGGAGCACTACGGCCGCGATCAGGGCGAACTGTTGACCCTCGACCAGATAGGCCACGCCGCCGAGCAAGGCGCCGCCCTCGAGCATGGCCGCCCCGATGATCGTGGACATGAACAGCACGGCACACAGCCGCCCAGCGTCGCCGGTCCGCTTGAAGAACGCAGGGGTGAACATCGGGCCGCCCTGGCCCGTCCGGCGGGAACTATGCGCGCCGGCCGCGATCCTTCGCCGCCCCACGACGGTCAGTAGTTGGGGTAGGACCAAGCTGGCCACCAACATAGCGGCGGCGCAGGCGACGGCGACGTAGGTAATCACGGGTGTACGGGGGGGCGCGCCGTCGGCGTCGCCGGCCGGCGATTCCATCTGTGGGCCGATCAACAGGGCGATGACCAGGAGCGCCACGACGCCCGCGATCATGGCCCCCACGATGATCTGAAGGACCCGAATGGGCTTGGCCAGTTCGGCACTCTGCTCCGGCGTCACGGCATTCACTCCCTTGACCGGGGGACCCGCCTGGATCAGTGCTCCTTGCCTTCGTACTGGCGGGTCTCGGTGTTGACGCGGATTCTTTCGCCGTTCTTGATGAACAGTGGAACCTGCACCACGATGCCACTGGCCAGCTTTGCTTCCTTCTGCACGCTGGTGCTGCCGCCGGCGTGCTCGACCGGAGCCGTATCGGTCACCTCCAGGGCCACGATGTCGGGCAGTTGGATGGCCGCGATGTTGCCTTCGATGATCTGGAACCGATAGGTCTCCTGCTCGACGAGAAAGTCGACGGCCTTGTCCAGCAGCTCGTCACTCACGGGATACTGTTCGAACGTCTCGGCGTCCATGAAGACGTACTCTCTGCCGGCCGTGTAGAGGTATTGCATCGGCCGGTTTTCGTGCGGGACCTCCTCGACCTTGCCGAGTTCGTCGAGCGTTCGGTCGGCGGGTTTGCCGCTGGCCAGCGAACGGAGCTTGACGTGAACGGTGGGCCTCTGCTTTCCGGTCCGGGCGATGTGGTAGTCCACTATGGTGTACAGATGCCCTTCGTGACGAATGATCATGCCCTTGTGGAGCCCTTCCGCCAGCGACATGACGCACCTCCGCCCGGCCCCGAATGGGTTCCCGAGCGGGCAGTTTGGCGGAATCGGGCGGGGGCGTCAAACCCGCTCCAGCCGCGACAGTCATGTCGCGCGGCAGCACCGCGCGGGATGAATCCCGCGGCGCGGATGGGTGGAACACCCTTTATCGACCAACGTCGATCTGGAGCTTGTCGCTACGACTGTTCGATCGCACCAGCGGGGCGTACATGGCCTCGACCCGGGCGGGCAGGGCGTGAAACCGTCCCGGCGTCTCACACCGCAGGCGATAGGACAACTGATGTTCGCCCTGTGAAAGATAGGTGGCGAAGAAGGCCGTCCTGGTGTCACGGAGCTCGACGTTGACGAAGGGGCCTTCGCCCCAGCGCGAGCCGCTGCGCAGCTCGACCGGCTCGCAGCCGGCCGCCTTGGGGTCCTCGATGATGAGGTACTCTAAGTTGTTGCGGGCCTCGACGGCCAGGCGGACCTCGATCAGGTCGCCGGCGGACAATCGATCGCCCTCCTTCACCTCGAGGGCGTCATACTCGATGGCCCGGTAGGTCTCCTCGATCGTTTTGCGCTTGATCGGGTCGTAGACCTGTCGCGTCCCGGTCACCTCGCGCGGCACCAGGCGGACGTAGGAGCGGGTCACGTAGGCCTCGTTACCGGCCGGCTCGATGGGGTCCTCGTGCGTGAAGTAATCGAGGTAGACGCCGTAGTACACGTTGCCCTTACCCGATCGGGTCAGCTCGACACGGTGCTCGCCGGGGGCCAGGTTCTCCGGGGAGACGATCACGCGGGCGTCGAAGGTGAGCGCGTTCTCCGGAGTGATCTTGAAGGAGCGTTGGATCTGCCCGTCGATGGTCAGGCCCACGGTCATGTCGGCCTGCAGCTCGCCGGAGGCCACCAGGTAATCCGCCAGGGCATACACGGCGAAGGCGGTGTCCTTGGTGCTGAACCACCGCGCCCCCCGGCGGTTGCGGACCAGCCAGTTGACCGACCTGGCCACGTACTCGTGCTCGGGCTGGGTCATCAGCAGGGCCCGCAGGACCATGGCCGTCGTCTCCAGCCCGTTGTCGTACCAGTAGCGGTACTGGTGGCTCTGGCCCCAACTGGCCGTGTCGGTGTCGGCGTCCAGGCGAACCGTGTTGTAGAGATTCTCGACCAGGATGGCGACGCGCTGGGAATCGCCGGCCCGGTGCAGGGCGATCATCAGCAGAGCGCGCGAGTAATCGGTCAGACCGTCGCGGCCCTTGTAGATGCGATCGCACACGGATCGAATCTCGTCGCGGGCCAGCAGGTTGGGATCGTGCATTGCCAGTGCGTAGACCATCCAGGCCCGGACGTTGTCGTCGTCGCCGTGCCAGGGTCGCCGGCCGACGGCCTCGGTGCTGACCACGCGCTTGAGCAGATACGACACTCCGCGTTCGAGCATTCCGTGATCGAAGGCCACGTCGGCCTTTACCGCCTCGGCCAGGCCATAGACCACATAGGCCGTCATGTACGGGTTCGAGTCCCCGCCGCCCCACCAGCCCCAGCCGCCGTCGGGGCGCTGCAGGTCGGCGAGTCGTTCGAGGCCGGCCCGGATCATGTCGTCCATCACGGCGTTGTTGAACACGGGGTTTTCGCGGAATCGCTCGGGGAACTTTCCGCCGAGCGGGCCGCCCTGGGCCTCGATCTTGCGTCGCACGGCGGCCAAATCGATGCCAAGCTCCTGGAGCGTGCGCCGGGTCACTACGGCGGGCAGGAAGCGGCTCATGGTCTGCTCGGTGCAGCCGTAGGGGTATTGCAGCAGGAACGGCAGGGCGTCGATCATGACCGAGGCGATCGACGGGTTGAGATGGACCTCCAACAGCGGCGAGTCCGGGGCGACCTCCTGCGGCACGGTGAGCGACACGGTGCGGAGGTTGTTTGCATCGCCCTGTCGGATGGAGCCGCTGTGGGCCACGAAGCGGTCGGCCCCGTAGGTCAGGATGGGCAGCTTGATCTCGACGGCGTCGGCATCCACGTCGGCGGCTGCGGTCGCCAGGAGTTTGGCTTGTCCCGCGGACAACGCTCGGGCCGGGAACTCGACGGCCACCTCGCCGTCGGCCGGGATCGTGACGTCGGCCTGGCCCGGTGATGATCCGTCGGCGGGCAGGCCGTGCACGCGGGCCGATCCGATCTCGATCTCGTCCGACGCTTCGAGCGTCACGCGGATGGTCTTCTCTTCGGGCAGGTAGTTGTGTGCGATGACGCTGAGGACCGGCTCGTCGCCCTCGACCAGGAAGCGCGGGGCCTCCAGCCGGGCGATGACGTCCTTGTGGGTGACCACGTCGGCGGCCGCCTGACCCACGCGCGTGTCGCGATCCACTGCGACGGCGTGGATGCGCCAGGTGGTCAGAGTGTCGGGCAGTTCGGCCTTGACCGACGCCCGACCGGCTTCGTCCGTCTTGACGTGGGCCGCCCACACGACCGTGTCGGGGAATTCCTTGCGGATCTGGGGGGTGGCGAAGTCGGCACCGGCATCCTTCCTTTCGGCCATGGCTCCCATGGCACGCATGGATTGCGACGGCGCGGCCGCGCCCTCCAACATAGCGACGCCGGTTGCCGAGTCCATCCTTATGCGCGCTTCCCCCCGGCCCACGCCGTAGTAGTCGAAACTGGTCTGTGTACGGACCAGGTGCGGGCGCTTGCTGCCGTAGAAGTGCTTCTCGATCTGCTCGCGGAACTCGGGCTGGATGTAGTAGATGCTGGCGTCCACCATCATCAGGGCGACTTCGGCCGGCGCGGGTGCCCCGGTCGAGTCGGTGGTGCGCAGGCCCAGCGTCAGCGGCTGGCGGGGATAGAACTTCTCTCCGCCCGCGTCGATCTCGACGTTCAGGAAACGATCCACCGGCGGCACCACGACCGGCACCTGGTCCTGGTAGATGCGATTGTCGCGCAGCACGGAGGCCGTCAGGGCGAAGTTGGGCACGTGGGCCGGTGTGATGGGCAGCTCGACCAGCTTGGTGCCTCCTTTCACGAAGACGGTCCGCTCGTCCAGCAGGTCATCCGCTTCGGCGGCCAGCAACACGTAGCAGGAGTCGAACCGCGTGTTGATCAGCACGCGGGCGGTGTTCCCCACGGCATAGGACGTGCGGTCCATGACCAATTCCACGTCGCGGTAGGCGTAGTGTTTGTACCGCCCGCCGCGCTGGGCGATCCACACGTCGCACGAGGCGGTCACTTCCTCCTGGGGGCCGGCCGGCGCCACCACGACGACGCGGAACGGTCCCTCCTCGTCGGCGATCCAGCGAACGGCTCCTTGGCCGCCCTGGTCCACGTCCACCGCCCGCTCGAAGACCTTCTCGCCGATGCGGTTGGCATCTGCGGAGGCGTCGGACGCGTCGGCGGTTTCGTTGCGTTCCAGGCGATAGACTTTGCACGTGCCTCGGAAGGTGACCGGATCGTCGTTGGGGCCCTTGGCCGTCACGTCCAGGCGGACGGTGTCGCCCGGTTGATAGACGTAGCGCTGCGGCTCGACGTGGACGTAGAACGGCTTGTGGGTGACCTTGACCTGACCCGACCCGGTGATGACGCGACGGGACTGGTCGGTCACCTCGGCCTGGATGTCGTAGCGCAGGTCGGCATCGGGATCGGCCTCGAGCGGCTCGGTCTCGATTCGCAGGACGGCCACGCCTTCCTCGTCGGTGGTGACGGCGTAGGTGCCCACCAGATCTTGCATCTCCGGTCGGGGGTAGGGCCCGGGATACAGAATGCGCTTACCGTCCCGCGGCATGGCGAAACCGGGCAGAACGTCGTCGTAGAACCAGGGCCAGGGCAGGGGTGGGCACAGCATGGGGTAGTGCCGGGCCCGGTGCACGGTGCAGGCCACCTGCGCGCCGACCACGGGCTCGCCGAAGTAGTAGCGGGCCTCGATCCGCGCGCCGACCGTGTCGCCGACCCGGTAGACGGGCCGATCGGCAGTCACTGTGACCTCGAACTCCGGCTTGCGGTATTCCTCGACGCGGAATCGGGCGCCGTTGGAGTCGGCGACTTGCCGACCGCCCACCTCCAACTGAATCCGATAGACCCCCAGTGCGGCTCCGTCCGGCAGCCGCAGGTCACCCGAGATACTTCCTTCGTCATTGGTCAACAGGTCTAGCTTGTCGATCACTTCGCCGCGCGGGTCATAGACCTGTAACGACACCGGTTTGCCCGGCGCGTTCTCATAGGTGCCCTGGTCGTAGTGGCGCAGGACGGCCTTGAAATGGATGAGCTGATCCGGGCGGTACACCGGGCGCTCGGTGAAGGTATAGCTTAGATACGGCTCGCCGTAGCCCCACCAGTACCAGTGGAAGGAGCTGTTGCAGACCGCGTAGTGTTGGCCGTCGCGCAGGAACAGCTTCTCGGCGCCGCCTCGATCCTTGCCGTCGGCGTGGAAGGCTCGATAGTGCCCAGCGTCGTCGGTTGTGCCGGTGGTGTACTGGAACCGATCCTTGCCCAGATGGCGCTGCACGAGCACGTCCGCCCCGGCCGCCGGTTGGCCGGACTCGGCGTCGGCCGCCACCAGCAACGTCGCGCTGCGCCCGCCCTTGGTCAGACAGGCCAGTCGCGAGACGATCATCATGGTGGTGGCCCGCACGCGTCGACCCTCGTCCTGGGCCACGATGACGTACGCTCCGGCGTCGCGAACCGGAAGGGCGGTCGGGTTCAGATCTTCGCTGTGGCTGTCGAATTGCTTGTGCTGACCGTGATCCGGAACGGCCACGTCCCACGTCGTGGCCGGCTCGCCGCCGGGTCTCCACTCGTTCAGCCGCGGCAGGTAACCGATTTGGCGGACCAGGTCGAACAGGTCCACAGGATAGGCCTGTAGTGACAGCGACTTGACATTCCGGCACCGGAAGTGAATCTCGCCCGGCTTGCCCGGCAGCACCGGGCCCTCGACGGAAAGCTGCAGGACCGGCTCGGTGATCTGGCGGACTCGTCCGGCGGCCCGGTCGGCCCAGTGCGTGCCGCGGTGCTCGTCCATGACCCGCTGGAACAGTTTGACTGCGGCCACGAAGTCCTGCTTGTACGATTCCTGCAATTGTCCGATCTGGTAGAGCGCTTCGGCGGCCCGCGGCGATGACGGCCAGCGCTCGACGACCTGGGCATAGGTCGCCAGGGCGACGTCGATATCGCCGGCATCGACGCGCAGGTCGCGCTCGTAGAGGCGTGCCTTGCGCATGATGGCCTCGGCCGCCAGCTCGGAATCTCCGGCCAACTCGATGGCCCGGTCCAGGGCGGCCACCGCATACTGTTGTTGAAGTCTGCGTTGGGCCCGCCAGTCGTCGGGCTGTTCCACGCGGATTCGCGTCAACCTTTGCCAGGCGTCAAAACCCACGAATCCCTGGGCCTTGTTGATCAGCGCCGCTGCGGCCGCCTGCTTGTCGCCGACGGCGAGGTACAGATCGGCTGCGATGCCGAAGTGCTCGATGGTGAGGTGTTTATACTGATGCTGCTGCAGGCCGACCTCGCCGAGGGCTTCGTGCAAGTCGGGTCTGGCGGCCAGGTCGGGGTTTGCGGCCAGCAGCCGCTGGAGCTCGTCGACGCCCGCTTCCCATTGGCGCAGCTTCAGCAGGCACTGCCCGCGAATGAGCCGGGCCTGGTTCAACTCGACGCCGAGCGGTTGCAGCTCGATGTAGCGATCCACGATCTCCAGGGCCGCCCGGTAGTTGTGCCGCTGGAACTGTTCGCGCGCTTGCTCCAGCCCCGCTTGCTGCTCCGCGCCCTGATCGTCGCTGTAGACCCACGCCGTTGACGCGCCCAACAGCACGATGGCCAGGACCGCGATCCACCTTCCGCTTCGCCGCATCACAGAGTCTCCGCTTGGCCGTGTGCCCCAGACATTCGACGCCCCGGGTTCTTGGCTGTTCCCCTTGCCCGGCGAGTTTACCACCTGCGCAGGCGGCGCACGAAACCAGGGCCCTTGGCCCCCGGACCACCAGGAGCCGGGCAACACCGGAAGAGAACCATTCGATGGGATCGGCGGCCGAGCCGTTCGGAGCCGCAGCGTGCCGGCAGAGGCAGGTGAGACGGACTCATTGACCGATTCCGATCGTCCGCTGCATTGTCGGACTTGACATTCTAGCGGTTCAGTGTATACTGATTTATCGGACCTGGCACAAGAGGACCTGCGACCGCGGGCTAGTACGAGAAAGCAGGCGGGGTTTGAGTACCTGGTCAGTCGCAGACTCATACAGGCTCATTTCTGTTTATCGCGTTTTGCAGATCGTACTAGCCCGGCGGTAGTCGTAGAGCCCAAGTACGTATCGGCCCGGGAGCCCGAGCGGGATCGGCTCATGTCGGGGTGAGCCCAATGGCAGGGTAAGCCCGGAACCGTTTCAGAGCCCACAGAGCCAGAGCGAGGGGCGCCGCCCGGCCTACGGGGGAGTTGTGCGCGTACGCCGGACCCTGCGTCGGTGGGTGCACGGAACTGCCTCGTGGAAGAGAAGGGAGGCCAACGGTGGCGAGTTCCACGAGCACGTCGACCGCAGAAGGAGGCGCGCCTGAGCGTGGCTCGCTTGGCAACGGCAACGGGCGCCGCCCTGACCTTCGCAAGAGGGCGTCTCAATCAGGAAGTCAGAACCACGGTGTATCCAGGACAAAGACGAGGAGGTTCCTGCCATGAAGAACGCAAGATTAAAGGGACTGTTGTCGCTGACCTTGGCCGGTTGCCTGGTGTGGTGCGTGGCGCCTGGGTCGGCAGTGGCGCAAGATGCCTGTACCGCGGGCGTGCCGAATGTCGAGTTCGGAGACGGATCCAACGGCAACCTGACCGTCGGGTTTGGGGTGCACCACGATCTGGATCCCAATATGAACTACCGCAATGTCACCATCAGCTCTGGCGGGATGCTCGACACCCAGGGAAACATCCTGCGCGTCTGCGGGACCCTCACTAATCAGGGGATAATCACTGACACTGTGACTGGTGGCGACGGCGGCGCTGGTGGTGCTGGTGGCCTTGGCGCGGATCATAACGGTGCCCACCCCGCCGCCTGCGGCCAACGAGATTCGGATGGTGATCCCGGGGCTTCTGGTCAGTGGGGCGCGTACCCCAGCAGCGATCAAGAGGGCCAGAACGGCCGCGGTGGGCGAGGCGGCGGCGGTGGCGGCGGTGGTGGTACCGGATGGCACGGGCTTACAGACGCCGATGCCGATGGCGGCAATGGTGCCGCTGGCGGTGCCGCTGGCGAAGGTGGCGGGCTGGTGAAGATCTGGGGCTATCAGCTCGACAATCGCGGCCTGATCCACGCCGACGGGCTAGACGGCGATTCTGGCGCAGTGGCACCAGAAGGCGACTCGACGGATCCATACGGCTACGAGAACTGCGGTGCCGAGTACTACAAGTTCTTGTACCTCCTGCTTTGGAGGGATGTCTCCGGCGGCGGCGGTGGTGGCGGTGGCGGTGGCGCCGGTGGCAACGGCGGCACGGTCGAGATCCACTACGGCCACGCCATAAACCTGAATGAGGCCGACATCCGCGCCGATGGCGGTGATGGTGCCGGCGGCGGGGACGGCGGCTCGAAGGGCGGATGCTGCGAGTACTACTCCATTAGCGGGGGGCGAACCACGGGCTGCTCGGGAGGTTCCCCCAATGGGGGCGCCGGCGGGCAAGGCTGCTACTCCACAGGAACGTATCATTGCGCAACGGACGGTAGCGGCGGCTTATCGGGTCAAGATGGCCAAGACGGCGAAGTCAACATTGTCTGGGAGGTTTGTGACTATGACCACCTCGACTTCGACGTGCTGCACTACAAGCTCGATCTCACAATCGACCCCGACACCGAGTGGGTTTCCGGCACGAACCGCATGGAGGTCGAGTGTCTGGCCAACGGCCTGACTGCCTTCGGCTTCCGCCTTGACCAGCAGGCTTTCGGCAACAACACAGAGGTGTCGATCGGGCTCAGTTGGGACGGACCGTGGCAGGCACTTACGGAAGGAGAGGATTGGCAGTGGGGCGGCGATCAAATATCCGCCTGCGTTGCCATCGACGACGTGTGCACCAGCGGTGGTGTCTTCTACCTCAAGGTCGAATACCAGGGAAACCCGCGTTACGAGCACTTCACTACGGGCGATTGGGATCACTACACGGGCATGTTCTTTCAACATCATGGTTTGCTGGGAGGACCTCAGACGCCGATCGTGAGCACGAGTGTCGAGCCCTGGTTTGCGTACCTGTGGTGGCCGGTCAAGGACGATGGCGAGAACTGGAACTGCGACAAGGCTACGGCGGATCTCTCCTTCTCGGTCCCTGCCGCCCTGTACGCGGTGTCTCAGGGCGAGTTGAAAGACGTCACAACCAACGGGTCCACTTGGACCTATCATTGGGAGACGGACTACGAGACGGCAGCGTACCTTTTTTCCGTTGCGGTGACGAATTACGACGTCGTGACCGAGAACGAACTGCCGGAACTGGCCTCCAGCGTGACAGACATCTTCCTGTATGTGTGGCCGGAGTTGCCGCACGGCCTGAACTCGAATCGTAGAAAATGGGCCAGGGTAAAGGAAATGCTGGACGCCTACACTGAGACCGACCAGTACGGCCAACCCATCCGCTACGGTCCGTACCCTTTCAGCGATGAGAAATACGCCATTTATCAGTGGCCTCACGAACGAGCCGGCGATCCGATTGGCCACGGCGGCATGGAACACCAGACGGCAACGGGGCAGGTGGGAACGTGGTACAAGCGACAACCCTACAGCGGGTTATTCTCGACAGTCGAGTGGCATACGTGTCACGAGCTTGCCCACAGTTGGTGGGGAGACCTGATCACATGTGCGATGTGGAACGACGTCTGGCTCAATGAGGGTTTCGCCTGCTTTACGGAGGGCGTGTGGTTTGAGACCCAGTGGAATGCAGATCGGTTCCCATTCAACGTCTTCTTCAATACGCCGCTCTCGGCTCTGCGTCACTATGTGACGACCGCGCATCAGCCGGGTCCGGACACGCTGGACAAGTCTGTCTATTTGCATGATGTGTCGATGGCTGGCGTTGTAATTGACTTCGAGCTTCAGTATCGCAAGGCACCCAGGGTCTTGGATATGCTGCGACATTTGGTGGGCCCTGACTACCAGGCGGACGATCCGCCGGCGATCTTCAGGTTGCTCAGGAGGTATCGAGGGGAGTTTGAGGAGACCGGCTGCGCTACGACGGATCACTTCGAGGAAGTTGCGGAGGACTTCTGTGCCACCAACGGGCTGTACGACGACTGGGCTGCGTATCTGGAGCACCCCGACTATCCTGGTCCGGCGAGTGCAGGAAACAGGAACGTCGACTGGTTCTTCGACGAGTGGATCTACAACGGTGGGGCGCCGGCCTATGTGTATTTTCCGCTCCAAACCAGGCGCAACGTCATGAAGCTCTGGGTCTGGCAGGTTCAAAACGGCTGGCCGTTCTACGATCCGGTCTTCACCATGCCGATCGACGTTGTGACGGTCCGCAACGGAGTGCCGACGCCGCACACCGTCTGGAACGACGAGGCAGTTGAATACTATGAGTTGCCTGTGGATGGGTGGGGAACGTGGCTGAAGTTCGATCCCGATCAGTGGATTCTGACAAGGTTCGGGCGGCCGTTCGTTCCAAGCCTGCTGGCGGATGTGGGCACGGGCATGAGCACGGAAGAGCGCGGCGCTTGCATCAACAACCTGTCACAGGTAGCGGTGGGCTTGGGAGCCACCGGCGCCGAGCGTGCCTCCCTGTGGCTGGTTCAACCGTACTACGGCCTGGACGCCGGGGTGACGGATCTTGGGGTCGTGGATGATGATACGTCGAGCGTCGCGTACGGCATCAACGATGCGGGATGGATCGTCGGCCAGTCAGTGAACTCGAACGGCGTGCGCGCCTTCCTCTGGCTCCCGGAGAGCGCTTATGGACTCGATCCGGGTATGCACGAACTCGAGACCACCGATTGCGTGGCGGCGGCGCATGGCATCAACGACGTGGGCCAAGTGGTCGGCTATGCAGGTGATGACGAAACCCACTATCACGCAGTGCTCTGGCAGTACGACTGCGCGACCGGGGGCTTGCAGGCCATCGACCTACCCTCGCTGGGCGGCAATAGAAGTGCAGCCTGGGCGATCAACAACAGCGAGCTGGTGGCCGGCTGGTCAGAAGAGGCGACCAGCAACGGCATGCGCGCTGTCACTTGGGAGTACGATAACGAGACCGAGGAGTGGGTCATCAGGGATCTGAGCACGGTCGGGCTGACGAGCGCTGCTTACGACGTCAATGATTCCGGCCAGGTCGTCGGGCAAGCCGTTGGGCAAGCGAAGCGCTGGTCCTTCGACGTGGAAACCGAGGAATGGATCTCGGTGGAATTGCCGTGCTCGAGTTCCTTCCGGTCAGGTAGCGTGGCGTACGGAATCAACAACCTCGGCCAGGCCGTCGGCGTGTGCGGCGACCACGCCTGCATCTGGGAGGACGAGGTCGAGGCGGACCTCAATGACCTGATTCCCGGCAACGTCACCACCTGCGGGCTTCTGGCGGAAGCATGGGACATTAATGATGCCGGCCAGATCGTGGGTTACCGAGATGTCGATGGCCAAGCCGACGGGCGTGTTTTCCTGATGACTGTCGACGGCAGCGCTGATTGCAACACCAACGGCGTTCTCGACGCCTGCGAGATCGCTGTCGGTACGAGTCAGGACTGCCAGCCCAACGGGTTCCCCGATGAATGTGACATTGCCCGGGGCTTCAGCGAGGACCTCAATGTTGACGGTACTCCGGACGAGTGCTACCCGGCATGGATATCAGCTGTCGCCAGTTGCTACACGCACGGACTGGCCGGCGAGTTCTGCCTCGATATCGGCACCGACGGGAACGGGGCGCCCTACGACAACGTCGAGCCGCGCTTGGATTCGAACATCGCGCCGGAACTGGAGCTGCAGTGCAGCCTGCCGGTCAGTCCCGACAGCACTACAGTCTCGGTTTCGTGCACGCCGAACACGTACGGCGGCACCGCGAGCGTGATCGCCGACGGCAGTGAAATCGCCCGGGTGCAGTTCACCGACAAACTCGCGAGGAAGTCCTGCTGCACGCTTACGTTCGAGGGCGACATCGACGACTGTTGGACGATCGTCATGCTCGCGGCGGACGTGGACCGCGACTGTGTGGTCACCACGGCCGACGTATCGGCCATCAAGGCGCGCATCGGGCAACCGGTGGACGAAACCAACTTCTGGTACGACATAAACCGGGACGGCGCGATAGAACCGGGGGACAAATCTTCCGCGACTTCTCGCCTGGGCAACATGGCCCCTTGCCCGTGCGTCTGCCCGTAGGCGGGTCCGACTTTGACTCGCGGCCGAGGCTTGACTACCGCCCGCGTGTCCGCTTCGAGCGGACCGCGGACGGTTTTTTGAAGCGGGGCGAAGTGGACGAGGGCGTCGCTCCGATCCGGCAGCCACGATTGCCGGCCCGTTTTTTGCCCCGAAGAAACGCGATGGACGGACCTGCCACGTCCGATACAATCCTTAGCGGCCGCCCGGTTGGGGATGAATCGGCCTTCTCCGGGGCGTGTCGAGCGCATGGAAAGGAGTCGCCCAGATGGCCAGCGGCAGGTCGGCCCACAGCCCGGCAGACGCTTCTGACGACATCGCCGCGGTCGAGCACCTGGCCGTCGCGCAGGCGAAGCTGCGCAAGGAACTGGCCAAGGTCGTGGTCGGGCAGCACCGGGTGATCGACGAGCTGACGATCTGCCTGCTGTGTCGGGGGCACTGCATTCTGGAGGGCGTTCCGGGGCTGGCCAAGACACTGCTGATCAGCACGCTGGCCCGGGCGACGTCGTTGAGTTTCTCGCGCATCCAGTTCACGCCCGACCTGATGCCGTCGGACATCACCGGCACGGAGGTCATCGAGGAGGACCGATCATCCGGCGCCCGGCAGTTGCGGTTCGTCAAGGGACCGATCTTCGCCAACGTCATCCTGGCCGACGAGATCAACCGTACGCCGCCCAAGACCCAGTCGGCCCTGCTGGAGGCGATGCAGGAGCACCGGGTGACGGCGGCCGGCTTCACGCACAAGCTGCCCGAGCCTTTTTTCGTGCTGGCCACGCAGAACCCCATCGAGCAGGAGGGCACCTACCCGCTGCCCGAAGCCCAGTTGGACCGCTTCATGTTCAAGATTCTGGTGGACTATCCCAGCGAGGAGGAGGAACTGGAGATCATCCGGCTGACCACGGCCGAACACGAGGCTGAGGTCGAGCGGGTCATCGGTGGGCGGGACCTGCTGCGTCTGCAGGAGTTGGTTCGCCGGGTGCCCTGCGCGGACCACGCGGCCCGCTACGCCATGCGGCTGACCCGTCTGACCCGTCGGGGCAAGGGGACGGTGCCGAAGTTCGTCGAGGACTACCTGGACTGGGGGGCGGGCCCGCGGGCGACCCAGCACCTGGTGATGGCCGCCAAGGCCCGGGCCATCCTGCAGGGGCGGTACTACGTCTCGACGGAGGACATCAAGGCGGTGGCCCACCCGGTGCTGCGGCATCGGCTGATCACCAACTTCAACGCCGAGGCCGACGGCAAAGGTTCCAACTACATCGTGGATCGTCTGATCGCGGAGATACCGGCCGACGCGGGCGACGCGATGGACCCGGCCATGGCCAAGCGCGTGTTCGCGGAACCGAACGGCGGGTAGCGAATGACGAGTTGCGAGTAGCGAGTGGTGAGAGGTGCAGGTCGGGTATTTGGGAGCACAGCACCGTTCCGCGTCCTCCACTTCGCAATCGGTTCTTTGCAGTCCATATCGTTCAATCCGCGGTCGAGGGAGCGGCCCGATGAGTGAACCGGCCGGGGATTACAAGCACTACCTTCGTCCGGAGGTGCTGGCCAAGATCGGGGGCCTGGAGTTGCGGGCCCGCATGGTGGTGGAGGGCTACTACACGGGCATGCATCGGTCGCCCTACCGGGGGACCAGCGTGGAGTACGCCGACCGCCGCCCCTACACCCAGGGCGACGACTTGCGTCACATCGACTGGAAGGTCTACGGGCGGACCGACAAGTACTACACCAAGGAGTACGAGCAGGAGACCAACCTGGAATGCATGCTGGTCGTCGATTGCAGCGAGTCGATGACCTACCGATCGCCACAGGCGGTCATGACCAAACACCAGTACGCCACGGTCATCGCGGCCTCGCTGACCTATCTGGCCCTCAACAAGCAGCGCGACAGCGTGGGTCTGACCCTTTTCGACGAGAGGATCACGCGGCTGGTCCGCCCGTCGCGGAACCCGAGCCATTGGCGAACGATCATCCACGAACTGGAGGGCGCGACCGGACCGGCCAAGACGGGCATCCGGGCGGTGCTGAACGACCTGGCCGAGCGGCTCGATCACCGCGTGCTCATCATCCTGGTCAGCGACCTGTTCGACAACGCGGAGGAGACCCTCAAGGGCATCGCCCACCTCCGCTTTCGTCGGCACGAGATCATCGTCTGCGGGGTGTGGGACGATGCTGAATACGATTTTCCATTCCAGGGCCCCACACTGTTCGAGGGGCTGGAACACGCCGGCCGGCTGCTGACCGAGCCACGGGCCCTGCGGGACCGCTACCTGGAGGAGGTGCGCCGCTTTCACGAATCTCTGCGCAGCGGGTGCCACCGTCTGCGGGTGGACTATGTGCCGTTTCGCACCTCCGCGCCGCTGGATGTCGCCATCAGCGCCTACCTGGCCACGCGCAGCACCCAGATCCGGAAACGATCCAGTCGGGTTTTGGGCGGCGGCTGACCGAATGGCGCAGAGCGAGTTGTGAACATCGAATGATGGGCGAGATCGGCCATCCCATGTCGCCGGCGATCGGGGCCGTGGTGTCGTTTGTTCACCCGGGCATCGCGTTGGCGGCCGTGTTGGCGGCATCGGTGCCGCTGATCGTTCATCTGATCAATCGGCGGCGGCACAAGCGGATGCCCTGGGCGGCGATGGCGTTCCTGCTGGCCGCCAATCAGCGAAGCCTGCGCCGCATCCGCTTCGAGCACTGGCTGCTGCTGGCCGTCCGGATGGCGGCGATCCTTCTGTTCGGGCTGGCGGTGGCCCGGCCTTACCTGCCGGCCGCATCGATCATCGGACTGGGCGAGTCGCACTGGCACCGCGTGTTGTTGATCGACAACTCGCTATCCGCATCCGCGCCCGGATCGAACAGCGGGGACGCGTACCAGCGCCCGGCCGCTGCCGCACTCGCCGATCGGTTGCTGGCCGGCTTCCCGGACGGTGACGCGGTCAGCGTGATCACGCTGGCCGATCCGGCCGAGCCGGTCGTCGGGCACGCCGCCTTCGACCGGCGGACCATTCGCGAACGTCTGGGATCGATCCGCGGCACCGGGCGGGCCACCGATCTGCCCGGGGGACTGAACGCAGCGCTGGAAGTCCTGCAGGTCTCCGCGGTTCCACCCGAGAACCAAGCGGTGTACGTGATCTCGGATCAGGCCGCCTCCGCGTGGCGGGCGGATCAGGAGGCGGCCGAAACCGCGCGGCGCATCGCCGATCGAGCCACCCTGGTGATCATCCCGTCGACCGACCGGCCCGACGGCAACCTGGCGGTCACCTCCCTGGTCTGCCGCGATCCGCTTCCGGGGACAGGTCTGCCGATTCGGCTGGAGGCGACCGTGGCCAACTTCCGGGCCGACCGAGCCCGCGATCTGGGCTTGCAGGTTCGCCGGGACGGGCGCATCGTCCGCCGGATTCCCCTCGACACGATCGAGCCCGGCGGCGACCGGAAGGTTGCTTTCTCGATTATCGTCGAGACCCCCGGTGTCCATGCCATCGACGTCCGTATTGACGCCCCGTCGGCCGACGCCCTGTCCGTCGATGACGCGCGCTACCTGTCGTTGGAGGTCTTCGATTCGGTGCCGGTGTTGTTGGTGGACGGGCAACCCGGTCCTACCCGGCTGACGGGCGAGGCGGGGTACCTGGCCACGGCCCTGGCCCCGGCCGTGCAACCCGGCGAGCGAGGCTTGCTCGACCCAAAGGTGGTCACCGAGCTGGAACTACCCGGCGAGACGCTCAGCGCGTACCGCCTGATCGCGCTGTGCAACGTGCAACGCTTCGAGGAATGGGGATCGGCCGGTTGGGACCGCTTGGAGGAGTTCGTGCGCCGCGGCGGAGGCTTGCTCGTCTTTGTGGGCGACGCCGTGAGCCGCGACAACTACAACCGCTACGGTTACGCGGATGGTCGCGGCCTCTTGCCGGGCAGGCTCGGAGAGCCGATCGGCGCCGCCGACGACCGCGACACCTACGTCGGACTTCAAGCGGACAGTTTCACGCACCCGTCGCTGACCGACTTCACGGACGCCCACGAGAGCGGCCTGTTCCTCAAGGGCCGCGTGTGGCGTTTCGTGCCGTTGGAGGTGAACCCGACCGAAGCGACGGTGTTGATGCGTTACACCGACGGTCACCCGGCCGTGGCGGAACGCGCCTTCGGCGCCGGGCGCGTGTGTCTGGTCACGACCTCGGCGGACATGGCCTGGAACAACCTGGCCGCCCGGGGCGACTATGTATCGCTGACCTGGGCGCTGGCCGCTCATCTGTGTGCCGGTGCCGGCGAAACGCGTGGGCTGCTCGTCGGGCAGCAGATCGTCGAGCCGCTGACGGCGGAACAGTCCGCCGCCGCTGCGGCCGGCCTGCGCGTGACCACGCCCGACGGGACGGTGGCCGACGCCAGCCTGGACACGCTGCCGGGTCAGTTGGCTGACGCCGGCGGCTACGAGCTTCGCTTCGGGCCGACCGAGAGCGTCGGCATCTACACCGCCTCGATCGGCAACGATCGTGTCCTCTATGCGGCCAACGTAGACCCCGAGGAGAGCGACCTGAACGTGCTCGATGAGCAGGCCCTGGGCGCGCTGCTGGAGTGTCCCTTTGTCTATGTTGCTGATATCGCCGGACCGGCCGCCCGGGCGGTCGGCGGCGGTTCGCAGGAAGTGGCCCGGTCGATGTATTACCTGGTTGCGATGCTGCTGGTCTGCGAGGTGTGGCTGGCCATGCGATTCGCGACCGGCCGGCAGGGGAATAGCGACCCGGGCTGACGCCGGGCGATAGGGGCCCGGGAATTCACCCGGGCGGAGTTTGGCACGTGACGCGCATGCTGGAATGGTTGCTGGACCTGGACCGGATTCAACTGGGGAGCGATGCGCCCCTCTCGGTTCAGTGGCAGGCGGCGTACCCAGCCTGGATCCTGGCGGCGTTCCTGCTGTTGTTGACAGCGTTTATCGTTCTGGTTCACCGCCGCGAGAGCGGGCCGGTCTGGGGGCGGGTC
>DATKXO010000054.1:0-2282 GCA_035528995.1 Phycisphaerae bacterium | reverse complement strand
TCCAAGTCGGTGCCGGCGCCGGTTGTCGCCTCCGTTCTCCCCGATTCAGGGCCGCCGTACACGCTGATGAAGATCACAGGGTCGTGGTTCGGCTTCGCCAAAGGGACCGTCGAGGTGGCAGGGACGCCGCTTACGATCCTGTCTTGGTCCGACACGGAGATCCGGTGTGAAGTGCCGCCCGAGGCGACCTCCGGGCCGCTCGTGGTCAAGCGCCTGAACGGCGTCGAGAGCAACCCGTTGGCCTTTGCCGTGACCGACCCGACCATCCTCTACGTGGACGACGACAACACGTCGGGCATTGAGAACGGGACATTAACATGGCCGTTCAGTACCGTGCAGCGTGCCATTTGGGCGGCGACAGACGGCGACACGGTCGAAGTGGCCCAAGGCACCTACGTCGAGAACATTAACTTCCTCGGCAAGGCGATCACCATGCGCAGCACGGACCCTGACGACCCGGCCATTGTGGCCGCGACGATTCTCGACGGGAACCAGGCGGGCAGCACGGTGACTTTCAACCATGGCGAAGGGCCGGACTCGGTGCTCAAAGGTTTCACGATCAGGAACGGCAGCGGGACCGATTACTGTGGTGCGGGCGTCCACTGTCAAGGGTCGTCACCGACCATTGAGAAGAACGTCATCACGGGCAACACGGCGCTCGCCCATGGCGGGGGCATCTACTGCTCCGGCGGGTCGCCGACCATTCGGGACAACCGCGTCGAGGGCAACGAGGCCCGATGGTTCGGCGGCGGCATCGCCTGTTGGAACAGCACGGCGACGGTCACGGGGAACCTCATCCGGGATAACGCGGCGCACTGGTACGGCGGCGGCCTTCTGGTCCACGGGCCCGCGGCACCGACGGTCAGGAACAACGTCTTCTCCGGCAACACCGGTTCCGAGGGGGCGGGCATCGCGTGCCTCTATAAGGGTTCGCCTCTGCTTGAGAACAACACGCTTACCGAGAACACGGCGGAGCGCTACGGCGGGGCGGTATTCGGCGGCTGGGAGTGTTCGCCGGTCGTCCGCAACACGATCGCGTGGGCCAACGCGGCGCCGGCGGGACCGGAACTTGCGTTCTGGGACTCCTGTCAACCGACGGTGGCTTACTCGGACGTCCAGGGAGGCCAGGCGCCGGTCTATCTCGGGACGGACTGTTCGGTGACGTGGGGGAGCGGGAACCTCAATCTGGACCCGCTCATGGATGCCTCGGGCTACTGCCACTTGAAGTCCACGGGAGGTCGATATGATCGCGGCGCTGGCCTGCCTCCCGAAAGCGCTGGTGCGTGGGTGCTGGACGGCGTGACGAGCCCGTGCATTGACTCAGGCGACCCGCTGTCGGCCTATGCCAGTGAACTTCTGCCGAACGGCAGCCGCATCAACATGGGGGCCTGGGGCAACACGCCTTATGCCTCGAAGCCGGCGGGCGTTGGCGGCCTGGCTGTGGGAGGCACTTCCGATCCTGCGGATGGCGCGGTGGCGGTTGGCCCTGCCGGCGCGGACGACAGGCCTGGCGACGAGGCCCAGGAGAACAAGCGCGACGGCGACGGCGGTGAAGACCAGGGTACCGGCGGCGATGCGGGGACGGCGGTGCGGCCGCTCGTGCTTGTCGGCCCGGCCCCTTGCTTGGAAAGCACGGACCCCGTGCTGGGTGGGGGCCTCGCGGGACGGACGACGCTCACGCTGACCTTTGACCGCCCTGTCACCGTCGGCGCGGGGGCCGCCGAAGTATACGGTGAGACGACGGGCGCTCATGCGGATTACTCCATCACGTACGACGACGGCAAGCGAACGGTTCGTCTCGAGTGGGCCTCGCCCCTCCCGGCTGATGACTACGAGGTGCGCTTGGTCGCCGAGTTTGTTCTGGACGACAAGACCGGTCTCCCGCTGGACGGAGAGGTGAGTGACCCGGCCGATCCGGAATCGCTGCCCTCCGGCGACGGCAAGCCGCGCGGCGACGCGCGCCTGGAATTCAAGGCCGAGTGAAGGTTATTTGGGGAAAGGCGGGGCCGCCAGTGCCCGCCAGGACTGAGGGCGTGCCACCCATTTTGTTAGAGGCACTTACGCGCGTCCGCAGGAAGTTATTAACATAAAAGTATGCACATGACATGGATGCGAAAAGCCCCCAATCGCCGTAAAAAGCCCCCAAACCCGGCCAAAAACCCGCCAAAAACTGCAAAAAACTGCCAATCCGCGCTTGCCCATCTTAACATTCGGGACTTTTGGGTGAAAAAACCGCCTTGGCGCTACCGCCAGGTCCGGTGACCTTCCAAAAATCGCCCAAA
>DATKXO010000053.1:0-2396 GCA_035528995.1 Phycisphaerae bacterium | reverse complement strand
CGCAGGCCGATGGCAATCGCCCCGCCGGGCGGCCCGCCGGACCGCACGCCATAGGTGGGGTCCTCGCACCGGCCGGCGGCGATCTCGTCCAGCTCCCACTGCGACACCACGCTCACCTCGATCCCGAAGTGGAACCCCGCGGGCGGGTCGCTTTCGAGGAACTCGGTCCGCGAGGCCGCGATGTCGGGAAGGTTGTACGGCGTGTGGAGGTGGTCGGTGAGCCCGTAATCCGTGATCCCGAGCTCCCGGGCCCCGGCCACCAGTTCGGCGACGGGCATGCACGCCCCGTCGCACGAGTTTTGCGAATGAATGTGCCAGTCCGAGGTGATTCGCATGGCCGTTTCGCTCCCATGCGCCGCAGGACGCCGCTCCGGCGGGCGCCCGCGCGCAGGCGAGCTTCTACTCCTTCTTCCACGGGGGGTCCGACGGCAGGTGCGTCATGAACTCGTCGATGAGCTTCCGCTCGTAGTCGCCGGCGTACCGGCCGTGGAGGAACTTGTCGGCCGCCTCGTCGTGGAACCGTTGCCACGACTCGGCCTCGTCGCCCGGGTTGACGGGGTAGAACAGCGCGTCGTTGGCCTTCGCGGCCTTCATGTCGCCCGGGGCGTCGCCGACCATGAGGATCTTGTCGGGGGGATACTTGCCGCCGGCGCCGTAGCGGAGGTGCTCGGCCTTCTTGCCCATCTCCTGCCCGCAGATCATCCGGGTATACCGGGCGATGTCGTGCTCTTCCCACTCGCGCGTGAGCGCCTCGTTCGGCGTGGCCGAGACGACCATGATGTCGGCCTGGCCGGCGATCTTCTCCAACGACTCGCGGACGTGGCCGAAGGGCGGCACGTCGTGCACGCGGATCGCCACCAGCCCGTTGACCAGGTGGGTCCAGAGCGCCATTCGCAGCAGGCAGGGCCCGGGGCCGGTATCCGCCTTTACGATGTCCAGCCCCGCCTGCGAGTGGGCCACCGACACGGGCTCGGCCACGATGCCCTTCAGCAGCTTCTTGCCGCCGCCGTCGAGCTTCGTGTCCGCGAACCGCAGCAGCCCGTCGTTGCTGAGCTGGATGTCCTGCCCCCTGTCGGCGGCGGCGATGAACTCCTCGATCACCGCCAGGTGGGCCTTCAGGAACGATTCGAAGCGGTCGTACGGCGACAGCTCGCACAGGTAGTCGAACGTGTCCCGCAGGGCCAGCCAGCGGTTGCACCCGCGGGTCTGCCCGTTGAGGTTCACGAAGTCCCACACGTCGCGCAGGATCCGCGCCAGGGCGGCCAGGCCGAACGCCTGGCACACCGCCACGGCGAAGCAGAACTTGTGCTTCACCTCCATCGTGTCGAACGCGCAGCCGTCCGAGTCGATGCCGACGAAAAAGTCCTTGGTTTTCTCCAGCGCCTTTAGCTGCTCCATGGGGTTCGCCATCTTCAATTTCCTATTTCCTATTTCCCATTGCGGGCTCGGCGGCAACGGGCTCATTCTCGCATCAAGCGTGTTTCCCGCGCGTCTTCTCTCGCCCCCTCGCTTTTGCGGTCTTCTGCGACGCGATTACGATAGCAAGAATCTCCTGTCCTTCAACTATCAAGTCGTTGACCAGGGCCCGCTGCGTCAGTCCCGCGTCCGCAGCGAAGTCGATCCAGAAGACCGATTCGTCGGCCTCTTCTTCTACGATGCCGAGCTTGTTGAGGAAGTCCGCGTGGGACCGCCCGGCGCAGGATGCGCGGTAATTCGATGCGACGCTCGTGCCCGCCTTGATGAGCTGCCTGCCGATGATGTCCCCCACCGCGCTGTTCGGAAACGATGCCGCCAGCTTCACGCACCGCAGCGCGAATGCCTTCGTGCGCTGCTTCATCTCCTCAGGTGTCATGGTTTCCCCTTTCCGCGTGTGACAGTTCCGGTCGCCAGATGAAGATCAGATCCGTCTGTCCCCTGTCGAGCCGCGCCGTCCGTGTTCCCGACCGACATCGTTCTCAATTGGAAATCGGAAATTGAAAATCGGAAATCAAACCCCGCTATACGCGCTGAACCCTCCGTCGACGGGAACGACCACGCCGGTGACGAACTTGGCCGCGTCGCTGATCAGCCAGAGAAGCGTTCCGATCAGGTCGTCGGGCTCACCGAACCGTCCGGCCGGGGTGTGGGCGAGGATCTGCTTGCCGCGGGGCGTGAGGTGGCCGGTCTTCTCCTCGGTCAGCAGGAAGCGGTTCTGCTCGGTCAGGAAGAACCCCGGCGCGATGGCGTTGACGCGGATGTTGGCCGAGAAGTTCATGGCCATGTAGGTGGACAGCCACTGCGTGAAGTTGGTCACGGCCGCCTTCGCCGCCGAGTAGGCCACCACGTTGGTCAGCGGGCGGAACCCGCACATCGACGAGATGTTGACGATCACGCCCTCCTCGCGCCCGGCCATGTAC
>DATKXO010000052.1:0-4244 GCA_035528995.1 Phycisphaerae bacterium | reverse complement strand
AAACTCCTCGCGGGCGCTGATCTGGGCGCCAAGGCGGGCCCGCGTGCGCCGCAGCTCGCCCAGCCGGCCGCGCAGCGTCGCCAACTGCATGCCGACGCTGAACGGGTTGGCCGGATCCACGTCCGGGTGTTCCGTGTGCATGCCCGTCAGCCGTCGATCGATCTCCTCGACGACGGCACGCTGGGCCTCGGCCTGCTCGCCGTACCACGCACGGGCGTCCTCCAGTTCCTCGCTCACCCTTTGGCGCACCAGCCGCTTGTAGCCCTCCTTCATCTGGGCCAACAACTCTGCCTTCAGCACCGCATCGGCGCCGGTGTATTGCAGCTCGATCACGTTCCGGTAGGGTGACTTCTGGTAGGCGACCACGTAGACCCGGTCCGCCATCGCCCGCCCGATTCGCTCGCGGATCTCGTCGCCCTCTTCGGTCAGCGAACCGTCCGCGTTGCGCGGCAGATCGCCCGCCAGGCCCAGCTCCTCCACGATCGGGCCCATCACCTCGTCGCTCTTGATGTCCTGCTCCAGCGTGCTGAGGAAGTAGCCGAACGTCGAGGTCTTCAGCGTGGGCGGCAGGTTCACCGAGATCTGGTCATTGGCCTGCTCGAAGGTCGTGTGGGCCTCGTACGTGCGGGGCACATAGTGGCTGGCGATGAACGCCGCCGTGGTCGCCAGACAGAAAGGCACGAAGAACAGCCAGCGCCGGAGCACCAGGATGCGCAACAGCTCGTTGACCGTCTGACGCAAGTCCGACGACGTCACCTCGTCCGCACGACCGACCCGGCGCCCCTCGCCCGACCGGCCCGTCGAGTGGCTGTGGCTGCGAGCTGTCTTGCGGTCCTTCTCCACGTGCTTCACCCGCCTTACTCGCGGTCCTCATACTGATCCTGGGCCTGCAGGAAGTTCGCCGGGAACTGATAGGCCTGGTATACCGGCATGAACGGGTACAGCACCTCCTGGACGCGCTGCCCCAGCCAGCCCAGCGGCGTCGGCGGAACGTACACGATGTCCCCCGGCTCCAGCAGGACGTTCATCCGCATGTCCCCCGTCCGCATCATGCGCTCCAGATCCACCCGCAACTTCACCACCTCATCCGGGTCCGGGTGCGGGCGGATCACCCGCACTTCCGATCGCCAGGCGATGAACGTGGGCCGCGCCTGGCTCAGCGCGTCCGCCACCGAATCCTTGCCCGTGTAAGCGTACGGCCCCTCCCCGCTGACCTCGCCGAAGACGTAGTACTTCTTGGAAGCGTAGTCCGTCACCTCGACGTGGACCTTCGGATCCTGATAGAACGGCTCCAGCAGTTCCTGGAGCTTGACCGCGATCTCCTTGGGCGTCAGGCCCACCACCCGCACCGGCCCCAGAAGACGCAGCGATATCTTCCCGTCCACACCGACGGTCTGGTTCGCGTTGTCGATCTCCAGGATACGGGGTGACGAGATGCCAATCGAGTCGGGGATTCCGACCCGGTATTCCGTCGCGGTTACGCCGTGCTCGTGATCCTTGAGGAACTTGAGCAGGTCCTCGTGCCGGTTGGCGCAGCCTACGCAGGGCAGCAGCAGGACGACTGTCCCCAGCAGTTTGGCCCGGTACCTCATCGAGCGGTTCCTCCTACGGGAACCCAATCCCACAGCCCTCTGGTCGCCCGCAACACGCGTCGAGATATTCGCCGCGATTGCGACCGCTCCCCTTGGACGCCCGGCGCGGTGCCACGACGCCCTTCGGCTTTCTTATCGGGATGCCCGGGCGGGCGCTGAATCGAGTTGCCGAATTATCACACGACCTCTGCACCAACCTGCCGCCATTCCCGCCACCTGCTGCCTGCGATCCCCGCCCCGAACGCACATCAGGTCCGAGAACCCGCCGCCCCGGATCACAGACCGGTTATTCGGACCTCAAGCGCGCCGCCCACCGGACCGATAGCCTCTATTGGTCTGAGGCCCAAACCCGCCGCCCCCGACCGGGCGGCCATCGAGCCCCCTATGTACGCCGCCCACTTTGGACTGCGCGAACCCCCCTTCAACAACACACCCGATCCACGCTATTTCTACGCCACACCCGATCACGAAGAGGCACTGGCCTCCCTCGTCTACGCCGTCAGCGAGTTGAAAGGCTACGTCCTGCTCACCGGCGAGGTCGGCACCGGAAAAACCTTGGTCTCCCGGATGATGCTGCGACACTTCGGCAACCGCGTATCATCGGCCGTCGTCAACAACACCAGCCTCGGCGCCGACGACCTGCTGGCCGCCGTCTGCGCCGAGTTCGACCTTGCTCCGTCAGCCTCCGCGACCCGCTTCGAGCTCTTCCGGGCGCTGCAGAACCATCTGCTGGCGGAGTTCGCGGCCAACCGTCCGGTCGTCCTCGTGTTGGACGAAGGCCAGAACCTGCCCGACCAGGCATTCGAACAACTGCGGATGATCGGTAACCTCGAAGCGGACGACGCCAAGCTCCTCCAGATGGTCATCGTGGGGCAGGTCGAGCTGCGCGATCGCTTCGCCGCGCCCGCCATGCGTCAGCTTCGACAACGGATCTTCCGCAGCTTCCACCTGACCGCACTCTCGCCCGAGTTGTGTGCCGGATACATCCGACATCGCCTGTCCGTCGCCAGGCTGGGAACCTCCATCAAGCCTCAGCAGCACGGCACCGCCGACGTCCCGCTCGTGTTCGACCAGGACGCCATCGAGCTCATCTACCAGTACAGCCAGGGCCTGCCCCGGCTCATCAACACGCTCTGTGACAACGCCATGCTGACCGCATACGCGGCGGATCGACATCACGTCGACGGCGACATGGCCCGTACGGTCGCCGCCCAGACGCTGGGCGACGATTCAATCCCGGCCGGGACGACCCGAGCAGCGAGTCATCGCCTCAGCAATCCACCCGGCCCCGAACCGCAACGGTCCCATCCCGACCCGGAACCGGTTCGGCAAGCCATCCTGGCCGGATTGGAGCCCAGATTGGCTCAGCTCGAAGCTCGAACCGCCGAACTGAGCCACCGGGTCCGGCACCTGGGCCAAGCCGCCGCTGCGCCGCGCCCCACACCCAATCCGGGCGACTCCGATCTGAACAACGTCGAGACCCGACTGGGCGGGTTGATCGATCGGGCCAGCACCGTCCTGGCTGGCGAGCAAACGGTGCCCGGACCGCCGGCGCCGGAATCCCGCCGCAACCGCCCAGCCCGGACCGGAACGGACAACGCACCCCCCGGTGACCGTTCCCCGCACCGACTTCAGGATTTGGCCGTCCGCGGCCGATCGAGCCTCGATGCACTTCGCAGCCTCTGCCGCCGGGCCGACCTCAGCCGCACGGTCGATTCCACTCTCGATGGTGGGACCTGCACGGCGACCAGGCACCCGCACCCGCCGCCGTCGAGCGGCGCCCCGACTCCGGCGACGGGCTCGACCAGCCAACACCCGCTCTCTCCTACCGCCGAACTGGCCCGCGACATGGACCGACTGGCCGACGTGGCTGCCGAATCAATCCACGCCCGCTGAACCACGCGCATAACAACCGGACCGGCGCATGCCTGCGGAGGCGGCACAACGCTACCGCCGTGACTGATACCCGTTCCAGGATGAGTTCGCCGATTCACGAGCTGCGAACGGAACCCGTCCCAACGGCGTCGGGAGTTCGCCCGGCCTATGTCGCCCCAGACACGCCGAATTGGCGGGCACCCAATCGGCATACACGAACTGTAAACACTATCAGTCGCCCCCAGCGTCCCCCGCTTCCTCTGTCTCGGGCTCGTCCTCTTCAGCGTCGTCGGACTTGACCGGCGGCGGAGCCGGTTCGGTGGGTTCGCCGGCCTGCCCGGGCCGCCGGCGCTGGCGATGCTCCGCCATTCTCTCGCGCAGTTCGGCCTCGGCTGCCTCCAGGGCAGCGACCTGCTCCTCATCCAACTCGGCCAGAACGGCCTTGCGCAGCTCGGCGGAATACTCGGCCAGGGCCTCCTCACCCTCCTGGCGCACCTTGGGCAGTCCCTCCTTGAGGCCCTCGAAGTGCTTGAGCGCCGCCCGCTTCTGCTTGCGTGGCAATTCCAGATCCCGCAACGCCCGCCGCAGCACTTGGATGTCCATCAGAGCACCCTGCAGCGGCCCTCCCCCGTCCGGTCGCATCGCTTGGCTGGCCAACCGCCTGAACTGATGCATCTGCTCCTCATTCAGAACATCCCCGATGTCCCTGTAGAACTGGTTGCGGAGCTTCATCATGGTCCCGTCGCCCCCGGTCGCTTCGCGCCATTCCTGAAGGAT
>DATKXO010000051.1:0-4688 GCA_035528995.1 Phycisphaerae bacterium | reverse complement strand
CGGCCACCGGCGCATTCGAGGACCTAACGGTCGCGAATTGGGCAACCTACGTCATCACCATGACCGAAACGCCGGCATCCAGCTACGGGTACGTTGGAACGTGGCCTGCCGGACTGACGACGGTTGGCTGGTACATCGTGGATGTCTACGACGGGGCGACCATCGCGGGAACACTGGCCGGCACGCTGCTCGGCTACTGGGATGGAACGAACTACGTCTTGGGCGGGGCGGATGCTCGGGAGATTAGCGGCGACGCCGCGGCGGCCGACAACTGCGAACTGATGTTCGACGGAACGGGTTACGCGGGCGGCACCATCGTCTTCCAGTCCGATCTGACGAAGATTCACGGCACGGCGATCACGGAGACCGCAACACAACTTGCCGGGGCCTTCACGAAGTTCTTCGACGTAGCCGCGCCTACGGGAACGGTCAACTCGATCCCCGACGCCGTGGCGGGCGCGGCGGGCGGCCTGCTCATTGCGGGAAGCAACGCTGGAACCACCACCTTCAGCGCCTTGACGGTTACGAACGCGACCACGCTTACTGGTGCCGTGTCCCTTGGCTCTACGCTCGGAGTAACGGGTGCGGTCACGTTCAGCTCCACCTTTGCCACGGGCGCGGTTACGCTCTCCGCGCTTACCGTGACGAATGCCACAACCTTGACCGGTGCCGTTTCGTTAGGTTCGACGCTCGGCGTGACGGGAGCTGTCACGTTCAGTTCGACATTCGCCACGGGGGCCGTGACCCTGAGCGGCCTGGCCATCACGAACGCCCTGTCTGTCGGCACGACCACGACGCTGACGGGCGCGGTGTCGCTGGGAAGCACGCTCGGCGTGACTGGCGCAACGACCTTCACCGGCGCGGTGGGACTCAGCAGCACGCTCACCGTTGCGGGGGCGCTATCATTAGGCCCGACCACGCTCACGGGCGCGGCTCTTACGGCGGCACTTACCATTGATGCGGGCGAGGGGACGGCGGCCATAGCGCTTGCAAGCGGTGGTTTTGGCATGATCTGGGATACCGACACGTCCGCAGAGTTCATCGGCCAGGCGAACGTGGCGAAGTGGCTTGGCACGGCGGCCCACGCCGCGACGGTGGCGGGTGTTCCCGTGGTGCAACTACACAATAGCGCAGGCGGCGGCGGCATCAACGCGCCGGCCAACTTCGAGGATCTCGCCATCGTCGATACTACCGGGCTCGTAACGTACGCCAACACCGCTCCGCCTACGGCGGACGCCATCAAGACGGCCATCGAGGCGGAGGGGAGCTATCTCGCTCTCATCCTTGCCGATACGGGAACCGACGGCGTGGTCGTCGCCTCGGCGAGCAAGACGGGCTTCAAGCTGGCCAGCGATGGCCTTGCGGCTGTCACGGTCTGGACGGTGGACATCACCGGCACGGTCAGCGGCAACAGCACCCATTCGGCAGCAAGTGTGGGTTCTATCGACATCGACAGCGGCGCGGGCACGCTCACTCTCTCGTCTGCCTTGGAGTCGCTCGTGGCGGTGGTGCTTGGCGTCGCCGCGTATGACTCAGGAACCGGCGTAGCTACCTTCAAGAAACGCGACGGGCTCACCACGAAGGCCACCGTGACGGTCGGCGACAACGGAACCAGATCGGTATCCACAATCTCGTAGGAAGCACAATGAGTTATTGGGCAACGAACTACTGGGCTACAGGCTACTGGCCAACATACTACTGGCCCGAGGCGGCGGAAACCGTCGTCGCGGTCGTGTACCGCTACCTGAAGGCGAGGCTGAACTGATATGCAGCAGGTAACGCCAGGACAAGCCAACGTCGTCACCTACGGGGTGCTGAACAAGACCACTGTGAGTCCAATCACCACAGGAACGGTTGTGTTCTACCTGCGGTGCAAGACCGGAACGAACGCAGACAAGTGGTGGAAGGGTGCGGACGGAACATGGTCCGCTACGGCAGTGTCCGCCGAAGTTACGGGCTCTCCTCCAACCCATACCGACAGCGGAATCTGGAAGCTCAGCATCGCGTCCGGGGCATGGACGGCGGGCGCTCGCTATGACCTGTACGCAATCGAATCGGGAAACCTGAACATCATCGTGCCGGAAGAGGTCCTCTGCGAGACTCCGGTGACTGGCACGGGGGCCTACCGAATCACGATTACGGTGCAGGACTCCTCCAGCGACGCGCTTCAGGGTGCTCGCGTGGCGGCGTCGGCGGACGCGGCGGGTGAGAACGTCCAGGAAGACGGCGTTACCGACAACTTCGGCCACGTCACCTTCCGCTTGAGCAGCGGAACCTACAGGCTGTGGGTCTCCAAGGCCGGGAACAACTTCGTCTGCCCGTACACCATGACCGTCGCGGCAAACAACACCAACGTCTACACCGTGACGGCAACGACGGCCACGGTGAGTTCCGCCGACACCGCGTGGACATCCACCACGCTGGCCGACCAGTTGGTGAACGAGTTGGCCATCAGCCGGGACGCGCCTGGCGGGGGTGTCCCCGACAAACTGGCGAACATCGTGCGCCTGGCCTTTGAGTTCGTCCACAACTGCCACCCGTGGCTGTGGCGAAGGAAGCGCGGAACGATCAGCCTGTCGGCCGAAACCAGCGTCTTGAGGCTGGGTGACTGGAGCGGAACGTCCGCGGCGTCCCTGGCCGGCAGTTACAGTGGGACGAAAATGGACATCTGGACGGCCGAATGCACGGCCGCAGGAACGATCGGGGCCGGGACGGTTACGGTTGTCGTCACGGACTACGAGGGCCTGACGGTAAACACCCTAAGCCTCGGCAGCACCTATACGCCCGATGCCGCCGCGACGGTGCGGAACGGCATCACGCTTGCCTTTGCCGCCGGCACGCTGGTTGAGGGCGACTCGCTCACCATCGCGCTCAAGACGAGCACTGCCGTATTCATGCTGAGGGACTACGGAGGCGCTACGGGCTCCGAGGTGGACTACAGCGACTTCTCCAAACTGGACCAGGTGTGGCTGGAGGAGAACGACCTGAACGGCGCCCTCCGGTTCACCTCAAACATGGGCGAGTTCGAGGTTGTTCGCAAGGGGCATCTTGAGCAGTCAGGAACGCCCGGAATCGCCATCATCGAGTTCGACCGCGACATCGCCAATCAGGTCAATGCCGGGCACATCATCCGCGTGGCACCCGCCCCGAGCGGTTCGTGGAGCTATGACTTCGTGTATCTGGTCAAGGCCCCAACGCTGGGAGACGACACCGTGCCGCTCTGGCTGCCCTACATGAACGCCATCTGGTATCACCGGGCGAAGATGATGGCGGCCATCGAATACGGCAAGCCGGAAGGGATCTGGCAGGCCGCGAAGATCAGTTTCCACGAAGTCCTGTCCGATGCCAAGGAGGAGCAGGACGAGTACCACGTCAGCCGCCCCGTGTTCGTCAGCGACCCCTACGGAGACCTGGCGGCGCTGACGAGTTCCTGTGTTATGCCCGACGCAACTAACGCCCACGTGGGCAACTTAGGATTCCGCAACTGATGCCGATCTATCCCGTACCATTCCGACCCCTGAACACCGAACTGGCGGCGGAGAAGCTGCCATCGGGGACGCCGTACGTCGCGCGGAACGTACGGATGGAGGGCGCGTCGCTGGAGGGCCGGCCGGGCTTCGATGTGTACGATGCCACCAGCGACAAACCGCTACTGAGCATGGCGACGGTGACGTTCTCCGACACCGGGGACGTTTATCTTGCCACGAAGCGGGTCAACAGCGAGGTCGCCACGATCTACTACGCCAAGGTGTACGACGCCGCGACGCGGGCGGCCGTGGACATCAGCGAGTGGACGACGATGGTCGATGCGTGGTCCGGGCATTCCGTAACAGATGCGGGACGATGGTTCACCCACTGGAACCGGCTGTTCCACGTGGATCGGGTTGGCGTGACAAAGTGGCACCCCACGACCTACTACAAGCCGGACTCGACGGCGGGGACGACCCCGGCCTTCGGGGCAGGCTCGGCGGCCAAGGCGTGGAAGGGCGGGATGCTGTCCACGACAGGGGCGACCATTGCCGCCGCCATAGGCGGGACCAAGGAAGGGTTCTACCGTGTCGGTGTCCTCAAGGTGAACTCGGTTACGGACGAACTATCCTGCATTCAGGACTTACAGGCCGACTCCGTGGAGACAAAGGCGTCGGCCGGCAACGGCGGCCTTACCGTAACGAACTGGGACAACATTCGCACCAATTATGCCGCCGGAGAAAACAAAACGGGGGACGAGGACTACGAGTTCGACCGCCTCGTTCTTCTCAGCAGTCAGGGGCACACGGAACGCAGATACGCGGGCGACATCCCGAGCTACGAGTTGCGGGAGGAATGCGAACTCCTTCGGACTCAGGGCGGAGCGGTGGGCGAGCACGACGACGACGCCGCTTTGGGCAAGGGCGACTACATCCTTCAGGTGCGGGCTCGCCATCGCAACAGCGGCGGCCTGCCTCCGGGCGCGGCCCACTTCGACTGGAACGGCCGGCACGCGGTCTACGCGCGTCCATTCTGGGCCAGCGTGGAAGAGGTCGGGGCCATCTGGCACTCCCTGCCCGGCTTCCCCTGCACAGTACCGGGCGACCAGACGTACGGCCCGACCGGCGGCGACACCTACACATGGCGCGCCGAGCCCTGGGAGGGCCGGATCGGGGCCGCCATCGCCGGGACGGTGACGGGCGTGGAGCACGTCGGCACAG
>DATKXO010000050.1:0-22036 GCA_035528995.1 Phycisphaerae bacterium | reverse complement strand
CGTATTCCAGATGGTCGGTGATGTAGTCGTAGATCTTCCGGGCCATCCAGTAGGGGTTCTTCTCGTCGCCGACGATCTGCTTGGCCGTTTCCTGGATGTAGGGGCTTTCGATGCGGTAGCGCGAGCCGTCGGCCGTGTACCGCTCCCGAATATCCGCCGGGATGTCGTCCAATGTGCCGGCCTTCTCCGGAAGGATCAGGTAACGGATGGCCGACACCTCGGCCTCCACCGAGTAATTCAGCCCCGCCTTGGTTCCCCCGGGCACCGAGCCCAGATCGAACACGACGCACTCCTGATCCCACCGGTCCGACGCCCGCCTGGATGCCGGAGTCGAGAACGTCACCTCCGTCAGCAGCTTCTGATTCGGCAGCTCCATCGGCAGGGCGATGTTCAGCGTCAGGTCGGTGATCTGTCCGGGTCCGTAGTTGTTCAGCGCCCACAGATATTCGACCCGCGCCCGCCGCGTGTCGGACAACGTGTACATGGGTTCATCGTAAATGGCGAGCTGATAGACCTTGCGCGTCTGGAAATCGACGTTCCACAGGTGCCCGTTCAGCCACGCGATCCCGGCCGGGTACGGCCCCGGCGCCTTGACGATGCCCAGCACCTTCCCCTTGTCCGGCTCCACCAGGTACAGCTCGTCCTTTGTCCGGTTGCCGACCCACAGGTACTTGCCGTCGTAAGCGAGACACCGGCAGCCTCGGTCGGGCACATCGAAATAGCCCAGGATCGTCCCGTCGTCCGGCATGACCTTGTAGATCTTGTCCTTGGCCAGGACGAACAGGTTATCGTCGGCAAAAGCCAGCCCCGCCGCGCTCGACGCCGGAGCCTGAAACGTGGTCTCCACCACACCGCTCTCGAGGTTGACCGCGTAAATGCTCCCGGTGTGATCGTCGCAGACCCACAGCCGACCCTGGCCGTGCGTCATCCCGTGCGGTTTGAGCGTCGGAGCGTCCCACGAACGGATGACGCGCCCGTCAGAGGGCGCGACCTCGTGAATCGTCGCGCTGCGCCAGTCCGCGATGAAGAGGTGCTGACCGTCGGTCGCCATACCCGCCGGGTAATCGCACGGCGCGTCAAAGCTCGTCCGCACGTCCCCCGGAGCGCCCCACGCACTCCCCGTCCAGGCAACCGCCGCGACAAGCGCCATCAGGCCCACAACACGATCGATTGTGCGGTTCATTGCATGTCTCCGTCTAGAGGATCCTCTTTCCCGCATCCTAATGCCCTCTACCCCCCGGCGACAGGCGGCCACGCGCTCAGCACGCAGCCGTCCTCGAGCCGGCGGTCCTTGTCGGGTTCGTAGATGCCGTTGACCAGCAGCAGATGGACCGCCTCCACCGGGATGCCGAGTGCGGTCAGCGCGTCGGCGATCGACGCGCCGGCCGGAACCTCTACCTGCGCGCTCGTTCGCTCGCTGCCGGCCGGCAGATACTTCCGAAGCGTCGCAAAAAGTCGAACCTCGACGTTCACGGCTCCGCGCCGGGTCCGCCATGCGGACCGTGGGTGCTGTACGGCGTGACGGGTGCCAGATGTGCCGCAACGCCCCTCCTGCGGACGGGCGCTTGCATGCCGGACCTACGTCTCGTACTTGAACGACAGCTTCACCCTCGCCCGATAGGCCACGACCTTGCCCTTCTCCACCCGCATGTCCAGCTCACCGATCTCGGCGACCCGCAATTCCTTGAGCGACTTGCCGGCCGTCTCCACGGCGTTCTTGGCCGCCTCTTCCCACGACTTCTCACTCGTCCCCACCAACTCGATCACTTTGTAGACGCTGTCGGACATCACCGTCCTCCTTGTTCGTGCTTCACTCTCAATCGGGCGGCAGGAACCAGTGGATGTAGCCGCACCGCTCACAGACGATACACGTCGCAGTGGCGTTGGCCCAGTCGAAGTTGAAGAACGTGGCCACGGCCGTGTTGAGCTGCGCCTCTCGCTGCCAGAACCGGGTATGGTGACGGATCTCGCAGCGCAACTGCTGGCCGACCACTTCGACTTCCTGGGCCTCTCTCTTTCCGAATAGTCCCATGAGGTCTCCTCCCGGGCGCTGATCGAGCGACTCCGGCGAACTCTACGACAGGCCCAACGCCACGAGCTTCTCCTGCGTCGGCTGACCCTGATCCGTCCACCCGCGAAGGCGATAGTACTCGGCCAGCATCTCTTCGAGCGGCACGGTCATCCCCTTGGCCGGCCCGGCCGGCATCGGTTCGGTCAGCAGGCGCTTGGGCAGCGTGTCGTCCTTCCTGCTCAGCCCGGCCTGCAGGTTGAAGAGCTTCTCCAGGTTCCAGATTCGCTCGCCGGCCCGCATCACCTCGTCCACGTCGTAGTCGAAGCCCGTCGCCGTTCGCAGCATCTCGGTGATCTCCGGCCCGCCGACGGAAAAGGTGATGAACAGGCACAGCCCGGCCGCGTCCAGCGCCGCCGTCAGGTCCTGGAAACCGATGTCCAGAGCGGCCTTGCCATCCGGTGTGTGCGGGTCGAACTTCTCCGGAACGCCCAGAATCTCTGGAGCGATCAGATAGCCCCGAACGTGGCACCCGCCGCGGTTCGACGTCGCGTATTGCAGCCCCATTCCGAACACACCGCGCGGATCGTACGCCGGGAACTCCTGCTTCTTGGTCCCCATGGACAGTTCCGGCCGACCGTACTTCGCCGCCACCCGCGCCGACCCTTCGGCCAGCACGTCGCCGAATCCCTCGCGCCGACCGATCTTGCCGATCATGTCCACCATCGCCTCGGCGTCACCGAAGGACAGCGTCCGCCCGATTTCCTTCTCGCTGATCGCACCCTTCTCGAGCAGCTCCATCGCACACGCCACCGTCGCGCCGGCCGTGATGGTGTCGATCCCCAACTCGTTGCAGATGTAGTTGGCCTTGGTCACCGCCGTCAGGTCGCCCACGCCGGTGTCGGCCCCCAGGGCCCACACCGTCTCGTACTCGGGCCCCTCGCCGCGCCCGCTGAACTTGCCGTTGGGCAGAGCAGTGACCCGACCGCAGGCGATAGGACACGCCACGCACGCCCGCGGCCGCACCAGAATCTGCTCGGCGATCGTCTCGCCGCTGATCTGCTCCGCCAAGGCGAACTGACTTTCCTGAAAGTTCCGCGTCGGGAAAATGCCGCTCTCGTTGATGATGTTGACCAGAATGGCCGTGCCGAACGCCGGCAGACCGGTGCCGCTGATCTCCCCTTCCTTCAGCTTCTTGAGCGAGTCCAAGCAGGCCGTGCGAAAGCCCTCGGGGTCGGCCGCAGTCAACCCGCCCGTACCGCGCACGGCCACCGCCTTGAGCTTCTTCGAACCCATCACCGCGCCGACGCCCGACCGACCCGCCGCCCGGCTCTTGTCGTTGATGATGCACGCGAACCGAACCAGCTTCTCACCCGCTGGCCCGATGCTGGCCAGGTGGAAGTCCGCGCCCAACTCGGCGTGCAGGGCGTCCTCGGTCTGATGGACGTTCTGCCCCCACAGATGCTTCGCCGGACGCAGCTCGACCGAATCGTCGTCGATGACCAGCATGACCGGCTCGTCCGCCGCACCCTCGAACACGATCAGGTCATACCCGGCGTATTTCAGTTCCGGCCCGAACGTGCCGCCGCAGTTCGAGCACGCGATCGCCCCGGTCAGCGCACCCTTCGTGATGGCCATGAACCGCCCGCCGCACGCGGCCGACATGCCCGTCAGCGGCCCGGCCGCCAGGATCAGCTTGTTCGCCGGATCCAGCGCGTCGATCTTCGGATCGACTTCGTCATACATGATCCTGGTGCCCAGGCCCCGCCCGCCCAGGTAGGCCCGCGCCTGCTGCGGGTCGATCGGCTCCGTCCGGATCGTCCGGCTGCTCAGGTCCACGCGCAGCATCTTTCCAGCGTAGGCATGCATCATCGCTTGACCTCCTGCACCAGACCGCGAAGGCGATCGGCGTACGCCTGACGGTCGCCCGGCGGCCACCGGTCCTGCGATTCATACCGCAGGGCGTCCGGAGCGCAGAAGCGCACGCATTCCGGATCGCCGCCGCACAGGTCGCACTTGTGGGCCTTGTCGTCCAGACACCAGATCACGCCGTATGGACAGGCCGACTCGCACACGCCGCACCCGTCGCAGCGGTCCTCCTTGAGGACCACCACGTTGGTGGCCGCGTCGCGAACCAGGGCGTCGGTGGGGCACTCCTCGATGCACGGCGCCTCCTCGCACTGGATGCACACGCGCGGAAAGTAGAACGCCTCGTCCGCCCGGATCAGCACCCGGATGCGGGACCGTGCCGGCCGGTACGCTCCGGCGTTCCGCGCCGAACAGGCCAGCTCGCAGAGCCGGCAGCTCGTGCACTTTTCAGGATCGATCACCAGTACATTCGCCATGGGACGTGCTCCGATAGGCATGTGGCCGCCGCCGCTCAGCCATCGCCCGTCAGCCCGCACCAATCGAGCACCGGCTGCTGCCGTCGGGCGGCTCGAGAGTCTGCTATAGGGGTACTGATTCGCCGCGCCCCGGTCAAGTCAGCCGAGCCCAACGCCGCAGCAGCCCTGCGTTTTCTGCGGTGGAAACGTGAACGACGGGGAAACCGTCGGTAGCCGCTTTGCCTGGAAACTCACGCCGCCCCCGACTTTGCGGTGCCCAGCTAGCCGGCCTGCTTGGCGGCCGGCGTGTCGACCTCGAGGTACTTGGGCATGTCGGGTTCCTTCAGAACTGCCGCCTGTCCGCTGCCAGCCGTCACCCTCTCCCGCGCGCCCTGCGCAACCACCGCCCGCCTGCACCAAGCCAACGGCCGTGAGCTGATAGCCAATAGCTACCAGCCGCCGGCTTCCCTCACCCTCAGTTCCTCACCAACTTGCGATCGCCGATGTACAGCTCGTTGGGCGACTGCGGGTCCAGAGCCCACTTCATCCGCTCGATGCCGCCGACGATGTCCTTGATGGACCCGCAGGTGGACAGCCGCAGATGCCCGTCCATCCCGAACTCGATGCCCGGCACCGTAACGACCCATACCTTCTCCAGCAGAAATCGCGACAGCTTCGTCGAGTCCTTCTCGTAATGGCTGAAGTCTGCGAAGCAGTAGAACGTCGCGTCCGGCCTGGTGGCCCTGACGCCGTGGAACGACTCCAGTTGCTCCATCATCACGTTGCGGTTGTTCTCCAGCGTCAGCCGCAGGCTCTCCACGCACGACTGCACGCCGTTGATCGCCCCCACGGCCGCGTGCTGCGACACAACCGACGGGCCCGACGTCTGGTGGCCCTGAATGTTGGTCATCACCCCGATGAGCTTCCTGCTGGCCACGGCCCAGCCGAGGCGGAAGCCCGTCATGGCGTACTGCTTGGACACGCCGTTGACCACCACCAGCCTCGAGTTCTCGCCCGTGTCCTTGGCGTAGGTGTAGCAGTTGACCGGCTCCCGCCCGTCGAAGATGAGCCGGTGGTAGATGTCGTCCATGATCAGGTACAGCCCCCGCGTCTCGCAGAAATCCACGATATCGGCGATGAACTGCTCCGAGTACATCGCTCCCGACGGGTTGTTCGGGCTGTTGATGATCACGGCCTTGGTGTATGAGCTGACCACTCGCTCGATGTCTTGCAGGCATGGATAGAACGTGCCGTCCTCGGGCTTCGCCGGCACCGGCACGGCCCCGCAAAGCTTGACCATCTCCGGATAGCTCACCCAGTAGGGCACGGGGAAGATCACCTCGTCCTGCGGGTTGAGGATGGTCTGCAGGCAGACCATGATCGCCTGCTTCGCACCGCCCGAAGCCATCACGTTCGCAGGCTGGACCTTGCGATGGTAGAACTCGTCGGTGTAGCGAATGATGGCCTGCTTGAGCGCGGGGATACCGCCCGCCGGCGTGTAGCGGACCTCCCCCGTGTTGAGGATCCCCGCCGCCGCCACCAGTGCGTCGATCGGGGCCTTGCTCTTCGGCTCCCCGCCGCCCAGGTGGATCACCGGGTCGCCCTTGGCCCGCAGGATGGACGCGGTCTCGTTGAGCTTCAGGGTGGCCGACTCGCCAATGCTACGTCCGATCTGACTAATGCTCATCGCGGTACCCCTCTGGTGGGATCGTGCCTGCAACGCGGGGTCTGCGGCGCGCCCGCCGCATCGACCCGGTCAGCGACCAGCAATTCGTGTGCCTAATGGGAGCTGGCGCGTCGATGATCGGCCCAGCGCGACCGGCATGCCCTGCTCCATTTTCAGGCTGCCGGCCAACTGATACGGAGGCGTTTGCGCCCTGTCAAGGTGGCTCTGATTGACCATCCTGGACGGCATCGACAATACTCCCGGGCGGCTTCTCCAGAACGCCGCCCACCGCCGTTGTCCCGGTGCCCGGAATGGTCTACCCTCACGCCGCTACACCATACCCATGCGTGAGGACCATACCATGAAAGCCCCTGTATGTTGTGTATGTCTTTTGGCCGCAGTGTTCCTGGCACGGGGCGCAGGCTCGGATCGGCACGCCGCAGACAGCGAGAAGGCCGCCGCCTTGCCGCCGCCCGCGACCGTCGGCGGCATGCCGCTCGTCGAGGCCATCGCCCAGCGGCGGTCCAAGCGAGCGTTCCTCGACCAGCCCTTGACCATCGAGGACGTTTCCCAGCTTTGCTGGGCCGCTCAGGGTACCACCGATTCGCAGCGTGGGTTCAGGACTTCGCCCTCGGCTGGAGCGCTGTTTCCGGTCGAGCTGTACGTCGTCACGGCCGACGGCGTCGATCACTACCGCCCGAGTGACCATCGCCTCGACCGCCACCTGCCCGGCGACCTGCGCGGACCGTTGCAGGCCGCCGCCCTCGACCAGGACTCGGTCGGCCACGCCGCAGCGTGCATGGTGATCACCGCCGTCGTCGACCGGACGGCCCGCAAATACGGAAGCCGTGCCGAGCGCTACTGTTTCATCGAGGCCGGCCACGTCGCCCAGAACATCCTGCTCCAGGCCACCGCTCTGAAGCTGGCCGGAGTCCCGGTGGGCGCGTTCCAGGATCAGCAGGTCGCTTCCGTGCTGAAGCTGCCCCAGGACCGTCGCGTGCTCTACCTGGTGCCCATCGGATACCCCGCCGATTAGCCCGGCGCACCATCGGCGACTACCGTCGCGCACCTGTGCCACAACCGCGTCGCCCGCGATCACGGCAGGCGCTTGAACAACCTTGCCGCAGCCAGGTACAACGCCAGCGCCGCCAGACCCGCAACGCTGAATCCCCAGGTCATCCCGATCGCCGTGGCCAGAGGGGCGGCCAGCACCGAGGCGAAGCCGTTGATCCCCCACGCCCACGGAATCAGGGCCGGCGCCCCGCGATCCAGGCGGGCCAGCGCCGTCGGCATCGGGAAACCCATCAGATACCCCAGCGGCGCGATGGCCAGCGCACCCACCCCGCACCGCGCGATCACCGGCCATGACCCTGCGATCCCCGACAGCGCGCCGATGAATCCCAGCACCACGCCGCCCACGATGACCAGCGCCACCACGATGTGTGGCAGCCGCGCTCCTCGATCCCCGAGCCGATGCACCGTCAGGCTGCCCAGCCCCGACAGCAACAGGAATGCCGATATGGTCACCGCCGCCGCCCGAACCGGGTCGCCGATCAGATGCGTCGCACGCGACAGAAAGGTCATCTCCAGCAGGAGGTAGGCCAGCCCGATCGCCGCGAAGTATCCCACCGTGGCCGCCCGCCCGCCGCATGGCATCGCCCGTCGGGTCACCGCCAACGGCAACAGCGTCAACACCGCCCCGACCAGCCCGATCGCGACCGCCGTCGCCACCACGAACAGGAAACCCATTTCAGCCCGTGCTAACCACATGGGGCCGAAGGCCTCCCGCATCGCCCCCACCGACCGCAGCTTGCAGAAGTCGCGGAAGAACGGCCGATCGTCGGTCGGCGGCCGGATGTCAAACGCCCAGTCGTCGATGAACTGCTGCCCCGTGTCCGAGAACAAACGCGTCGCCGCGTGGTGGTACCAGTCGCCCACTCCGTCGGACGGCCCCGGGAACACGTCCGGCTGGTTGAGTTCCTCCGCCCGAATCCCCTCGAACCACACCGGTGTCAGATTGCGCTCCTGACACATCCGCCGAACGCCGGCGATCTGTTCTCCGGTCCAGGGCGAAGCCTTGACCATCGTGCACACCGCCTGGAAATCGCGGACCATGACGACGTGCCGCCCGGGCTCGACAACGCCGTGGCCTCGCAGGGCGGCCACGAACGTCGCCAGCAGCTTGACGTTGTCCCGTGCCGGCATCTGCGTCCCGCGGCAGACGAACAGCAGTCCGTCCTGCGTCAGCCGACTCAGGCACGAGGAAACGCCTTCGACCGTGATCAGATGATCCTGCCCCAGGCCGCCCACCCCGCCGGAGCCGGCCGCCGACGATTGCAGCGTGATCAGTTGAATGACGTCGAACCGGTCGCCCGCGTGATCTGCGAAGTGGCGCGGCTCGGCCGTGACCACCCGCACCGCCGGCAGCTCCAACACCGCACCACCCTCAGCGCCCAGAGGCCCGCGCAGAAGTGACAGAAGTCTGTCATCCGGCTGAACGACCTCGATTCGCGCCGCGTCCCTTCGCGCCGCCAGCCATACGTTCGTCCCATCCGTCTCCCCCAGCAGCAGCACTCGGGGCTGTCCGGGCGCAATGTCGTACGCGGCCCCCATCAGCGTGTTGTCCACTACCGCCGCCTCGGCCGCCGTCGATATCCGCAGCAGCGACCCTGCCCGATGCCCGTCCGACACCAGCGACAGCATCGCCGGCGGCACCGTGCCTCCGGTCAAAAACGGCAGATCGTGGAACACTGCGCCGCCGTACGCCTCGACCATCGCCCGCGGACCGTAGGCCACCGCGACGCGCTCCGCCGATCCCTGCCGCTGCAAACGCTCGACGTACGCTCCGTACTTGAACGGATCCATCCGAATGTGAGGCCGATCGAGCCACATCCAGCCCGCCAGCGCAGCCGCGAAACCCACCAACACCGCCGGCCGCACCCCGCCAAAGCCGGATACAAGCCCGCCGGTTCCCAGCAGCGCGATCCCGCCCATCGCCGCCGCCAGCCATTCGGGCGGCAGGTAACTCATCAACCAGGTCGCCAGCGCCGCACCGGCCGCACTCCCGATCAGGTTCCCGGCATAGACACCGGCCACTCGGTCCCGGGCCAGCATCAGCATCAGCCCGATCGCCGACGCCCCACAGAAAAACGGGACCGCAAGAATCGCCCAGTAGGCCACCCAGCATCCGATCTGACGCCAGTACGTCGCCGGCACCAGTCGGGCCTCGATCGGCACGTACTGCCCCAGTGCCGCGCAGACCGGCATCGACACCGCAGACGCCAGGCACAGTCCGAACAGAACGCGGTCCCCATGACGCAGGACCCACCCGCGCCCGATGGACAGGGCGGTCCCGCTGGCTCCGAAACCGAGCAGTGCGATGCTGATGACCAGAAACGCGAAATGATGCCAACTCGAAACCAGCAGCACGCGCATCAGGGAGATTTCAAACCCCAGCACGGCCGCCGACACCCACACAACCGTCCACCGGTATGCAATGGCCGATCCGGGTCCAACCGTGGCATGCGGCGCGACCACCGGTTCGCTCCCCTATCTGTCGCGCGGTTCGCCGCGCGTCAGCGGCACGAAGCGCACCGGCAGCACGGAGCGCGATCTGCGCTCGCCTTCCGGCGTCTTGTGAATGACCACCAGGTTCTGGATCTCGTACGGGCCGCCGATCGGGATCACCATCCGTCCGTCGGGCTTGAGCTGCTCCCACAGCGGCGGCGGCAGATGCCCGGCCGCGCAGGTCACGATGATCGCGTCGAACGGGGCGTGCTCCTCCCAGCCGAAGTACCCGTCCGCCGCGCGGCACTCCACCGTCGTATAGCCCTGCTTCTCGAGCGTCTGCTTGGCCCGGTCGGCCAGCGGCTTGACGATCTCGATCGTGTACACGTGCGGCGTCAGGTGGGCCAGCACCGCCGCCTGGTAACCCGATCCGGTCCCGATCTCCAAAACCTTCGATTCCGGCGTCAGTTCGAGCGATTCCGTCATCAGGGCCACGACGTAAGGCTGCGAGATCGTCTGGCCGTGCCCGATGTCCAGCGGCGAGTCCTGATAGGCCCGCGACCGCTCCCGCAACGGCACGAAGACGTGCCGCGGACACTTCCGCATGGCCTCCAGCACCGTCTTGGCCTGGATCGCCGAACCCCCGAAACGCGGACGCGCGATCTGCGTTTCCACCATCTCTTCACGCCGGTCAACGAACTCCGACGCCCCGGGTGGATTCGGCGGCTTGAACTCGCTGCTCGGCTCCGTCGTGGATGTCGTCGTGTCGTCCTGAGCGGCGCACCGTGCGACGCCGATCAGCACCACCGCCACCGCGACCACAGCACCGGCGCCCCGACGATATCGCTTCTCTTGCGGGCGCATGCGTCACCTCCTGGTCAATCGATCCCATCGGCCGCGGTCCCGCCGATGCGGCGCCGAATCGGACCGGGCCGGACCCTGGATGTGCAAGCCAGTTCGCCGTCCATTACAACTCCGGACGATCACCGGAGCAACCCCGACACCGCGACGCGCCCGCCGTGTGCCCTGCTTTCAACGCCGCTCGTCGCCTGTCGGAATTTGTATCGGCTGCCGTGCACGGCCGTGGTCGGGCTGCCCCGGCGGCGATTTCGGCTACAATGCGCCGGTTCTTGTCGGCAAAGGAGCCCGAGCGAACATGCCAACCTTCTTCGCCAGGCGTTACATGCGCGACCGCGTCGGCCGGCGCGAAAAGGCCGTCGGCGCCCTGGTCCTGGCCATCCTCGGCGTTATTGTGATCGCCGTCGTCGCCGTGGCCGCACGCGACGAGCCCACCCTGTTCGACCTGGCCGAGGGTACTTTCCGCGGCGAGCCCAGCGGACCGCACGCCCGCGAGCTCCGCGTTGCCCGCTCCATGATGCCGTCTCTGGGCACCGCGGGCTGGGCCCTTGACGACGCCCTGACCGTAACGCTCTCGCCTGATCTGCCCGATGATCTTGCCGCCTACGGCGTCCGATCGACGTATCACGGCCGGTACGCGAACCTCGCCGACCGCGAGCAGTACGTCGAGGTCGAGATCTTCGACGCCGGCCTCCCCGAGAACGCCTTCGCCCTCCTGCGCCGCTTCACACCCCAGGGCGCCGGGCCCCTGCCGGCCGGCAACGAGGGCTGGACGCTTGGCGAGCGCGGCGGCTTCTGGGCCGGGCGCTACTACACCCGGTTCGACCGCTCGCACGTCCCCACCGAGCAACCCGGTATCAAGGTCATCACCGACGCGCTGGCCAGCGTTCAGATCACCTACGGCACGCCCTTCTGGGCCCAGGACGTCTTCCCGGCCGAAAACCGGCTTCCCGGTACGTTCCGCTATCTGCCCGTGGGCGATCCCGGACTCTTCGCCATCGATCGCTGCTTCGCCGTCTCGTATCCCGACGGCGTGACGGCCCTGGCTGCCAGGGCGCCGACCGCAAGCGCGGCTGCTCAATTGTTGGATCGCGCCGCGGCTCAGATACAGGAGTTCGGATCGCTGTCGCAATCCCCCTCACCACAGAGCCCGATCGCCAGCGGCACCTACACCGACCAGTACGCGTTCCTCTTCGCCCAGGATCGCACGGTCTGCGGCGCCGTCGGTCCGGGCGCCGACCGCGTGTCCGGCATCGCCTCCGCCATGTTGGACCGTGTCCGCCCGGCGTCCGTCGCGTCGGCCTCCGCCGCGTCCGCATCGCGAAAGGACGAATCGCCCTTCCCGTCGGTTGACCTGCCCGGTTGGAACCTGCCCGACAACGTCCGCCTGTTCGACCCCACCAATCTCTGGGAGAAGATCGACGGCCGGGCCGACCTGTACCTGGCCTACAACGTGTCAACGCTCACCTTCGGGTCCTATCGCGGTGACAATAATATGTCGCTCGACGTCTACTGGTACGACATGACCGAGGCGGACAACGCCTTCGGCATCTACCAGTCCGAGTTCGGCGGACACCCCGAGCCCGTCGACGTCGGCCGGGACGGCTACACCGCCGGTGGCGGCGTGTTCTTCTGGAAAGGTGCCCACTACGTCCGCGTCGAGGCCACGGAGGATACCCCCGAGCTGTCCGCCGCCGCCCGTGCCGTCGCCGCCGCCATCGCCGCCGTCATTACCGACGATGGCAAACTGCTCTGGGCCGACGCCCTCCTGCCACAGGAGAACCGGCGACCCGACTCCTTCGAATACTACGCTTCCGACGCCTTCGGCCTGGACTTTTTGTCCGGCGTGTTCAGCGCCGATTACGACGCCGATGAACAAAGGTACAAACTCTTCATCCATCGCGCCCCGGATCCGGACACGGCCGCAGAAACTTTCTCCGCCTATGTTCGCTTCTTCGAGGACTATGGTAAGGTATTAAACCACGACAGCGTCGAAGAGACGGGCCTGCTCATCGGGGAATCAGGCGGTGTGATCGACGCGGTGTTTGTATCGGGCCGGTATCTGGGTGGCGTGAACGGGGTCGAGGACGCAAAGCTGGCCGAAGGCCAGGCCCAGGCCTTCCGCGCGCTGCTCGCCCAAGCCGATTCGCCGACGGAAGGAGATCGTTGATCCTCATGGCTCAGGACCGACATCACGCCCCGGACGACATCACGCGCCGCGACTTCCTGATCCGGGGCGGAGCGACCCTGGCCGCCGTCGGCGCCGGAGCCGCCGCCGCGGCCCTGCTCTACGACCCCACCGGCAAGGCCGGCCTGATGCATCCCCAGCCGCTCAAGCTGCCCAACTACTTCGAGCGAATCGACTACCCACTCTCCGATCCGCGCATCAGCGTCGCCCGTGGCCCCGATAACAAGGTGGCCGCCATGGTCAAGGCCGCCGTCGATGGGCTCGGCGGCGTCGGCCGCTTCATCGCCCCCGGCGACGTCGTGCTGCTCAAGCCCAACGTGGGCTTCGAGCGAGTTCCCGAACTCGGCGCCACCACCAACCCCGACGTGCTCCGGGCCCTCATCCGCCTGTGCAAAGAGGCCGGTGCGTCCAACGTCGTCGTCGCCGACAACCCCATCGAGGCCCCGGAGAGCTGCTTCTCCCGGACGGGCATTCTGGAAGCCAGCCGCCGGGAAGGTGCCACCATCCTGACACCGGCCGAGGTGCACTTCCAGCCCATTGCCGTCCGCCCTCCACAGCCCGACGGCCGACCGCACCAGCCCGACGCCGCCAAGAACGAGGCCCTGGGAACCTGGCCCATCTTCTGGAAACCGCTCGCCGAGGCCGACAAGGTCATCGGCGTTGCCCCCATCAAGGACCACAACCTCTCCGGCATCGGGCACGCCTCCATGACCATGAAAAACTGGTACGGCCTGCTCGGCGGACGGCGGAACCAGTTCCACCAGGCCATCGCCAACATCGTCAGCGACCTGGGCTTCATGATGAGCCCCACCCTGACCATCGCCGACGGCACCCGCGTGCTCATGCGCAACGGCCCCACCGGCGGTAGCCTCAGCGACGTCAAGCCGGGCCACACCATCGCCGCCGCCGTCGATTCCATCGCACTGGACGCCTGGTGCTACCGGAACCTGCTCGATCGCGACCCGGCCAACCTGCGCTTCCTGGACATCGCCTACGAGAAGTTCGGCGGCCGGCCCTTCGAGGAATCGCACCGTTTTGCGGAGCGCGATTGGCAGGCCTACAGAGATCAAGGCAAGATCGTGGAGACCAACGTGACCTGATCCGCCGCGCCCCAGCGAACGCCCCCGCGACGGCGCCGAACCGGATCTGACGGACCTTGTCGAGTAACCAGATGCGTATCACCACCATCCGAACCATCGTTCAAACCGCGGTCTTCACCCTCTTCGTGGCCTTCGTGCTGCTGACCACGTTTCGCCACCTCGACGACCTCCCCGGCCTGCGCTGGGTGCTGAGCAAGTTCCTCGAGGTGGACCCGCTCGTCGCCCTGGCGACGGCCATCACCACCCACACGCTCTACCGCGGCCTCATCTGGTCGCTGCTCATCCTTATCCCCACGCTGTTCCTCGGCCGCATCTTCTGCAACTGGATCTGCCCCTACGGCATCATTCACCACTTCATCGGCTGGGTGTTCAACACCCGCGGAGCCAAGGACCGCATCGAGTCCAACCGCTACCGCCGGCTCTTCGCCCTCAAGTACTACGTCCTGATCGGCATGCTGGTGGCCTGCCTCTTCGGCAGCCTGCAGATTGGCCTGCTCGATCCGATCGTCTTCGTCCACCGGGCCTTCTCCATCAACGTCCTGCCCACGCTCAACATGCCCGCTCAGAACCTGTTCGGCGACTACAAGCTGCATCAGCTCGGTTGGGTCATCGGTGGGCTGTTCCTGTTCTTCGTGGCCATGAACCTGGTCATCCCGCGGTTCTTCTGCCGGGTGATCTGCCCGCTGGGCGCGCTGCTGGGCGTCCTCTCCCGATTCGCCTTCTGGCGCATCGAGCGCGATCCCAAGAAATGCACCGACTGCGACCTCTGCCTGCAATCCTGCGAGGGTGCCTCCGACCCCCACACCCAGCTCCGCATGAGCGAGTGCTTCGTCTGCATGAACTGCATCGAGGACTGCCCCCACGACGCCCTCAGCTTCGCCATGCTGCCGCCGAAAAAGCACGAGGTCAAAAGCCCCGACCTCAAACGCCGCCACGCCATCTTCGCCACCCTGGCCGGAGCACTCTTCTTCAGTTGGACCAAGGCCTCCGGCAAGAGCACCCGCGATTTCTCCACCAAGGTCCTCCGTCCGCCCGGCTCCGTCGAGGAGACCGAGTTCCTCGAACGCTGCATCAAGTGCGACCAGTGCATCCGAGTCTGCCCGACCAACGTCCTCCAGCCGGCCATGCTCGAGGCCGGCCTCGAGGGACTCTGGACGCCGGTGCTGAATTTCCGCATGGGCGCCTGCCAGTACCAGTGCACCGCCTGCGGACACGTCTGCCCCACCGGGGCCATCCAACGCCTCACCGTCGAGGAGAAACTCGGCGCGGGCCCGTACCAGGACGTCGGCCCGGTCAAGCTCGGCACGGCCCATTACGACTTCGGCCGCTGCCTGCCCTGGAGCAAGAACGTCCCCTGCGTGGTCTGCGAAGAGGTCTGCCCGGTCTCACCCAAGGCCATCCACTCCGAAGTCCGCCCCATGCTGGTCCGCGACGGAACGAAGTTGATCGTCTCCGCCACCGCCACCTCGCTCACCCTGGCCGACTACCCCAAGCCCGGAGCCGAGCCCGAGCCCTGCACCTTCCGCCCGGGCGAGTTCTCCGACGCCCTCTCCACCGTGCACGAGGTTCAGCTCATCCGCCGCGACGGTACCTCGTCCATGCACCGCGTGCGGAACAACGACGCCGACACGCTGCTTGTGGCCGCGCCCGTTGATCCACCGCCCCAGCCGAGCGACACGGCCGCCATCTACCTCCAACTCGCCCTGCCCAAGATCGACACGGCGCTCTGCATCGGCTGCGGCATCTGCGAGCACGAATGCCCCGTGGCCGGTGATCGCCGGGCCGTCTACGTCACCGCCGAGGGCGAGACCCGCTCCCAGCACTACCAGGAGGGTGGCCGCAACCGCTCCCTGCGACTCATCAAGACCGCCGACGCCGGCACCGCTGCGGCGCCGCACAACGCCGCCGACCCCGACGCCTGCGCCGGCTCGCAGGTTACATCTTTACACAACAGTCGCGGCTGCAAGGCCGGACCGAGTTTTGATACAATCACCGTTACAACCGGAGCAGGGGGTCACAACGGGCCGGAGCACGAAATCGACCTTCGCCGGTTTCTTTCTTGAGACTTTGGATGGACCGTACCCGGCTCTCGGTCCTTTGACCCGGAGAGCACGTTGATGTCTGACTCACTATCCCGTCGTCAGTTCCTTCGCAGCAGCACCGCCGCCGCGACGCTGGCCGTAGCCGCCCCGCGCCTGGCACTCGGCGGACAGGACGAAGGCAAGAAGCCTGCGCCCCTGCCCCGCCGCGCCCTCGGCCGGAGCGGAGTCCAGGTCCCCATCCTGAACCTGGGTACCTCACAGAGCCTCGATACCCGACTGCTCAACACCGTCTACGACCACGGCGTCCACTACTTCGATACCGCCGACTGCTACGAAAACGGCAACTCCGAACGCGCCATTGCGGACTGGTTCGGGAAGTCGGGCAAGCGCCAGGACATCTTCCTGGTCACCAAGGACCATCCCAAGACGCCCGACGAATGGGTCCAGATGGTCGACCACCGCCTCGAGGCCCTTCAGGTCGATCACATCGACATGTTCTTCATCCACGCCCTGGGTGACGGCGGCGGGTACGGCGGCTACCCCATCGAATTCGAGGGCGGCAAGGACTGGCCCAAGAGCAAGGAATGGGCCGCCGCCGCCGACAAGATGAAGAAGTCCGGCAAGGTCAAGCTCGTCGGCTTCAGCACCCACTGCAAACCCATCGAGCGCCGTATCGCCCTGCTCGACAACGCCGCCCAGGGCGGCTGGGTCGACGCCCTCATGGTCGCCACGGACCCCCGACTGATCCGGACCAACGACGACCTCAACCGGGCGCTCGACGCCTGCCACAAGGCCGGTGTCGGCCTGATCTCCATGAAGGAGGTCCGCGGCGGGCTGGCCCACGTCAAGGAGGACTTCCCCGAGTTCAAAGACAAGGGACTGACGCCACACACCGCCGTCCTGGCCGCGATCTGGTCCGACGAGCGATTCACCACCATCTGTTCCCACATGGACAACATCAAGAAGGTGCAACAGAACGCCGACGCCGCCCGCGACTTCAAGCCGCTCACCGGTGACGAACTCGGCGCCGTCCATCGAATGCTCCACGACCACCCGCGGCGCTTCTGCCACGGCTGTGACGGCAGTTGCCACCAGGCCGCCGGCACCCAGACCGCCTTCGCCGATATCGCCCGTTACCTGTCCTATTACGAGGAGGACGGCCGGCGGGAAGAGGCCCGGGCCCTCTACGCCGCCCTGCCCCCCGAGCAGCGCGACTGGTCCGACGCAAACCTCTGCGCCGCCTCGCGAGCCTGCGTCGGCGGACTGGACATGCGAGACATTCTGACCCGGGCGGCCCAAAAGCTCGCCTGAGTCCGACCATAGGTGACAGAACCCGAGGCGCGAGAACACAGAGGAGTGACGCCATGCACCAGCCCGTATCCCGTCGAGACTTCCTGCGCACCACCGCCGCCGTCGCCGCCGCCGCTACCGCCGCGCCGGCCATCGCCCTGGGCGAAGATCAGAAGTTGACGGTCAATCCCATCCCTCGACGGAAGCTCGGTCGCACCGGCGTCGAGATCCCCATCCTCAACGTCGGGGCCATCGAGGGGCACGACACCCGAATGCTCAACCTGGCCTACGAGAACGGCCTGCACTACTTCGACAGCGCCAAGGTCTACGCTAACGGAAACCACGAAAAGACCATCGCCGAGTGGTTCCAGAAGACCGGCCTCCGAAAGGACATCTTCCTCGTCACCAAGGACCTGCCCACCACACCCGACCAGTGGGTCACCATGCTGGACGAGCGACTCGAGGCCCTCCAGATCGACCAGATCGACATGTACTTCCTGCACGCCTTGGGGGACGTGGGCGCGTCCGTGGGGGAGGCCTACTCGGCCGAGGAAAAGGGCGGCGAAGCCTGGCCCGCCAGCGCCGAGTGGGGCAAGGCCGCCGACAAGATGAAGAAGTCCGGCAAAATCAAGTTCGTCGGCTTCAGCACCCACTGCGCGAACATCGAACGCCGCACCGCCCTGCTCAACAACGCTGCCAACGGCGGATGGGTCGACGCCATCATGACCGCCGCCGACCCCATCCTCATTCGCGACAACGCCGAGTTCAGCAAGGCCATGGACAACTGCTACAACAAGGGCGTCGGCCTCGTCTCCATGAAGGAGACCCGAAAAGGGCTACCCTACGTCAAGAAGCTCGTCCCCGAGTACAAGGAGAAGGGCCTCAACCCCTACACCGCCGTGCTCCACTCCATGTGGTCCGATGAGCGAATCGCCAGCATCTGTTCCTACATGGGCAACGTGAAGCAGCTCACCCAGAACGCCGATGCCGCCCGCAAGTTCGCCCCGCTCTCCGGCAAAGAGCAGGCCGCCGTCTACCGCATGCTCGAAGAGCTGCAGCACACCTGCTGCCACGCCTGCGACGGCAGTTGTCAGCGGGCCGCCGGCTCACGGACCGCGTTCGCAGACATCGCCCGATACCTGTCCTACTACGAGGAGGACGGCCGACGCGCCGAGGCCCGGGCCTTGTTCGCCGCCCTGCCGCCCGAACAGCGCGACTGGGCCAAGGCCAACCTCCACGCCGCATCGCGGGCCTGCGTCAGCCAACTGGACTTCCAGGACATCCTGACCCGGGCGGCCCAGAAACTCGCCTGACCCGCTGTCGCCGGCGGGCGGCCGTTCAACATCAAGGATCGTAGGGTGGGTGAAGCCCGCCAACGGCGGGCCCAACCCACCATCTCCTGCTGAACACAGGCCGGCGGCTACGCACCCACCCGCAGCACCGCCGCCCCGTCGATCTTGCCCGCCTTCAGCAGTTGCAGCACCCGATTGGCCTCGGCCAGCGGATACGTCCTCACCTGCGTCCGCACCGGCACCTCGGCCGCCAGCTCGAGCAGTTCCACCCCGTCCCGCCGAGTGCTGGCCGTCACGCTGCGAAGCGTCTTCTCGTAATACAGGTGCTTCTCGTAATCCATCGGCGGAAGCTGCGACATGTAGATGCCGGCCAGCGCGCACGTGCCGCCCCGGTCGAGATGTTCCATGGCCGTCGGCACCAGCCCACCGGCCGGCGCGAAGATGATCGACCCGTCGAGCTTCTCGGGCGGCTCATCCTCCGCCCGCCCGCACCATACGGCCCCGAGTTGCCGGGCCAGCTCGCGGTGTGACTCGCTGCGCGAGAAGACGAACACCTGGCAGCCCAGATGGCGAGCCACCTGGATCGTCACGTGCGCCGACGCGCCGAAGCCGTACAGTCCTAACCGCTGTCCGCCCGTCACACCCGACAGCCGCAGCGCCCGGTAGCCGATGATCCCCGCGCACATCAACGGCGCCGCCTGCTCGTCGGGCAGCCCTTCGGGCAGCTCGTACGCGAAGTCCTCATCCACCACCACGTACTCCGCGTACCCGCCCGGCACGTCGTAGCCGGTGAACAGCGCATTGGGGCAGAGGTTCTCCTCCCCGCGCCTACAGAACTTGCACGCCCCGCACGTACGGTACAGCCACGCCAGCCCCGCCCGCTGTCCGACTTTGAATCGCGTTGCTCCTTCCCCGAGCCGATCCACCACGCCGATCACCTGATGCCCCGGTATGATTGGCATCGCCCGCTCTGCCAACTCCCCCTCGACCGTATGCAGATCCGTATGGCACACCCCACAAACGTTGACCTGAACCCCTATTTGCCCAGGCCGAGTCGAGGGAACATCCAACTCGCCCGGAGTCAGGGGGCTTTCGCCCACCGGCGCCGTCTTATTGAGAATCATCGCCTTCATGAACTTCGTTGCCCTTCTCCCTGCAACCGCAAGGTGACCGCCCCGGCATCACAGAACCAATTCCATGTACCTCGCCTCGGGCAGCGGGTTGTGACGGTACGGCTCGATGTCGACGAAACCCAGCGATTCGTAAAGCGCGTTTGCCGCCGTCATTGAGGGCACGGTGTCCAGGCGCATGCGTCCGCAACCGATTCGCCGCGCCTCTTCGATGACCGCCCGCGCCAGGGCCTGTCCGGCACCCCGGCCGCGGCACTCCGGCCGAACGTACAGCCGCTTCATCTCGCAGATGCCGGCTTCCAGCGGCCTCAAGCCGACGCAGCCGACCGCCTCCTCACTGTCCCTTGCCAGCAGCAGGCATCCGCCCGGCGGCGCATAGTCACCGGGAAACGTCTCCAGCTCCGTGTCGAAGTTCTGAAAGGAGAGATCGAAGCCCAGCGAGTCGGCGTACCGCAGGAAGAGTTCCCTGACGATGCCGATGTCCCGCTCGGTCTGTGCCTGGGTGATCGCCACCATGGCCGTGCCCCGTCCGCAACGATAAGCCCGGCCATCATACCGCCCGCATGTCGCCGCCGACACGCGGATCGGCTCCCACCGCTCTGCCCGTCCGGCTAGTGCGTGTCGGCCTCGGCCGCGAACACGCCGAACGCCGGATGCTCGATCACAATGAAATCGTCGTAGCTCATGCTGACCGATAGGGTATGCGCCCCGGCGTTGAAGTTGATCCGCTCGTTCTCCGCCAGCCGCGCGTCGCAGTAGGTCGGCAGGTCGAACAGGCTGCCCAACGGCGGAATCGACCCCGGCTCCAGACCGGTCAGCGAGAGCACCTCCTCCTTGCTCGCGAAGCGGATCGACTTGCACCCCAGGTTCTTCTTCGTGGCCTTGCTGTTCAGCGACATGTCGGCCGGCAGGACGACCATGACGAACCGGTTGCCCGCCTTGAGAATCAGGGCCTTGGCCCCGCTGTGCAGCTCCACGCCGCGGACCGCCGCCGCCTCGGCGCTGGTGTACACCGGCTCGTGTTCGCTGACCTCGAAGCCGACGCCCGCCTCCTCGAGCCTGGTCACCAGCTTCCGGTGGGCGGGGTAATCGTTCGGATCGGCCATGACGCACCTCGGGAGCGATTGTACTACACCGTTACCCGACGGACAGTCGAAACGACCAGCGGCCACGCGCGGCAGGCGCCGGACCTTGACCTTCTGCCTGCGCGACGTGCGAGAGATCGAGCCGCTGCTGACGCCGCGAGCGAATTCTGCTACTGTCTGCGCCGGTTCGCGGGCGGCTCGCCTGTAGCACGGTCGCGGGTCGCCGGGCGATAACGCCAGTGCCGGACGTGGCTTGCCGCTCTGCCGGACCTGTGAATTCTCGGACGAGCCGGTCCCTCGCCCCCCCGGTTTGGAGGATTCAGCCATCGACCCCGACGCCGACCCAGCTCGGACGCCACAGAAATCATCCGACCGCCCGCCGGTCGCCCGCTGGCACCTGCACCGCCGCCTCTATGACTGGGTCCTGCACTGGGCTCACACGCCCTACGGCTCGCCGGCCCTGTTCTGCCTGTCGTTTGCCGAGTCCAGCTTCTTCCCGGTGCCGCCCGACATTCTGCTAGCCCCCTTGGTCCTCGGCAATCGCAAAAAGTGGGTCCGGTTCGCCCTGGCCTGTTCGGTGGCCTCGGTGGTCGGCGGAATCCTGGGCTACCTCATCGGCATGGGCGTCTGGAGCCAGATCGACCAGACCGTCTACGCCTGGCACCTGCCGGGCATCAACGAGGCCAACTTCGCCAAGGCCACCAACTGGTACCGGGAGTTTAATTTCTGGATCGTCTTTGTCGCCGGCTTCACGCCGCTGCCCTACAAGGTGATCACCATCTCGGCTGGCATGTTCTTCAAGGACGAGGGCTGGAGCCCCTTCCTGATGTTCCTGCTGGCCTCGGCCGTCAGCCGGTCCGCCCGCTTCTTTCTGGTGGCCGGGCTCATGGGGCGCCTCGGGCCCCGGATTACCCCCATCCTGGATAAGTACTTCAACCTGGCTTGTATTCTGTTCGTCGTTCTGCTGGTTGGCGGATTCGTGGTCATCAAGTATGCTGTGTGACCGGCGTTGATCACCTCCGCAGATCGCTGGCTGACCCTTGGTGGGAGGTCCGATCGATGACGTCAGAGCAACGAAAGGCGGTGCTGGACATCGCCCGCCGGGCCGTCGAGGCCGCGCTCCGGGGAAGCGACGTGAGAATCAGCTCCGTCGTCGAACTCCCCGAAGCTTTCAGCGGTGCGTTCGTGACCCTCAAGCACGGCCCCCGGCTGCGAGGCTGCATGGGGACCTTCCGGCCCCTGGGCGACCTGGCCGAGACCATCGACAGCGTCGCCCGGACCTCCTGCCTGGAGGATCCACGATTCGCACAGCAGCGCATCACGCTCGACGAGCTGAACGACCTCACCATCGAGATCAGCGTGCTCGACCAGCCCGAGCGGACGGATGACCCTGCCGGTTTGGAGGTCGGGCGGCATGGCGTGCTCATCCGTCGCGGCACGGCTTCGGGGTGTCTGCTGCCGCAGGTGGCGGTCGAGCGGGGATGGAGCGCGGAGGAGTTCCTCTCCCAGTGTTGTTCGGGCAAGGCGGGCCTGGACGCGGACGCTT
>DATKXO010000049.1:0-5823 GCA_035528995.1 Phycisphaerae bacterium | reverse complement strand
GGGAGCGCCTGGTCCGGCACGGAGCAGTTCTTTCTCCGCGGCCTTGACCAGGGGCACCGACAATCTGACGAGCTGCGCCAGAATCGTGCCCTCCGTGGCACTGTCTGGCATCCCAATCCTCCATGCTGGCTAAGTGCTAGTTGTTCGCTTCACATAACCATATGGAGGCTACTATTTTACGCTCGTCAATTGTCGGACAGCCTCGGGCAAGCCGCCCGTGGCACCCGGCGGATCAGCACACGTTGAGGGATTATTGTAGTCGGGCGGGCAAACGGCAAGTTCTGCCGGCGGCGGGGCGCCGATTGGGCGTTTCTGGGAGGACATAGTCCGCGCGGGCTGAAGCCCGCGGCTCGGGAATGGTCCGCGCGGGCTGAAGCCCGCGGCTCGGGAAACGGCACGCTCATTCTGGAACTGGTATGATGGGGCGTCATGAGCTCGGGGGGCGATCGTCATATTCTGCACGTGGACATGGACGCGTTTTTTGCGGCCGTCGAGCAGCTTGACGACCCGGCGCTGCGCGGCCAGCCGGTTCTGGTGGGCGGCGATCCGCAGGGGCGTGGCGTGGTGTCGGCGGCGAGCTACGAAGCCCGGCCGTTCGGGTGCCGTAGTGCCATGCCGACGGCACAGGCGCTGCGGCTGTGCCCGGAGGCGGTGGTGGTGCGGCCGCGGATGAAGCGGTACGTGGAGGTTTCGGGGCAGGTCTTCGGGATCATGGAGCAGTTCACGCCGCTGGTGGAGCCGCTGTCGATCGACGAGGCGTTTCTGGACGTGGCCGGCTCGGTGCGGCTTTACGGGCCGCCGGAACGGATGGGCGCGGAGTTGAAACGGCGCATCCACACCGAAACGGGACTGACGGCCTCGGTGGGCGTGGCTCCGAACAAGTTTCTGGCCAAGCTGGCCAGCGACCTGGAGAAGCCCGACGGGCTGGTGATCGTGCCGCGGGACGGCATCGAGGCATTCCTCGATCCGCTGCCGATCGAGCGGTTGTGGGGCGTGGGGCGGGCGACGTTGAAGCGGTTCGAGCGGATGGGCGTGGGCACGTTCGCCGAGGTCCGCCGTTTATCCGAGGAGGAACTGCGGCGGCAGTTCGGGGAGGCCGGGTCGCACTTTTACCGGCTGGTCCGCGGGATCGACGAGCGGGAGGTGGTCCCCGACCGGCAGGCGAAGAGCATCAGCCACGAGGTCACCTTCCCGGTGGACGTGAAGGACGTCGAGCACCTCCGGGGCGTGTTGCTGGATCAGACCGAGCACGTGGCCCGGCGCCTGCGGAGGCATGGACTGCTGGCCCGGACGGTCAACCTGAAGGTGCGCACGGGGGATTTCAAGACGATCACGCGGAGCTCGACGCTGGCGGCGGGCACGGACCGGACCGACGTCCTGTGGGAGGCGGCATCCAGCTTGTTGGAGAAATGGTCAGGCCGGCGTCCCCGGCCCGTTCGGCTCATCGGCGTGGGCGTATCCCAGCTTGGCGGCGTCGGCGGCGAGCAACTCACGCTCTTCGAGGAGGCGGAGGCGTCTCGGGGTCAGCGGCTGGACCGGGTGGTGGACGAAATCCAGGAGCGTTTCGGCGACCGTGCCGTCTATAGAGGCGGCGCCGCCGGCAGACCGAAGCCGTAGCCAAGCCAGCCCTCGCCCGGACCGGCGTAGGCGGCGACACCCCGGCCGATGGGGTGGTGACTGATCGGTGTCACCGCAACGAACGCGGCCTGAGCGGCCAGAGACTCGTCGGTGGCGCGTACCGCACCGGAGAAGGGCGCTTCGGGCGAGACCTTCACGGCCCGCCCGTACAATGCCCGGACGCGCTCATCCCGCAGGTCGTCGACGGTGGGATTGGCCCTGACCAGTCCGAGCCGCACAATGCGATCCGCGGCCAGTTCCGACTTGAGCCGGTCGGCGTCCCCCTCTTCGAGGAAGGCGGCGACGAAGTTGGTGTTTCGCGGCGCTTCCCCCTCGCGGACGTTCGGTCGCCCGGTAACGTCGTCAAAGTACACGCTGAACATCCCGTCTCCTTCGTCAGGCTCGTAGCGCGGGCAATCGGAGCCGGTGCCCGAAGCGGCAGGCGATGCCAGACAAGCGCGCTACTGTAACCATGCCCCCAGCACGATTCCCTCGATCTGATCCTGGACAGGGGTCCCGATAAAAGACTCTAAGCCAACATGGCTCCCAGGTCAAGCGGTGAAGGGGGGTATCGTTGGCAGGAAAAGCGCAGTTTTTTCCGGTCCGTCCGGGCTGGAGTGTGGGAGCCCGGCCCCACGGGCGCGTGGCTGGGACCTTTGGGCAACCCCGGCGGACGATGTTGACCGGACGCGATGTCCCGCCGGGCGCCGGCCATCCCGCGCTTCGTCGCGCCGGAGTTTCGGGCGACTCGTTCAGACTCGCGGTGACGAATCCGGCGCGAATCGGCCTGTTGCACAGGTCGGTCCGGGTGCAGACTCAGGTCGGACAGTGGGCGGCCGGTCGGTCAGTATTCTCCATGCACAGGTCCGGCGGCATCGGGCGTTCTGAAGGGACAAATCGTTACACATCGTTATGGAACGGGCCGGGATTTAGAATGGCCGGGGTTGATGGGACGTGGTAGGCTCTAGATGAGGACCGGGGCGCGGCAGGCAGCACATCTACCCAGGCCGTGCCCGGACGGGGAGCTACGGTCATGTTCGGTATGGCAGAGATAACGGTTGTGTGTTCGTTGCTGGCGGCCGCGGCGGCGCTGCCGACGATCTACATCGTGTGCCTGATCGTGGGCGGCGGGCTGGTGGCGATCTCGACGATCTTCGGCCACCACGCCGACATGGACGTGGACACCTCTCTCGACGCGGACCTGGGCGTGGACTTCCACGCGGACATGGACACGGACATCGCCCCGGACGTGGACGTCGGGGCGGACGTGGACGTCGGGCCGGAGGTGGAGGTCCACGCGGAGGCGGAGGCGGCCCACGTCGATCACGCGGGCGAGGGCATCTCGCTGGCGAGTTGGTTCTCGATCCGTTTTCTGGTGTATTTCACGGCGACGTTCGGAGCGATCGGGACGGTGCTGACCTTCCTGACCCCGATGGGCACGGGGGCGGTGCTGTTGATCGCGATCGGCTCGGGCCTGATCGTGGGCCAGGGCGTGCACCAGACGCTGCGCTACCTGCAACGGACCAGCGGCGACAGTGCGGCCACGGTTCGTGACTACGTCAATCGGCCGGCGCGGGTGACCATCGCGATTGCCGAGGGCGAGCGTGGGGAGATCGCGCTGCAAGTCCGCGGGCAGGAACGGTTCGTGGCGGCCACGGCGAAGCGCGGAGAGGATCACTTCAAGATCGGAGACCGCGTGGCGGTCGTCACGTTCGCCAACGGAACGGCCGAGGTCGTCTCGGAGGAAGAATACGATTTCGTCCACGAACACGAAGGGAGGACGGACTCATGATCGGACTACTCATCGCACAGGGGGGAACTCTCAGCGGTGCCGTCGTCATCGGCCTTGTCCTCCTTTTCCTGATCCTGGCGTTCGCGATGCTGGTGGCCAAGCTGATGGTCGTGGGCAACCCGAGCGAACTGCTGGTGATCAGCGGCAAGCAGGGCAGGGCGGAGCAGGGGTACCGGACGCTGATCGGCGGGCGGACGTTCGTCTGGCCAATCATCGAGAAAGTAGCATTGATCAGCCTGCGAAACATGCAGGTCGCGTTGGAGGTCAAAGCCCAGTCGGGCGGAGGGACCATGATACCGGTCTCGGTCAACGGGGTAGCCAACGTGAAGGTGTCGTCCGATCCGGAGATCCGCGGCAACGCCATCGAGCGGTTCCTGGGCCAGCCGCAGACGGAGCTGCAGCGGGTGGCCCGTGAGACGCTGGAAGGCGGACTTCGGGCGGTGATCGGCAAGATGACTCCGGAGGAGATCGTGGAAGACCGGGACAAGTTCGTGGCCACCGTAATGAGGGAGGTGACCGACGACTTCCGCAAGCTGGGCATGGTGATCGACAGCGTGAACATCCAGAACGTGCACGACGACGAGCAGTACCTGGAGTCGATCGCCCGGAAGGCTTCCGCCCAGGTCCGGGCCGACGCCCGGCAGTACGAGGCCACCAAGAAATCCGACGCGGACATCAGAGAGGCGGAGGCGGACGCGAAGGCTCGCCAAGCCCAGGCCGAGCGCGAGGCCGAAGCCAAGACCGCCGAAGCCATGGGACGGCAGAAGGCCGAGGAGGCCCGGCTTTACGCCGATACGGCCATCGCCGAAGCGGAGAACGGCCTGCGTATTCGCCAGGCGGAACTGGCCCGTGAGGCCGAACTCAAGGAAGCCCAGACCCAGGAGGCCAGGGGCGCGGCCGAGGAGCAACGCCTGATCGCCACGCAGGTCAAGCAGGCCCAGGCGGCCCGCGACGTAGCCAAGGCCAAGGCCGAGGGTGACGCGGCCCACATCCTGGAAGAGGGCAAGGCCCGGGCGACGGCCATCGAGCAGATCGGCAAGGCGATTCAGGAGCGCCCGGATGCGTTGAAGGTCATGCTCACCGAGATGCTGCCCGAGGTGGTCCAGGAGATCACCAAGACCGTGGCGAACGTGGAGCTGGGCAATGTGACGGTGATCGACAGTGGCGACGGTCGGGCCATAGCCGGCGCCGCTTTGGGGCGGGCTCGCATGCTCGCCGAATCGATGGCCACGCTGGAGAGCGTACTGGGGATCGACCTTCGGTCGCTCACACAGGGGATCGCGGGCAATCTGGGCAACGCCAAGAAGCCGTCCGCGAGCGCGGTGGGCGCCGCGCCGGGCGCGAAATGAACGTAGGTTGAACGCGGTGCGGCTGAGTTTGTGGCCACGCAGGCGGGGCTGACCATGCCCGGGCCTGCGTGGCCTTGCTCATTTCTGTAGGAAGGTGTCCGTTTCGAGACGACGAGGAGTCACGCAGATGGCCCAGGCAGCATTCCCCGAGTTCATCACGCAACTTCCGCAGGTCGACATCCCCATCGACGGCGTGCGCGGCTGGATTTCGCAGGCGCCCGACCACCAGGTCATCTTCTTCGACATCGACCCGATCGGGGCGATCCCGCCGCACAGCCACGGCGAGCAGTGGGGCATCGTGGTCGAGGGCGAGATGGAGCTGACCATCAGCGGGCAGACACGGCGCTACGGCCCGGGCGACAGCTACCACATACCGGCCGGCGCCGTCCACGGAGCGAAGTTCCTCTCGCACTTCCGGGTGATCGACGTGTTCGCCGACGCGGAGCGGTACAAGTCGAAGCCGTAGGGCTCGTCGTGTGGAGCACTACGTCCGCGGCCGAGCAGATCCCGCGCGATGACCCGGCAGCAGCTTCCGGGTAGACTCAGTGGCACGCCGGGCCATCGGTTGTCGCTTGGCGCACCATCGGTGCCGGCGGTCGGGCGCAGATTCGCGGGCACGCTCTTTCTCGGGAGGTCAGTCATGAAATACGGCGCCAGGAATCAGTTGCAGGGCGAGGTGGTCGAGATCAAGCGGGGCACGGTGATGTGTCAGGTGAAGGTGAAGATCCCGGCCGACTCAATGATGTGCTCGGTGATGACCCTCGAATCGCTGGAGGCGCTGGGTCTGAAAGAGGGGGACAAGACGACGGTGCTGGCCAAGGCGGTGAACGTGCTGCTGGCCAGGGAGTAGAGACCGGCCTGAACAACGATCGGCAGGGCGGTGCCCTGACAGTCCGTTGGAGCAGGGGACCGGCGCCGAGCCAAGCATCGGTGACGCACGATGAAGACCGGTCGATCGCCTTCGTGGGCCTGGGGGGTCCTGGCGGCCTTGGCCTCCGGCGGGCTGATGTCCGCCTGCGATTGGCCGCTGAATCTTCACTTTCTTGCCTGGATCGCGTTGGTGCC